>DAHVFH010000060.1 GCA_027317105.1 Cytophagales bacterium
AGGCATACGATGCCATTCGCCAATTGTATGCGGATCAGACACTATCGCAACAGCGCGGCTACAAACCATCTCACTTTTCGTTTAATGTGGAAGGTGGCCGTTGTGAAACCTGTGAAGGGGAAGGCCAGATTAAAGTGGAGATGCAATTCATGGCCGATATTTTTTTAATGTGCGAAAGTTGTCACGGCAAACGCTTCAAGCAAGAAGTATTGGAAGTGGAGCACAAAGGCAAAAATATTGCCGATGTGCTGGATATGACTATTGAGGAAGGCCTTGAATTTTTTCGTGACAAAAAAGCGGTTTATGATAAAATCCTTCCACTCAATGAAGTCGGTTTGGGTTATGTTAAACTTGGGCAATCTTCCAATTCGTTAAGCGGTGGGGAAGCGCAGCGTGTGAAGCTGGCCTCCTTCCTCGGAAAAAATTCGGACATGAAGGGAAACTTCCTTTTCATTTTTGATGAACCTACCACCGGATTGCACTTTCACGACATCTCTAAATTATTAAAAGCCATCAATGCCTTAGTCGATATCGGCCATACCGTGATTGTGATCGAACATAACATGGAAGTCATCAAATCGGCCGACTGGATTATTGATCTTGGCACGGAAGGTGGAGAAAAAAACGGCGGGCAATTGCTCTTTGCCGGCACACCTGAAGAAATGGTGAAGAAGGGAAAAGGGTATACAGCTGATTTTTTAAGAGGGAAAATCCACTCTTAATTTCATTTCTCAAATGTTCACAACTTGGTTGAAAAGTTGTGCGTTACTTTTTATCAAAATATTTTGATAATCAAGTAACTACATGCACCTTCATATCACTATTTCGATAGCGACAAATTGATCGGACAAACCGGTAAACAAAAAGCCAATTTCTAGGGAAGTTGGAAAATAAAAAAGCCGGAATGGCTAGGTTGTGCTTTCTCAAGGTTTCTTCGGAGATGGTGAGAATACGCGAAGCTGAGAGCAACCATCGCAAGATGGTTAAGGTAAGTTTTAGTTTGAGCGCGTTGATGTAGGGTTTGCCAACAGCTACGGTTGAAGGCCAACGAAGACGGGAGTAAATCAAGCAATTGATTGCTCCCGTTTTTTATTGATAACTAAAGTAAAGTACAGGTTTGTTTGGTATCCTAAACTCAATAGTGATCCACTTGTACAACCCTGAAAATTCTACTGATCCTAACGAATTGTTTTTGGTAAATGAATACCATCTTTCGAACAAGCAACAGAAAACGTCAACCCTTGTGTAAATACATTAAGGGTTTTCGGTTTTGAAGCCGGTCAATATTTCTTCTCAGAAAAGACAAAACTTCCACTATTTTCAAAACTCGAAGTTTATCAGCTATTTGAGAGAGAACGATGGGGATAATGTAAACTTTGCAAGATTTGATTTTGGGTTGAAGAACTTAGTGGTTTTCAATTCATTTTTAAAAGCAAAATTCACTGATTATCAATGAGTTTACTACTACTTGGCAGAGGAGGAGGGTGTTTTAACCTACTCCTAATGTGTTGATAATCAATATGTCTTATCGCTTCTGATCTTAGTGGCACCTCGTTTGGCACCTTCTTTTTGTGATCAAAATCGTTCGTTCTCTATGAGATAAAAATACAAAATTTCGATGATACTAGTACCAAATTTGAACAGGTTTATACGGTTAAAAATGAAGTTACTTGTTCATATTTTAATCCGGTGTAAGAGCAGAATTCATCAATGCTCACAAGCTGATGATCTTCTTTTTTGAAATGATCTTTGATACGTCTGATCAATAACCTACCATGACGCTCACTCTTGCCCGTGATGCGTTGAATATCTTTTGGGTAGATAATAATCCTATTGACTTTCATACACTATCTATACTTCATCCCTGCCTTATCCTGGGCAAAGCTCTGCACTTAAAGTAAATCATTTTTGGAAATAACGGAAGAATAACGCGCAAGTGTTCACCCGCGGAAGGGCTTCTTATGTCTTGATGATTCCATCGAATAAGTTTGGCCATTGTTGCAACAACGGCTTAACCAGACTGTGCCGTGAACAGGTTGGACAACTAATTTTTTAAACTATGGCAAGACAAAAAGGTATTATCAAATTACAAGGACAAATGGGAGGAGTATCCTTCTACAAGTCTCAGCAAGATGGATTTCTTGCGCGCGAAAAAGGAGGCGTTGATGCAGACCGCATTAAGAACGATCCCAACTTTGAGCGCACACGTGAGAACGGTGCCGAGTTCGGACGCGCTGGCGCGGCCGGCAAGCTGCTGAGAACCGCATTGCGTGCGTTGCTTATCAACATCTCAGATAGCCGGATGACTAGCCGCCTGACGCGTGAGATGGTGAAAGTCATCCAGGCAGATGCGACTAACGTGCGCGGACAGCGTAACGTGATCGATGGAGAAGCAGAGTTGCTGAATGGCTTTGAGTTCAACCTGGACGGAAAGCTTGGCAGTACATTTTTTGCTCCGTTCACTCCAACCATTGATCGTCCTTCTGGCAATCTCTCGGTTGATGTTCCGGATTATATCCCTGGTAACATGATCGGAGCACCACAAGGTGCGACTCATTTCCGGTTGATTGCTGCAGGTGTTGAAGTTGACTTTGAGGCAGGAAGCTATGTGGTAACTACTTCTGCAACTCCTGAAGTGGTGCTTGGTCCACAAACTGAAGCAGCGTTGACCTTGACCAATGCAGTAACACCAGCCAGCACGAAGCCGCTCTTTGCAGCCTTCGGCATTGAATTCCTGCAGTTCGTCAATGGCGCTTACTACCCATTGAAGAACGGAGTTTACAACGCTTTAGCGTTAGTGGCTGTTGACGGTGGCGTGTAATGGAACTGGAGTTATTCAGGACTTATGACCCTGAAGGAACCAATGGGGAACTCAAGCTCGTGGTGTGCAACACCATCGAGCTCCCCTGGCTCCAGAATCAGCGGAATGTTTCCTGCATCCCTGAAGGAAGGTACGAGCTTCGGAAGCGATTCATAAGAAAGTTTGGGTTGCACTTGTTGGTTGTGGATGTGCCGGATAGAAGCTGGATACTTATCCATCCTGCCAATGACGCAAAGACTCAACTGAAAGGATGCATCGCACCCGTCACTCAGTTGACAGGACCAGGTAAGGGAAGAGATTCGCGCTTAGCGAACGAAAAGCTGAAGGCATTTGTGCTCGAAGCTTTGGAACGAAAGGAGAAAGTATTTATCACAATTAAATCCAAGTGATCATGAAATTGATAGAAAGATTAAAAGCACCTACTCCGAAATTCTTTCGGGTGTTGCGAAATGTTGGACTCGCGCTGGCCGCTGCCGGTGGTGCATTGCTCACGGCTCCCATTGCTTTACCGGTCGCGGTTATAACCGTGGCTGGATATATCACGGTGGCCGGTGGTGTTATCACGGCAGTGAGTCAGACAGCTGTTGACGGTGAAAAGGATTGCAAAGATGACGACTCATAGCAACCATGGCGGTACCGTGGCCGGGACGGCCGGAGGTACCCTCCTCACGATCTTCGCGAATATTCATTCGGAGGACATTGTAAAGACTGCGGTGTTGGCGTGTATCGGAGCGGTAGTCAGTTTTATGATATCTCTCTTTATGAAATGGATGTCGAAGAAGATCCTGAAGGATTCGGAGTAAAAAGAACCCTGACAATGCTGTCAGGGTTCTTTGCTTTAGGCTTACCTTAAAATTTTATACATGATTGCTTTCTTTGCTTGCTTGATGAGTTGAATCTGCTTTACCAGGTTATCGTGATGAGCAGAAAGCTTATTTAAAATTTCAAGTGAGTTCATGAGAGCTTCCTTTCTCAAAGCAACCTTTGATCTGGTTGCGTTAATAACTTGATGAAGTTCGCTGATTCGTAAAAATGGGATCACCGAACCGGTGAGAACCTGACGGAAAAACCCACCTACCCAAAGCCCATAGCAAAGCCAGTAGAAATATTCTTTTTCTTCCAAATTGGAAGTGATTACTACAAAGCAATTTGGGCAAGGATTTAAAAGTGGCTTCCCGGCATTGTAGCCTTTAGATAAAATGAAAAAGTGATTTTGATTTTTGAATTCATCTATCATTCTGTGTGTTTTGATTTTCGGTGTGTTCATAGTTTGCGCTTTAAAATTTTGCGCGACCCCCACGAACATTTTTAAGAGAAAAGAAAAAACGAAAAAAAAGAAAAGAGAAGCCTTCTGAACAGGCTGGCTATGGAGGTGAAGCAAGGAGGAACGGAATAAATGAAGGGATGTGCGATGGCATGTGTTTATGCCGTAGTTCCTTGCTTAACCATGAGCGCTGGAGCGGGCGCAAGCCAGCCTATCTTTGCTGACTCTTTTAATTTTTGCGTAACAATAATCTTTCAATTAAGATTATAGCTAAACCAATTTGAAATATGGAAAACCCATTCGAAATGATCATGGAAAGACTTGAAGCGATTGAAAGTCTCTTACATGAATTAAGAGCAACCAATTCAGTAGGCTACAAAGTACAAGCAGATAAACAGATTATGAATATCAACGAACTTGCAGAGTATTTAAAATGTTCAAAATCCTCCCTTTATAAGGATACATCAACCAGAAAGATTCCGCATTTTAAAAGAGGAAAGAGAGTCTATTTCAAAAAAGCGGAAATTGATGAATGGGTAACTCAGCTAAGAATAAAAACTACAGATGAAATTGATTTAGAAGCTTCAACCTATATACTAAAAAGAGGTAGGGTAAAATAGGGATCTCCATTTTCTTGTGACTTTGTTTAATAGGAGAAAAAAAAGCCCCCTAAAAAGGGAGCTTTGAAATGCCTAGCTCTAGCCAGAAGACCCGGAGCCAAACCTCAGGCGCACTGCATGTGCGTGTACGATAAAACATAAACGGGCGAACCCATTTGAACCAAACGCCCCCCAGCAGCCACCAGCCACCGATGCGGACACGAAATAAATATTTAAACATAATGCTCGCACCACACGGGACCGGACTAAAAGATGCAAGGGCCGCCAAAAGAAAATACTACCTGGCGGAAGAAGTGAGGAACGAACGACTGACAGAAGGTGGAGATTTTGTTTTGAGTCGGGCGTAGCGAACCCTTGAAGCTTTTAGTTCCGCAAGCCCGTAACTTTGTGTTATGCTTAACTTTTGCCACATCTAATCTACCGCAATAGTGGTGTTACCCGGAGTTTAATCATGTATTGAAAAGGCTAAATTATACATGATATATTCCTCATGTAAAGAAACTATACATGATGGATTAACTTGGGTTGCTCCTCTGCTGCCTTACAACATTGCTGTTTAGAAGAAGTTTCTCGATTCTGTGGTGAACCCACTTGGGCATCGGATAATATCTATCATTCGGATTATTCCTTAATACCATTAGCCCAGCTTGAAGTTCTTTGGCGCGGGAAAATAGATATTGATGCTCTGCTTTTACAGCTTCATTAAGAAGATATGCTAAGTAGGTGGCGTTTTCATTTCCACTTTTTGACCATTCAATAATTATCTTCTCGAAATCATTGGTGAAATCTTTCATTTTTGGATTTGTCTAGCCATCAATTTAATACTATTTAGATTATTGTTCCAGATCTAAATTTGAAAAACTAACTGTGCGTCAGTCGTGCGCTGGCCTCTGTCGGATTTGCGAGCCGCCCAGGGCGAACGAAGAGAAACGAAGTGAGTCCCGCGAGCAGGAGGTAGGGTGTGAGCATTAAAGCCCGACAAAAGGAGGGCGATGCGAACTATGAGAAGGCCACGGAATGTGTCATGGGTCGAGCAGTGGCCGCACGAACAAGGGCTGGCGTGATTTTTTGCTTTGTGCGGTTGGTTGTTGAAAGGTGCTGGGCGTTCGTCAGCCAACAAGTGGAGATGCAAAAAGCATGACAGCCCGCAGCCCGGACGACAGCGCAGGCGAGCACAACAATGGCAGCGGGTGGACTTCAGCTTGCTGAGTGAAAGAGGACTGAATGAAACGAAATGAAGTGGAATGAGCTTGCGCTGGAAGTGAATGGAATTTGTGTTTATGTGCGATGATTGTGCTGAAGCCGATAAACCAAATGCAATGAACGTGAGTGCTGGCCAGCGAATGGAGCGTAATGTAGTGTAATGAAGGACGACTGAACGAAGCGGGATGCAGGACATAGGAGCTGCCGTGACGAATGACGCAGCCAAAGCAAAAGGCATGACAGCATGGAGCGCAGCGAAACCTTTAGGCGAACAGTTGGTGCTGTTTGTGCGGATGGAAGCGTGTTAGCAACAGCACGGACTGTGAGTGCTGGCGTGATCTTTTGCGGCAAGGAAGGAGGAACACCTTATTAACCTGCGGGGGGATGTGCGGTGGGTGGGACTAAACGATTACTTTTCTAAAGGTTATGGAAACTCTTCTTCCCCTTTTATGATTGGCTCCGTTAAAGTCATCACTTTTTCGATTGGGAATACCATGATACCAATTGAACCGGGATTCACCAGTCATTACTACTAAGGTTTTTGGTTCAAGAAATAGTGAAAGCTTATCCTTTGAGTTTGGTTCTCTTTCAAAATTGAATGCACAAGTGCCTCCTAAAGAAATTGAAATGATTGTATCTCCAAAACAAGGTTCACAATCAATATGTGGAGAGATACCCTGATCATCGACATACTCATTTATAATTGCCTGGTCTGGAGTGAAATCAATTATTCCTTGTTTATTCAATCTCTTAATTAGAAAATTCATCCATTGAGGGACGGCACCTATGAAAAAGGAGTTGTCAATTCTTCTGGCCTTGTAATCATATTTATAACCATAGTGCTGTACTCTCCTTTTCAAATCATTCAGCCAGTTATTAGCATCAATGTTTTTTAAGAGTTCATTTTCTTCTTCGACTGAGATAAAATCAAAATATATTTTTAGCCCTTGAATTGCATTAGCATTTTCTAAGGATAGTTCTCTGTTGGTTTTATTCTCTTTAAATAGATCCAGTGTCATTTTTAATTACTCAGTATTTCATAAAAAACCGTTTCCGTTTTGTCATAGCGGCTCATCTCCGCATTACGATAGGTAATGGTTTCAGTTCTTGGCATATTTTGACTTATTGGTTTTAACCGTGAAATTAATTTCTTAAACGCGCTATATGTTCTATTTCTCTTCTCCAATGAGGAGTTCTGATATAGTAGAATGTATTTGTTCAACGGAAACTTATCCATCATTACATTGATTTTATCGGCCAGCCTTTCAGCATCGTCTTTCGTGAGGGTGCCAAAGAGATAGGAGAAATTCAAAATCACAGTATTTGATAGTGTGAAAATGCTTTCCTGATAATCACCTGAAATTTTATTCAATGACTCCTCCAATAAGTATTTCGTGTCTTTGCTAAATAGACCCGATGTCAAAAATTGCTTACTTTTTTCAAGCATGGCGGTTGCCGTATCAATGCCTATGTAGTTGAAGTTAAAATTGGGCTTTGTGCCAAAGTATTGATTAAAGGCAAGGCCAGAGGTAGCCGGACCGCAACCAAAATCAAAAAAAGCTATCCTGTTGACCGTATTGGAAAATGAAAGATTGAAAAAGTCACTGAAGCTTTTAAAAATCGCGTAAGAACTAAAATAGTGCTTCCGCATATTGTAAAAGCAATAAAGATTTGTTCTCTCCTGTTGAGTATAACCAAACAGATTTTCTTGTCCGGAAAAGTTAGCTCTACCAAATTCAATCACGTTGAGTCGATTGAAATCAGAATCATTCCCATAGATCAGGCTAGGGTATTGCGTTTTGGGATGGTTCTTAATCGGATCAATGACAAGGGCATTGTACGTTTTCGCAAAAGACTGATCAGGCTCATAGATATTCTCTGTGATATTCTGGTCAGTATCTGTTTCATCAATTTTGAATGCACCCTTTAGAAAATCAACAGTGCTGCAGTTTATAAAACCACCTTTCGAACGAATGAATTCTATCAATCTGAAATAGGTGAGATTGTTGGGAAGGATGCCAGGATTTCCAGTTATGAACAACTGCTTCTTGGCTCTTGTAATTGCGACATTTAATTTCCGATCAATAAGAATCCCGTCTTCTTCTATGTTGTTCGCTAAGAAATCTAACTGATAGAATTGATTAATGCTAAAGGAATAGATGATCATATCCCGTTGACTTCCCTGGAAACGCTCAACTGTATCCACTGTAATCTTATCTAGTGCGGGGATGTTTAGTTTGTGGATTTCACGCCTGATTAGTGCAATCTGACTTCTATAAGGAGTAATTACACCGATGCTCTCTTCAGGATTAAATGTGAGTGCATTTTTTTGATAAAGATCGTATGTGGTTTTTACAAGCGTAGCAACAATGCTGGCTTCGTTTGAGTTTATCTTATTGGACTTATCTGTTTTAGATTTTTCTGATGGGATGAAGCAAACTCGTTTTGTTGCAGTGAGCGTTTCTATGCCATTAAGCTTGTCATATCTTGTAAAAGCAAGCTTTTCTGTTTGATGTGCTGTTGGAACAGGAACAAGTTGATTTTTATAGAAGGCGTAATTGGGGAAAAGACTTATCTCGGGGTGCATTCTCCCTTGTCTATGCAACATGGCTGTTACGCCTGAATGGCTGCCAGAATTATTTAACCGATATAATCTTTCGAATAGCGAATTCCTCCTATCAACTAAACCAATTCTATTCAGTTCAGCTAATTCGATAATGGAATCTTGGGGAGTTTGAAGTACAACAGCAGGTAACTGCTTATGGTCACCGATTAAAATAAACTTGTCAATAGCATTGGCGCCAAGCGCATCTTTGGCGGACAGAATGCCAAGAATTTGAGGTTCTAAAATTTGAGAAGCTTCATCAATGATTGCGACCTCAAATCTTTTGAGTTTGAATAATTCTGTCTTGCTTGAAACGGAAGCAACAGTTCCGACAAAAAGCCTATATCCCTGAATGGTAGATTTTACCTGCTCTCTCGTTTCACATTTTTGAATTACTTTTTCCAACAATTTGTCTCTGTGCCTTTCTTCGCATGAAAGCTCATTGCCAATTCTGACATAAGGTGGTTTTCCTTTAGCCTTGTCCAAGGCATCACAGATTTCATCAACTGCTCTATTGGTGTATGAAAGAAGTATGATGTTTAGGGAAGGGTCTGAATAAAACTCTTCAACCATTGACCGCAGGGCAATTGAAGTCTTACCAGTGCCAGGAGGCCCAACTAAAATGAAATAGTCCTTTGCGCGTTTTGCCTTTAAAATAACCTCGTTTATTTCGGGGCTACCATAGTCACCTGTTAATTGCTTTGAATTGTCTTGTGTTGGTTGTCTTTCGGTAAGCAACAAATCCCGCCTTTCTTTGTTCGCTTGTAGGAAGGAGTACAAGCTTCTGTACATGGCATTGTAGGAAGAGTCTAAAAAATCATGTTCAATCGCATACTTACTATGAGATGGCAACACGGATTTATTTCTCTGTTTATTTCTGAGCCTTACGGTAATCTCATCCGGTGACAGGTGTTCAATAGCGCCTTTAAAAATTTGCTTGTTTGTTACGTTATCAAACTCAGAGTTCCGCTCGTAGAGGACTACAATATCGCCTTTTCTAAAGTTTGGAAGGAAGTTAGAATTGTACGCTGGAATTGCTAATTGAATTGTGGCAGGATCCTCTTCTGATAAATTTTGATCTATGCTTAGATTGGTTAGTATTTCACCTGCTTCAATCTTTTCTTCAAGGGTGGAAAGCCAAAGTGTAGATATGCCTTTGCTTCCTTCATAGTCTGTATCACCTGCCTTTGAAAGGAAATGCTCCTTGGTAACAAATGAGTAAAAAGCATGGAAGTATTGCAATTCCAGGGGACTGGCACTATGGAAGTGCGATTTGAACTCTCTTATCTGAGGTATGATGTAATTATCTATGAAGTTCTGACTTACCGATTCATTTGTAATCAGTGTCTCGGGAGTAATGCTGGCAATATGTTGCTTGGTTACAGAATTCGTTTTATCGGCTGCAATTTTTCTTTCTGAAGAGACAATCAGATTTCTTAAATTGATAATACCTCTCAAGCGACTTTTAACAGGGACACTCAAACGCAAACTCCCTTCGTTATACTTTGAGTAAAAAATGTAAGCACGTAATGATTGAAATGGAATCCCTAAAACAGTTTGAATCACCAGTTGATATAAGAACGTTTGAGTAGCGTGATTTTTTCCAATCAGGGATGTATTGTTATCGGGAAAGGGCGCCTTCCCTGATTTAAGTTCGAGGATTTTTGAAAAATTTGAAGTAGGAACTTTTTGTAAAAAATCCAATCGTCCCTGCACGCCAAACTGTTCGCATATGAATGAGGGCTCTAAAATACCTTCCTCTCTGTCTATGTTGTGGTCATTATGAACAAATACATTATTAACGACATTTCTTACATTTTCAAACTGGCTTTTGGTCCCTTGAAGAAATTCAACAAAGGCGGCTTGCGTTTGTATGTCAGAGCAGGTTGAGAATTCAAAAGGAGATGCTTTGAATACTTTTCTAATTGCCTCGTTATACACAACCGGCTTAGAAGGTTTCTCATTCACAAATTCGTCTAAAAAGAGGTTGGCAGCAGCACCCAAGAGAATATGCTTTGTGTTTTTTAACGCTTCAAACTTGCCTTGAATGAAATTCAGCGGATGACTCCCATATTCCTTAAAGCATTCTGCCAAAGAACTGATGTCTATCAAATAGTCCGGCTCCAAAACAATATACTCTGGTGTGTAGACACCAGCTTCATCCAGAATTGCATCTATTAAATTCAATTGAGCTCCTTTCCAGAGATTTGAAATGGTTGTATTGAACTCGGCATTCAATCCTTCGATATGGTGTTTGATTTTTATTGGTTCTTCTGTAGGATGTTCTTCATCGTAACCATAAATAAAGGTGTCATCCCACCGATCCACCTCCACTCTTATCCGCGCATGCTTCTGACCTTTAGGTCTCAAGGAAGGTTTGAAAACATCTCTTGTTGGCAATTCTTCAAAAAGTTCTTGCGGGATTTCAGTATCGTAGAAGTGACTGATTGCATTGCAAAGTGCTTTCAGATCTTGCAAGTATTCTTCTCGGGATGGCGAAAAGTTTGAGTGGAGTACGTTGTTCGCGTTTATCCTAAAAGTGTTAATCTGATAGGTTTTCCGCTTGTCCAGATTGGTCTTTGTGCAAACAAAACTTAGCCGCGAAAAAAGATTTGAAAACTGAACGCTATCACCCGATGTTAAATCTTTTGAAACACGCTCTAACAATGAACGCATTCTAGCATATTTCGCCTTGATGTCATTGGAGTCGTTGTGATATTCTGTTAACTCATTGAAGAACTCAATTCCGGTTGAACGCATGCGTCTTAATTTAAAAGGGTAAAATCTGTTTGTGTTCTTCTACGGATTAATATAGAGAGGTAAAAAATAGGGGCACTATCGCTCCCAAATCTTCTCACAAATTGCTTTGTAGAGTTCTTGTCTCTCCTCGATGTCCTTCTTTTTGAATTGAACGTGAGCCTTAAACTCTAAACCCAACTCGTTCTTCATGTTACGGAAGTTAGGATTGTTTTGATAGTTCAATTCGCAAAGCGACTGAGCTAACATATTTTCTTTTATGTAGTGCTTCAATTTTTCCGGGTAAGGTTTTGCACTGAAAGATTGGTTTGTACCTCTTGGAAGCAGAATCAGGCCACCTAGGCGATTTCTGTATTCCTGAAATTCGTACTCTTGATCAAATTCATCTTTGTGCTCTCTAAACTTATCTGCCCAAATGTGTTCGATTTCAAAAGGCTTGCCTTCGTGGTTATGAAAGTACTTTTCAAATGAGGAATTGAGACCAGCTTGTTTTTCTACGAAGCTTGTCATTCTAGATAATAGATACTTCACGAATAATCTATTTTGGCCATGTAAGCGGAAGATCGCAATCTCTGAAAGAGTCTCTTCCATTTCATCAAGCTTTCTTTTCAGAATGCCTTGAAGTTCCATGATATTCTTCCCTCTGATTTCTTTTACCAGCGTGTACATGGTATAACGAATTGAACTTGAGGCGAACTTCCGGAAGTTAACAGACCTGCGAACTACAAACGCCTCGATGTAGCGAGCTACCAAATCCATCTTTTGATTAACCACTTCATCACTGTCGGAAACTGTTATGGGAGCGAGTAGCAATGGATAACTTAGTGAATTAGCAATACCCCATCGGCTGATGTAAAAAATATGCTCCAGGGAGGGATTGAAGGTTCGCTCAGCTTTTAGGACGTTTAAGTAGGCTTTTAAAAAGAATTTGTAATCCTTATCGATAAAAGCTTCAAACTTCTCCGAAGCTTCATCTACTAGGTTAGCTTTATCGAGATTATCTCGGAACCAACTGTGAAAGCGCGTACCGATTTTTTCAAAGTCTTCGTTCTTTGAACCTGCTTTACCCGGACGAATGGTATCCGCATATTGACCTCTGAACCATGCCTGAATAAAGCGCTGATCTTCATCCTTTTCATAGCTGTGCAATTTCTGCATAGCGTCTTTCCAAAGTTCATTTGCTTTTTGTCTCTTCTTAGAATCAGAAAACTTCGATAGGATGAAACCCTTTAGCATTTCGGTGGGTGTCAGGTTTAGCCCACGGTCGTTCATGGTTTCAAAAATGGTGTAGGCGTTTTCATCAGAGTATGCAATGATCTCAACTAATACCACATTGTATTTTAGCCAATCAATGAAGAAGGGCAGCACATCATTCTTTATTTCTTCAGGAAAGGATTTTTCTATGTCATCATAGCGCGCTGCCATGTTTTTAGTCGATTCATCATCTTCCTCGCGCAAATCATACTCCTGATTATTGAAAAGCTGGTTTAAGCAATGCATTCGTTCATCCACCTGAATGTTGAATGACTTATCACCGTATTTCTCGGAAAAAATTAGTGACTCTAATTTCTCAGTATAGCCTAGTACCTTTTGAAGGTTGTTGAGATAAATCAATAGTAGGGTCAGTGAGGTAAGCCGTTGCTGTCCATCAATGATGCTTCTCTTGCCATCTTTTACGCTGACTACAAAGGGACCGAGGTAGTAGGAGTTGTAATTCTCAATGTCCTTGCGTTTGTGCTCAGGTCGGTATTCATCAAGAAAAGATGAAGTTAGGTCTGAAACCAGTTGTTCGATGTGGCGCTCTTCCCATTTGTACTCGCGTTGGAAATAATCTACAGTATACTTTTTATCATCCAGTACTTCGGAGATTGAGCGATCATGCGCTTCGATTTTGTTGGTTATTTTGCTCATGCTATTTCTTTAGAATATCCCAGTTGTTTGAATACTTTTTTCCAGATGCTCGAAGCATGGAGAGATTAATACCTTTTCTATTGCCTTTTGGATTGTGATACATTAAGTCCTTCACCTTATTGGAAATTCCGCACAAAGTGACCACTCTTTTCCGCTGCAAAGTGACCACCAAAAGTTAACTGGCAAAATGGAGAAAAAAATGTATCGAGTTTTCGGTTAAACACAGCCTGGTTTTAG
>DAHVFH010000063.1 GCA_027317105.1 Cytophagales bacterium
TTAAAAAGCCGAAGCGCATGCTCCGAATCTTCTCCATCCACTAACTGGCGAAAGCGTTCAAGCAGTTCGGTTTTCAACTGAAGATTGAAATTTTTCTGATCTTCAAGTTCGCGAAAATGTCGCTGGCGATTCTCCCGGATTGATTTTAGATAGCTATCGAAGGCGTGATCCCATTCATCACCTTTGTAGTCAAAATCCTCATCAATTCCTCCGTCTTTTTTAAAACGAATAAGTGCCTCCGTTCTTTCCTGATGCCGGATATCATCAAATAAAGGTTTGATTTCACGAATCAATGCCTCCGCTCTCTTGAAATCGTTATTGGCGGCAGCCTCTTTTAATAGGCCAACAAAATCCTTTTTATCTAAATTTGAATAATCAATCGGTTTGCTTTCAAGAAGGGATTCTTCTGGGTGCAACTTTTCTTCTTCCTCATCTGGAGAAGAAGGAAGTTTCAGGCTCAAACCAGAAGGAGTATGGCCATTACCGTTTAGCAGCTTATCCTGCTCGATCACAGTCTCCTTATCCTCACCCAACACGCTCTCGTTTTCCATCACCATTTATTAAACGTAAAAATACAAAAAGTCAGTTAATTCATCGAAGGATCAACGGGGTAATTTGAATACATCGAAAATCGTCCACCCATCTTTTTTAATGTCATTTTCCACATTTCTTCCTCCGATGTTTCGAAGATCAATTCTTCACTAAGAAAGTCGCTGACGATCCATGAATTAACTTTTATCTCTTCTTCTAACTGCCCTGGTAACCAACCGCTATAACCAAGAAAAAATTTTATATCCTCATTCTCTAGCTGCTTCGTTTCTAGTTTTTCAACAACCTGATTAAATTCTCCTCCCCAAAAAATCCGTTCTGATATCTCTACTGCGCCATCAATACCAGCACAACGATGAATGTAGTGAAGGGTATCTTGCTGCACGGGTCCACCCATGCAGACCGTATTTTCCAATTGTTGAAGGGGAGAAATCAGCTCTCCTAACTTGGTCAAAGATGGCTTATTTAGGACAAAACCAACGGTGCCCTCCTCATTATGTTCACAAATTAAAATAATAGTCCGCTCAAAATTAGGATCAGGCAAATAGGGCTCTGAGACAAGCAAGCGGCCAACTTTTGGGTTCAGTTTATTTGAATAATCAAAGAAATCCATGATTCTTTTATTAAAACGTCTGTAAATTGCTGAAAGTTGTCTTCCATTAGCGACAATCCAAAAACTTTTTCAAATAAACTTTTTTTTACGTTAACTACAACTACAATTGAAGGCATTATCTGACATGCGGAATGATTATTCAAAATCTACGCTTGAAATCAATACAGCAGGAAAAAACCCGATAGCACTGTTTCAAAAATGGTTTGACGAAGCTTTAAAAGCCAAGGTGCCGGAGCCCAATGCCCTCACTCTATCTACAGTATCCGAAGATGGTCGACCCTCAGGAAGAATCGTTTTGCTGAAAGGAATTGAAAGCGATAAGTTCATATTTTATAGCAACTATCAAAGTCAAAAAGGGAAAGAACTTGAAAAAAATCCAGCCTGCAGCCTCACATTCTTCTGGTCTGAACTAGAACGTCAAGTGCGCATAGAAGGTGCCGCCTTGCGAACCGACCATCATTCCTCCGAAAAATATTTTCAAAGCAGACCGCGTGAAAGTCAGATTGGTGCTTGGGCATCCCCACAGAGTGCAATAATTGCCAGTCGCGAAATTCTTGAAGAACGCGTAAAGAAAATTCAGGCTAAATTTAAGCAACTTGAGAAGTTGCCAAAACCGCAACAATGGGGAGGGTTCGAAGTTGAACCTTTAAAAATTGAATTCTGGCAAGGCCGACCGAACCGACTTCATGACCGAATTGCTTTCACGAAAGTGGATGGACTATGGAAAGTTTATCGCCTTGCGCCTTGAGCCACTCACCTAAAATTGGATCGGTTCGATCTCCGTTTATTTTAGGTTAAATAAATTATCCACCCCTAGCATATTTCGAACCGTAAATCCTTCACCATATTTGGCGCCAATGGAATAGCCCATTTCGTGACCACGAGACTCAATCAATTTCATAAAGCCTGGATTTGAAATAAAGGTCTCCGGCTCGTTGCTTTGCGGATCATAAAATTGAGATTTAAACGCGCGCAAGGCCATCATTTTTTTCTCCCAAAATTCGGATACATCAACAATAAAATCAGGCTTAATGTATTGACTTTGAATAAAACAATAAACAGCCTTTGGACGCCAGGCTGTCTGTACCCATTCATTTTCTTTCGTTTCTACTTTCGTAAGTCCAGAAAGAAAACATGATTCATAAACTAAATTCGAAGCACGACCGTGGTCTGGATGGCGATCGTGCGTGGCATTGGCAAGTACGATTTCGGGTTGGTATTTTCGAATAGCTGCGACCACCTTAAGTTGATCTTCCTCTGAATTTTTAAAAAAGCCATCCCGAAGCCCAAGGTTTTCCCGCACTTCCAGACCAAGTATTTTTGTTGATTCCATGGCCTCCTGCGCACGGGTCAACGCAGTGCCCCTAGTTCCTAATTCTCCCCGAGTAAGGTCGACCACGCCCACTTTATACCCCAGGGAAATATGTTTGGCGATAGTTCCGCCACAGCTTATCTCGGCATCATCCGGGTGGGCAACAACGAGTAAAATATCTAATTTCATGGGTTCAGGAATGAGCGAGTTCGGCTTCTTTTGCGGCTAGGAACTTCTCTGCATCAAGGGCACCCATGCAACCGGTTCCTGCGGCTGTTACTGCCTGGCGGTAAACCCTATCGGCCACATCGCCAACCGCAAATACACCTTCCACTTTAGTTTTGGTCGACCCAGGCACTACTTTGATGTAACCGGCTTCATCCATGTCCAGTAGGCCTTTGAATATTTCGGTATTCGGCTTATGACCAATGGCCAGAAAAAAACCTTGTACCGGTATTGTATTTTGTACTCCATCCGTCACCACCCGAATTGCGTTCACGCCATTCTCGTCACCTAAAATTTCTTCCGTCTCAGTATTCCAATGAATTTTAATATTCGGGGCACTCAACACTCTCTTCTGCATGATCTTCGATGCACGCATTTCACTCCTTCTGACTATGAGATGAACAGTAGTGCAAAGGTTAGCCAAGTAAGTGGATTCTTCCGCGGCCGAATCTCCGGCACCAACTACAGCAACTTCTTTTCCTCTATAAAAATATCCATCACAAACAGCACAAGCCGACACGCCTTTATTGGCATAGGTCTGTTCAGAAGGCAAGCCTAGATATTTTGCGGTTGCACCGGTCGCAATGATTACGGATTCTGCTTCAACGGTATGCGTTTCATCAACGGTAACTTTCAGCGGGTAATCGGAAAAATCAACCGCGGTGACTAATCCAAAATTTACTTTGGTCCCAAATCGCTCCGCCTGTTTTTGCAAGTCGATCATCATCTGAGGCCCATTGATTCCATCGGGATAACCCGGAAAGTTTTCCACCTCGTTGGTGATCGTTAATTGCCCACCAGGTTGGGCGCCTGTATAGAGCACGGGTGATAGCCCAGCGCGTGCTGCATAGATGGCAGCCGTATACCCGGCTGGGCCTGAACCGATGATTAATACCTTCACTTTTTCAACGTTTTTCATAGGACTGTATTTTTTAAAAAAAGGTCTCAAGTACCTTGAGACCTTGAATTTGTTCATTTTAAAAACATTATTAACCGAGATAAGGTTTCAAAGCCTTACTTCTGCTGGTATGTCTTAGCCTTCTTATTGCTTTTTCTTTAATCTGCCTGACACGCTCACGGGTGAGACTAAATTTTTCACCAATCTCTTCCAAGGTCATTGCGTGCTCGCCATTCAGACCAAAATATAAGGTAATGACATCTGCTTCGCGCTGCGTTAGGGTTGAGAGCGCACGCTGCACCTCCCGTCTCAACGAATCGGTCATCAACCCAGAATCCGGAGTCTCCTCACTGTCATTTTCAAGAACATCCAACAAACTATTTTCTTCGCCTTGAACAAAAGGAGCGTCCATTGAAACGTGGCGTCCTGAAATTTTCATTGTGTCCACTACTTCCGCTGTGGTAACTTCCAATACTTCCGCCAACTCTTCCGGTGAAGGTTCGCGTTCGAACCGCTGTTCAAGTTCTGAAAATGTTTTTGAAATTTTATTCAGCGAGCCAACCCGGTTAAGGGGCAAACGGACAATGCGCGACTGCTCTGCAAGGGCTTGAAGGATGGACTGACGGATCCACCAAACCGCATACGAAATAAACTTAAAGCCACGCGTCTCATCGAAACGCTGGGCCGCTTTGATCAAACCTAAATTTCCTTCGTTAATCAAATCACCCAAAGACAGCCCTTGGTTCTGATATTGCTTCGCCACCGATACCACAAAACGCAAATTTGCTTTCGTTAGTTTTTCCAACGCAATCTGATCGCCTTCCTTGATCCGCTTGGCTAACTCAACCTCTTCATCAGGGGTGAGCAGATCTACTTTTCCAATCTCTTGTAAATATTTGTCAAGGGACTGGCTTTCGCGGTTGGTAATCTGTTTACTGATCTTAAGCTGTCTCATCGGGCTTTTTTACAACATTAAATCAAACACACGAAATTCTGAAATAAGTTCCGAAAAAACTCAGGTTCCATGGATTTGATTAAAAAAAAGGATCCGTAAAGGATCCTTCAATGATGTAGAAATCGTCAAAATTAAGCAGCAGGTGCCCCTTCTTTTGCAGGAGATTTCGGTAATAAAACCTTGCGCGATAAGCGAAACTTACCAGTCTTTTTATCCACTTCGATCAATTTCACTTTCACTTCCTCCCCTACCTCTAGCACGCCATCCATCGTTTCAAGACGCTCCCATTTGATTTCGGAAATATGAAGCAGCCCATCTTTACCCGGCATGAACTCAACAAACGCACCGAATGGCATGATCGACTTGACAATACCCGTATACACTTCACCAACATCAGGAACGGCCACAATCGCTTTGATGCGTTTAACAGCCGCATCCATAACGGTTTGATCCGTGGCAAAAATATTCACCAAGCCCTTATTGCCTACTTCTTCAATCACAACAGTGGCTCCAGTGGTTTTTTGAATATCCTGAACAACTTTTCCGCCTGGGCCAATTACTGCCCCGATCAAATCTTTGTCGATAGTGATGGTGACCGCACGCGGAGCATGTGGCTTTAGGTCTGGATTTGGTGCCGAAAGCGTTTTCCTCATTTCATTAAGGATATGAAGACGCCCTTCCTTTGCTTGGTGCAATGCCTCACTCAATACTTCGTAGGTCAAACCATCCACTTTCAAATCCATTTGGCATGCCGTGATTCCTTTCTCAGTACCGGTCACTTTAAAGTCCATATCACCTAAATGATCTTCATCACCGAGGATGTCTGACAAGATTGCATATTTTCCTGTGCTGCTATCAGAAATCATTCCCATCGCAATACCAGAAACGGGAGCCTTAATCTGAATCCCAGCATCCATAAGTGCCAATGAACCCGCGCAGACAGTAGCCATAGAAGATGATCCGTTGGATTCTAAAATATCTGAAACAATGCGAATCGTATAGGGACTTTCATTCATATTGGGCAACACCTGTTTGAGGGAGCGCATGGCCAAATTCCCATGCCCAACTTCTCTGCGGCCCGGTCCGCGATTTGGTTTTACTTCACCCGTGGAAAAGCCAGGAAAGTTATAATGTAAAATAAATTTGTTGTTGCCATCAAACATGGCACCATCAATCATCTGCTCATCCAATTTGGTACCTAAGGTTGCTGTGGTCAACGATTGCGTTTCTCCGCGGGTGAATATGGCCGAGCCATGCGCAGACGGAAGGTAGTCTACCTCTGACCAGATTGAGCGTATTTCCGTTGGTTTGCGTCCGTCCAATCTTACTTTTTCATTCAACACTAAATCGCGGCACGCTTTCTTTTGGATATCATGGTAATATTTTTTAACGAGATCTTTATTCACCGTAGAGTCTTCAGGCAACCCTGCGATATAATCCTCTTCGATCTTACTAAAAAGTTCAGACCGATCATGCTTGCTCGGCAATTGTTTTCGAGCTACTTCATAGACCTTATCATATAAAAGCTTATGAAGTTCTTCGCGTAGATTTTCATCTTTCAATTCGTGGCTATACACCCGCTTCTCGGTTTTGCCTACGGCCTGTGTCAACTCAATTTGCAACTGGCATTGCGCCTTGATGGCCTCATGAGCTATCTTTAATGCTTCCAGCATATCGGCCTCATTGATCTCCTTACACTCTCCTTCCACCATAAGGATGTTTTCGATAGAGGCGGCAACAATAAAGTCTAAATCCGCTTTCTCTTTTTGCTCTAAGGTAGGGTTGATAATGTATTGACCCTCAACGCGTCCAACCCTTACTTCTGAAATTGGCCCTTGAAAAGGGATATCAGAAACAGAGAGTGCACAGGAGGCTGCAAAAGCGGCTAAAGAATCAGGTAATGCTGCAGGATCACCAGAAATAAGTTGGATATTCACCTGAGTCTCTGCGTGATAATCATTGGGGAACAATGGGCGAATGGCCCGGTCAACCAAACGGCTGATCAATATCTCATAATCAGAAAGCCTTCCTTCGCGTTTCAAAAATCCGCCCGGGATTTTTCCGGTAGAAGCAAATTTCTCTTGATAATCCACGGACAAGGGTAAAAAGTCTGCCCCTTCTTTTCCTTTTTGGTTGGCGACTACCGTTGCCAATATCATCGTTTTGCCCATCCTCAGAACAATCGATCCGTCAGCTTGACGAGCAAGCTTGCCTGTTTCTATGGTGATCTCTCGCCCATCGGGCAATTTGCAGGTCTTTGAAATTACATTTAGTTTCATATTGATTGGTTAGAACCCTTAAGTTGGTTCTGGTAAATAAAGAGAAAAGGGAACCTTTGATGGGTTCCCTGTTGTGTTATAGAATAATTTATTTTCTGAGATCTAATTCTGCTAGGATCGAGCGATACCTCCCAATATTGTTACGTTGAAGGTAGTTTAATAGTTTTTTGCGCTGGCCTACTAGTCTCAACAATCCCGTTTGGGTGGAGTAATCTTTCTTATTGGTTCTCAAATGGCCTGTCAAGTAGTTGATCCGGTGGGTAAACAAGGCGATCTGAGACTCAGGGGAACCGGTATCTGTCTTCTTCTTGGCAAATCCATGTTTGCTGAATAGATCCTGTTTGGTGGCTGCTGTTAAATACATCTTCTTCTATTTTTGCTTTTATCCTTTTTTTATAATCGCGCAAAAGTAGTGCAATTGGGTAAAATATCCAAATCTCAGGAGGGCTCAGATTTTAATTTGAACAGACCCGGCAACCGCTTTTTTAAATTATCCAGGAACACATTGTAAAAGTCTGAATCAAAAAGCCTTGCATCGGCTCGGGCTTGTCGCAAAAAGAATAGCCCGAATAGAAATAATATGGCGTTCGGCATCCACATGCCCACAATCATCGGCACAGTCTCCGCCAGGGCCCATTTTTCGCCAATAAGACTAAGCACATAAAAAATAATAAAAAAGAAAATAGAGGTGATAACAGGAACTCCCAATCCTCCTTTTTTAATGATTGCTCCCAAAGGAGCCCCGATTAAAAACATAGCGATACAGGCAATAGAATTGGCCATGATTTTGTGCCATTGAATTTCAAATACCCTGAACTCATGGCCGCAGTTTTCAGCGTTGGCATTAAAATTTTGTAGTTGACTTTTTGCCATCCGCACTCGGCCAAGGGC
>DAHVFH010000064.1 GCA_027317105.1 Cytophagales bacterium
TTACCCCAGAACCAATGAAGGCTTCTTCCTCGATCTTTACTCCCTGGTTAATGGTGCTGCCTGCTCCAACTTGAACGAAATCGCCCAATTCCGCACCCACGCCAATCGAAACTTTCGTGTTGATTATACAATGATTCCCAATTTTTGAACCTGGTGCGAGGTACGCAGCGTGATCGATAAAATTTCCATGACCAATCGCTGCCTTATTGGAAACGGACGAATCGGCATGAACGGCATTTACGGGCTGGAGGTGTCTGACTTCCAGCAGCATTTTTACAATATTTTTTCTCAATTTATTGTCGTCAATGGCCACAAATGCTTCGCACTTTTTCCCGATTAGTTTTAAGAAACCGTCATCATCAGTTGATCCCACCACCACCACTTCATCAATTTCGGTTTGATGCAGTTTTTTGTCATCATCTAAAAAACCATAAACAACGACCTCGTTCGCTTCAAAAATTTCTTTGGCCGCACGACCTAAGTAGTTGGCCCCAAAAATTATCACCGGATTCTTCATGCCGCAAAGATACCAATAGAAATTATTAAACGAGGGTGAATCCCATCTTCTTCGTGATCCAATTTATTAAGACATTTCGATAGGTGATCAAAAAAACAAAGAATGGCAAAAATCCTACCCGATAGCGAGAAAGTGTACCAAAGTTAGGGGTGGAAAGTGCCAGAAATACGACCATAACAACGCAATAACTGATTACTGATAAAAGAACGATTTGATTCGAAATGCTTCTGGATTTTTTAAGGTTTCTTAACGAGGATATAAAAAACAGGAACAGAAAAATATTTTCGACAGAAGCGCTCAACCCCAAAATGCCTTGCCCTTCTCCAATCAATGGTCTAAACAACCCAGAGAAAAGTGCCCAAGGTGAATTCACTGCCACACTTAGCCAAGATTCATTAAAATGATAATAATGAATTAAATTCTTGGGGCTTGAAATTGCGACAAATTCGTTGTGATTGGAAACGATCACTTCTAAAAATCTAGAAAGATAAAAATTGGGATGCGTGAATGTGAGGAGAATGCCGATTCCTAAAAAAACAAACCCCCATGTTGCTATCAAGTAATTTTTAGATAGTGAAAAACGTAAGTTGATAAAACGAAAAAAGAGCGCGGCAAACGTTGCTATAAAAAAAATGGCAACCCAATAATATTTCAATGTCCAAACTAAAAAACAAACCGGGATCGCCCCCACCCAATAAATGGTGAGTAGTCGTTCTCCTTTCATTAACTTTATAAATAGAATAGCTAAAAAATAGACTCCACACAAACTCAACGATTCTTTCTCTAATCCACTGCTCCAAAAAATCACGGAAGGAAGGAATAAAAATGCCATAGCAGAGGCAAGCAAAGAACCAGGAAAAACAGCGATCACTTTTTGGTGAAGTCGCCAGGAGAAAACAAATGCAAAAAAAGAAAAGTAGGCTGCGCAAACCCAATAGTTACCCTTACTCAAAAGCCAAAAAGGGCTGATAATTTTTATAAAAAAAACAGTGCGCCAATCATGGTTGATAAGTCCCGGCCAATTTTGCTTTTCCCCCACATCCACGAGTGCCCATAAGTAGGAAGCAAAATCCATCTGAGCACTGGTTGAGAATTGACCAGCCTCTTCAAAAAATAACCACGTATCATTGGCCGAATAGTAATAGGTGTAAATCAAGCCAACAGTAATTCCTGCTATTAAACGAACCAGAAAGGCACTCCAAAATAATTTCTTGTTCGTGACGCGCCACCTCTTCTCTAAAACATAGACGAAATAAAAAATCAACGCAAAATGAATAATCGCTATCCCGATTTTCAATGGTCAGGCTTTAAAATGGAAACGCCAATATTGCAATTTAGACAAAACCGCTTCTGGCAGAAGTTATTGTGCAGTTCAATCAATGCTTGCGAGTCGAAAGCCGTGGTGACTTTCATGCCAAGTACAGTCCAGGTACGGGTAATTTTATTTTGTTCAGCCGGCAATTGCTGTAATAAGTCCAGTGCCCGGTCAACAAAAAGTTGATCGTCCTTATATTTTCCGTAAGCTACTAATAAAGGAGCTATGGTATTGATCACAATATTTTGAATGCTCGAATTGCCTATTCCGGCAACCTTGCCCTTTGCTTTCTTTCCAAAATGGAAATGGGTTTTCCAATATTCCGATTGACCCGATAAAAACAATTTCTCTAAGGCGGCAAAAGAGTCCAATGAAATCAGGTTCGAGAATATATTCTTTGTGGTGAAAAGGAAGGCGGAAAACTGGGAGATTCTAAGTGTTGGGAAATTGGCGGGGCGTAAACGTAGGAAGCGCCATTGCGAAGAATTTAGCGCAGCATTCTGTAATCCATATTTTTGGGCCAGCAGCTGATATTCCCTGAAAAGTTGGGTAATGTAGCTGTCCTTGGTTTTCGTTAGCAACATTCCTGCATTGCCGAATAGCAAGGCTTCAACTTGTAAAAGATCACTTTGCTTCTGAATGATTTTGAAGGGCAATGAGCGAGCCAATTGAAAGAACGGGTCGGCATTGACGTTGAACCCAAAATTTCTGGCGAGCAATTGATAAGCGGTCTCATCCCAGTCGCCCTTATTAAAATTCAATTGTTCTTCCACTCGATGCGCCTTGCTTTCAAGCCGTTGCATCAAGGCCTTATCAAGCATCGAAAGTTTAACTACCTCGTTGGTCTTTGGGAACGATTTTTCACAGGCAATGACAGAAGGGCTATTAATCAGTTTTTTAT
>DAHVFH010000070.1 GCA_027317105.1 Cytophagales bacterium
ATCCCACGCTAAAAAAAGAGAATGGAAAAGTATTAATTTTTGATGGCATTCGGAAAAAATACATTGTACTCACTCCTGAGGAATGGGTGCGTCAACATTTTATTAATTATTTGGTAGCAGAATTAAAATACCCGAAGTCGCTTTTTCGTATTGAAGGAAGCCTTACTTATAACAAGTTGCAAAAGCGATCAGATATTTTGGTTTTTGATCGATTTGGAAAACCGTGGATGTTAGTGGAATGCAAAGCGCCTGCAATTAAACTAAACCAGAAAGCATTTAACCAAGTAGCGGTATATAATATGACGTTAGGTGCAAAATACCTGGCGGTGACCAATGGCATGGCTCACTTTTGTTGCGAAGCAGCCGCGCTGGGTGGAGAAGCAAAATTTTTAGACAAATTTCCAAAGTTTGAAGATTAACCGCACGTTTTCATTTACTAAAACCAGTGCCTCAATAACCAAATAACGAATAAATTTCCACGCTAACGTGACTTCCAAAGAAAAACTAAAACATACCTACGAACTTCTCCAACTAGAACGCCAGGCCGATTTGGAACAATATCGCCAAAAGGTATTGATGCGATCCTTAAGCCAGCGTGTAAAAGAAGGGGTTACCTGGTATCCGATCCGAATGCTCCGTGATTATATTGGTACGGGCGAGCGCGTAATGATCGAAGTTGAAAAAACAAATTCCTTGGATCAACCCCATGCGTTTCAGAGCGGCAAGGTGGTGAGCCTTTTCTCTAATGCTTCGGGCAAACCAGAGAAACAACATGCCAATGGAGTGATCAATTATGTGCGCGACAATACCATGACGATTACGATGAATGGAGATGACCTGCCCGATTGGATTGAGGATGGCTCGCTTGGGATAGATGTGATGTTTGATGAGATGAGTTATCGCGAAATGGACTATACGCTGAAGAAAGTGATGGAGGCAGAGGATAATCGGGTAGCAGAGCTAAGAGAAATTTTGTTAGGAGATAATGGATTCTCGATGTTGGATACTATACAGGAAAGCGACCAATTTCCAGTATCCAATGTCTTAAATCAGAGTCAAAATAATGCACTTTTAAAGATTTGGAATTCACTCGATGTAGCCTTCATCCACGGACCGCCCGGCACAGGAAAAACAACGACACTTGTTGAGGCCATTCGGTTTACTATAAAAGAAGAGAAGCAGGTTTTGGTTTGCGCGCCCAGCAATGCGGCCATCGATTTGTTGGTCGATAAATTGAGTTTGCAAGGGTTGAATGTTATACGGATTGGTCACCCTGCACGGGTAACAGAGCAGTCGCTTAGCAAAACGATGGATGCCCAAATTGCAGAGCATCCGCATTTCAATGAACTAAGGCTATTGCGAAGAAAAATGGAAAAGATTCGTCAACAAGCAGGCCAGTTTAAGCGAAACTTTGGTTATGCGGAGAAAGAACAACGAAGGATGCTCCGTGAAGAAGCGAAGACGTTGAAAGCCGATGCCGACATGCTTGAATTTTATATTATCAATGATTTACTCAACAAGTGCCAAGCGATCTGTTGCACCTTGGTGGGTTCTTCGCACCCGGTTTTGCGTGGGCGCAAGTTTACTACGGCTTTCATTGATGAAGCCGGGCAGGCTTTAGAGCCCGCCTGTTGGATTCCCCTGTTAAAATCACAGCGGGTAGTTTTTGCTGGCGACCATTGCCAGTTGCCTCCTACGATTAAATCGCACGAGGCAGCAACGAAAGGATTGGCAAAGACCCTGTTTGAAACAGGAATTGCAAAGTTTCCTGAGCTAGCCTCCATGCTGCAAGGGCAATACCGTATGCACCAGGCCATTATGGAGTTTCCTTCTCGCTATTTTTATGACGATAAGCTGATAGCGCATGATTCCGTGAAGCACGAATTGCTGCGGCCGCATGAGCAAGCGATAGAATTTATTGATACGGCTGGAAGTGGAAACACAGAGAAGCAAGACCCTGAAACGTTGAGTCGTTTCAATCATGGTGAAGCAGAGTTATTAATTCATCAAGCTGAAAAATTAGTAGAATCTATTGGTGCTTCCGCGTGGCTGGAGGAACAAATTACCATGGGAATCATCTCTCCCTACAGCGCACAAGTTGACCGGCTTCAGCATTTAGCCGAAAACTCTCCAATTCTCGAACCCCTGCATAGTCTTGTATCTATCAATACAGTCGATGCCTTTCAAGGGCAGGAGCGGGATGTCATCGCGATTAGTTTTGTGCGTAGCAATGAAAAAAGTGAAGTAGGCTTTTTAGCTGACATCAGACGAACAAATGTCGCCATGACACGTGCCCGGAAAAAACTGATTATGGTTGGCGATAGTGCCACGTTGGGCGCTCATCCGTTTTATGTGGAACTGATTGGCTTTTTAGAAACCAGTGGATTTTATAAAAGTGTTTATTCTTTGTAATTTTATTCCTCAATACACCTTATTATGAAAGTTATTTTAGATATAAAAAAGAAAATAGTCGCGTACCGTTTTTTATGGAATTAGTTAAAAGCCTAGACTACATCAGTGTGGTTCAAGAAATAAATGATAAGGACAAGAATGATTTTGTTCAAAATTTAACGGAGGCTTTTAATGACGTAAAGCTGCATGAGCAAGGAAAGAAAAAACTCAAATCAGCTAAAGATTTATTGAATTAACTTTGAGGTAATAGCTACTGAACCATTTGAACGAAACTGAAACGTCTTGCTAAGAAATATAAATCTGTAGGGAAAGATTTAGAACACGTAGTCAACAGTCTTGCTGAAAACCCCACATTGGGTACTCCTCTTGGAAAGAATTGCTTCAAAATTAGGCTTGCGATTTAGTAAAGGAAAGGGAAAAAGCGGAGGTGCAAGATTGATCACCTATGTTCGAGTTGTAAAGAAGAATGTCTTTCTCATCGATATTTATGACAAATCAGAACAAGTAAATATAACCAATAAGGAATTAATGCGAATAATTAGTATTCTAACACAATAATAAATTTTAACTTATGAAAACCATCTTAATAATTGCCCTGCTTTTGAGTACAGGAATTTTCCCTGAAGCCTCACCTTTACAAATATTTAATACATCACTCACGCTCACCGTTCGCGATGATTTAGGAAATATCGTTGAAGGTGCTGACGTCAAGCTTTTTGAGAAAAAAGAAGACTACACCAAAGAAGTAAATCAGACTGAAGAAGGGAAAACTGACAAAAAAGGAGTTTTGCGTTTTAGGAAGCTCAAAGCTATTTCTTATTTTATTTTGGTTCGCAAAGGCGATAAGGACAACTCCGGTGGAGGTGCAGAGACAAAACTGGAAGACGGTAAATTCAACAAAGCCACGATCATCATTCAATAAAGTGAATCGGAATTTACTGATCAATTCGTTATCTTCTTATCACACTCTCTTTAAAGAAGAAAATCAATTTATTTTGCCTTTCCTTGAATTGCTAAAACATGAAGATTGCTTTCAGCGGACACATCTGCCCGGGCACCTTACTGGATCGGCTTGGATAGTAAACAATGAACGAACCAAGACGCTGTTAGTGCACCATGCCAAACTAAACAAGTGGGTTCAACCGGGTGGTCATGCCGATGGGGATGAGAATATCTTAAATGTGGCATTGCGGGAGGCCGAAGAAGAAACAGGGTTAAAGCAGTTCAAAGCAAATAATGAAATTTTTGATATAGACATTCACACAATACCCTTACGAAAAGATTTTCCTGAGCATTTGCATTTTGACATCCGGTTTTTGATTGAGGGCAGTGAAGTGGAAAAAACTGTAGTTAGCGAAGAATCGCATGCGGTGCAGTGGATTTTGTTAAGTGATCTGGAAAAATTCTCATTCGAAAGATCAGTTTTACGAATGAAAGATAAACTTAACTTGTTCCATGGCTGAAATCGGAAAAGACATCAAGAAAGCAAAAAGAATGTTGGAGGAAGGTAAGCTTGTCGCCATTCCTACAGAAACAGTTTACGGCCTTGCCGGCAACGCGTTAGATGTGGAGGCGGTAACCGAAATTTATCTTTCAAAGAACAGACCTTATTTTGATCCTTTGATCGTTCATGTTGGAGAACTTGAAGTAATTAAGGATTACGTTGAAGAGGTTCCCCAAAAAGCATTGACATTGATCAAAAAATTTTGGCCAGGGCCGTTGACAATTCTTCTTCCCAAAAAAAGTATCATCCCCGATCTTGTAACCGCAGGACTTGATCGTGTCGGTATCCGCTGTCCGGATCACCCCATGACGTACCAGTTGCTAAAATCCCTTTCATTTCCTTTGGCCGCACCAAGCGCAAACCCATTCGGATATGTGAGCCCGACAACACCTGAGCACGTGAACGAGCAGCTTGGAAATAAAATCGAATACATTTTAAATGGTGGCGATTGTGCGGTAGGAGTAGAGTCTACGATCATTGGTTTTGAGGGAGACGAATCAGTTATCTATCGTGTGGGCGGATTAAGTGTTGAGAAAATTGAATCATTGATAGGGCCAGTGCGATTAAGTGTTCATACAGGTTCTAATCCGCAAGCCTCCGGCCAGTTGGAAAGCCATTATGCGCCACGTAAACCTTTGTTGCTCGGAAATATTCAGCAGTTGAGCTTGGATAATATCGATGCGGAAGTAGCGGTCCTTTCGTTTAGGGAAGAATATCAGCTTTCTAATTTAAGACGGCAAATAGTGCTTTCTCCTTCTGGAAATGTAGACGAGGCAGCTCAGAGACTCTTTATGGCGCTGCGCGAATTGGATAAAACAGATGCTGCATTTATTTTGGCCGAAGCGGTGCCTGAAATTGGGTTGGGAAGAGCGATCAACGATCGATTAAGAAGAGCTGCGAGTTCTAATTCAACATGACGCGATACCTTCTGGCAAGCCGGGAATGACTATTTCTCTCTACGATCACTGAAAGTAGGGAGCGTGATAACTGATCCGTGAGTTTTTATCTAATTCAAATTGAATCCCATCTCAAAATTTTGGAAATTGCAGAAATGGCAAAGAAAGTTCTGATCACCCGCATCATTCCCTCCATCGCACATGAACTCCTTTCACAGGCAGGGTTTGACGTAACAGTATGGGAGGGCAACGGCCCAATGACCCAAACGCAATTAATTGAAAGAGCTAAACTCGTGGATGCCCTGCTATCGTTGGGCGCTGATAAATTAGATAAACATTTTTTCAACGAATGCAGTCATTTGGAAATCATTGGTCAGTTTGCTGTAGGCTTTGATAACATCGATGTAAGTGAAGCCACCCTAAAAAAAATACCCGTAGGCAACACGCCATTCGTATTGAACAATGCCACAGCCGATGTGGCTTTCGGTTTGATGATCGCAGTATCGCGTAAAATGTTTTATCAACATAAAAGTATTGCACGTGGCGAGTGGAAACATTTTCAACCTTTGAAAAATTTGGGAATTGAGCTAACCGGCAAAACACTGGGTATTTTTGGCCTCGGCAGAATTGGCATGGTGATGGCGCAGCGATGTATTGGTGCATACAATATGAAGGTGATTTATCACAACCGAACACGCCATGAGGAGGCAGAAAAAAAATTAGGGTGCAATTACGTGACCTTCGAAGAATTGCTGCAACAGAGCGATGTGCTCTCTGTCCATAGCATACTAAGTAATGAGACACGAGGTATTTTTAATAAACTGGCTTTTCAAAAAATGAAACCTAGCGCCATATTTATCAATACTTCGCGCGGAGCTGTCCACAACGAAACAGATCTTATCGAAGCACTGACTACCGGGGTGATCTGGGGCGCTGGCCTTGACGTCACCAACCCTGAGCCAATGGATGCAAACAATCCCTTGTTGTCGATACCCAATGCCGCTGTGCTTCCACATATTGGATCTGGAACGGTTGAAGCACGTAATGGCATGGCCAGGCTTGCTGCCGAAAATATTATTGAATTCTACAAGTCAGGAAAAGTGCCGCACTGTGTAAATCCAAGTGTGCTGAAGAAAAAGTAAGCCGCAAAGCTTATCGAATAGACCGTTAATACAAGGTTAATTGAGTCTCCACAAACCCCTCTAGTTGACATTTCGGCTCAATGGCTTGATGCAGAAAAAAATTGGTTTGGTGCAACCAAGCATAAACTGAAGGCGTCTTACTTAAAAAATTTAAGATGCTAAAAAACTACTTCCTTACGTCCGTTCGGAGTTTACAGAAACATTTTTCTAACTCCGTTATCAATATCATCGGCATCGGACTGGGGTTGGCGATCTGCCTCTTACTTAGCCTGTGGATCAATCACGAATTGAGTTACGGCAAATTTCACACCAAGGCCAACCGAATCTACAGGGGATCATTAGAATATAGTTTTGGCGGACAGACTTCCAAAACATCCGTTTCTCCAACGGCCTTACTCCCTGTGTTAATGAAAAATTTTGCTGAAGTAGAGAACGGGGTTCGAATTTATAATCCGTCTGCATGGAATCCATTTATTCTTAAAACGAAGGACAAACTTTTTCAAGAGAAAAAATTCTACTACGCAGATAGTTCCTTCTTTCAGGTATTTTCCTTCGACCTATTGAAAGGCAATCCTGACAACGCATTGAGTGAACCTAATTCTGTAATCCTCACCCAAGCTTCGGCAGAAAAATATTTTGGCACTGACGATGTACTAGGAAAAACATTGACGGTTAACAACAAAACCGAATACAAAGTAACAGGCTTGATGGAGAACGTGCCATCGAACTCGATGATCCAATTTGACTTTCTTGGCTCTTTTTCTTCGCTCGATGCTTCTAAAGAACAAATTTGGTGGAGCGCCAACTACCAAACCTTCGTGTTGCTTTCGCACGAGGCGAAAGTGGATTTATTGCGTGATAAACTTAATGCAATAGTGAAGAAAGAAGTGGCTTCAGACATTACCGGTAAGGGTGATTATGTGGTCTATAATTTCACTCCATTGACCGACATTTATTTAAAATCAGAAGTGGATGAACCTGAAATTGTTGGCAATATTCAATACGTCTACATTTTCTCCGCCATTGCGCTGCTTGTACTAATCATTGCGTGCATCAACTATATCAACCTCGCAACCGCCAAGGCCGCAAGTCGCGCCAAAGAAGTTGGGATACGAAAAGTTGCGGGAGCCTATCGAAATCAATTATTTTTTCAATTTATTAGCGAGTCGTTGCTAGTCACTTTATTGGGATTTTGTTTTGCTTTTTTGCTTGCCCAATTGACACTGCCATTGTTTAATTCGCTCACCGGAAAAAGTTTTATTTATGCTGATCTGTTCAGCTTCACTTTTCTGGTCTCGTGCTTTTTCGGGTGGATACTCATCGGGCTTCTTGCAGGGATTTACCCCGCTGTGGCGCTTTCTTCTTTCAAACCCGCGAGTGTGCTCAAGGGAAGCTTTACCAGTTCAGGACGTGGCGTGTGGTTGAGGCAATCCCTTGTCGTCTTTCAATTTAGTATTTCCATCATCTTAATGGTGGGGACAGCTGTGATCGTAAAACAGATCAACTTTATTCAGCATAAAAATCTAGGTTATGAGAAAGACAACATCATTATGCTTCCGCTCGATAACAAGACAAGGGAAGTTTACGAACAATTAAAAACGGAGTTCGGGCGAAGTGGAAAAATCGTAAGCATGGGACGATCTACGGAGGCTCCCACAAAAATCAACGGTGGTTATCAAATAACATTAGACGAGTCCTTGTCCAATGTCGGAATGGCAATTACAGCGATGGCCATTGACAAAGAGTTTATTCCAACATTAAATATGAAAATCATTGCCGGAAGAAACCTGAATGAAGGGGATATTCAAAAGTTCAAATCCGATACGATCAATTCAATCATTTTAAATCAAGCAGCCCTAAATGAATTGGGCCTCACGCCTGAGAATGCCTTGGGCGCAAGAGTTAAATTTGGTCAAAAAGGTGTAATCGTAGGCGTTGTGGAAGATTTTCACTTTTCATCGATGCACGAAAAAATTAAACCGTTGGCATTGTTCGTGGCACGCGGAAATTGGGACCTAAGCTATTTTTTTGTTCGGTTAAAAGCAGGTGACGTCAATACGAGCCTATCGGAACTGAAGTCCATTTGTGCTATCCTGCTTCCACACCGCCCTTTTGAATATGAATTTCTTGATCAACGATACCAAAAACTGTATGACAAAGAGCAACGTATGGGCTATGTAACAACAGTGTTTGCTTCACTCGCCATCGTCATCGCCTGCCTTGGTCTGCTTGGATTGGTCGCTTATGCCGCAGCACAAAAGACCAAAGAGATTGGCATACGCAAAGTTTTAGGCGCCACGTCCCAAAGTATTGTTGGGCTCATCACCAAAAGCTATATAAAATTGGTACTTATAGCCATACTCATCGGTTTGCCTGTTGCCTATTGGATCATGAATGCACTATGGCTAAACAGTTTTGCCTACCATGCCACCATTGGCATTGCACCATTATTTTTAGCAGCGCTGTCATGCCTTGTTATCGCGTTTGCTACCGCCAGCTTCCAGGCAGTGAAGGCGGCCTGGCTTGATCCGGCAAAGACACTTCGTAGTGAATAAATACTTTTAATAGAGGATGAAGATTTTGCTAACAAAAAAGTACTTTGCGTTTGCGGAGTCCTTCAGTTTATCATTGTAAGGTTCCTTACCGTTTACTAAAGCCAGCCCCTCATGAAAAAAAATATTCTCCTCGCTACTTCCCTTTTCATCTCAATCTTGTTGAAAGGACAAAGTCTCCAGAAATATTATGGTGATGCCCTAGCGGCTTACCGAACTAAAAATTATAATGAATTTTATAGTAACATAAAAGAAGCCAATAAGCTGCACCCTTACCATCAGGGTGTGCTTTACCAACTGGGTATTGCCGCGACCTTGACAGGCAAAAAAGCGGAAGCCATTCAAGCGCTAAAGCAGGCCATCCTTATCGATGCAGATTTTAGGTTGGCCGGAATTGCAGATTTCAATTCAATTAAAGATTCACCAGAGTTTAAAAAGCTGCTTGAGCTTCAAAAGGAATGGCAGAGTACAACGATCCATTCCGACACTGCATTTACAATTAAAGATCGCACACTGCACACTGAAGGCATTGAATATGATGCCGCACACAAAACATTTTACCTCGGAAGTATCCACAAAAGGAAAGTAATTAAAGTCGCTTCAGATGGCAAAGTCACCGACTTTTGTCCTTCCGCCTTCGAAGGTATGACCAGCATATTCGGGATCAAAGCAGACGTGAAGCGCAATCTTTTGTGGGTATGCTCCTCGCCTATGCCCGAAATGGAAAACTATGATTCCGCGGCCAGTTCATTCGTATTTCAATTTGAGTTGAGCTCTGGAAAGCTTTTGCATAAATATCAATCCATCTTAAATTCAAAAAATAGTGTTTACGGAGATTTGATCTTGTCGAAAGACGGGAATGTTTTTATTTCTGACAGCAAAAATAATGACATCATTACCCTAAATCAAAAGACAAACAAAATAGAACCATACTATTCATCGCCTAAATTTTGGAACATCCAGGGAATGGCCTTTTCATCGGACGAGAAATTTCTGTTCATTTCGGATTATGTAAAAGGAATTTATCGCTTGACGATTAAAACCAAACAGTTGACAGAAATCAAATCGAATGTGGACGCCTCGCTGAAAGGAATTGACGGAATTTATTTGCACAACAATTCTTTGATCACCATCCAAAATGGAGTAACGCCTTTGCGATGTACTCGCTATTTTTTAAACAAAAGTTTAGACGAGATAACACGATTTGAAATTATTGACCGCCATCATCCTGCTTTTGGCGAACCAACACTTGGCGTGATCGATGGAAAAACCTTATACTATATTGCCAACAGCCAATGGGGTGGTTATGATGAAAACCATCACCTAAAACCCGCCAATCAATTACATGATATTGTCGTTTTAAAAACGCAGTTGAAATAAAATTGAGGGAGCTTTAAATCCAATGTCTTAGCGCCTGTTGTTGGAATTAGTCCGTCCTAATAATTTTTGAACAGACTACAAATTACCGATATTGCGGAATTGGATCATTTTAAGATGCTCAAAATCGACAGCCATACACACATTATTCCTAAGAAAATGCCCAACTGGAGTGAGAAATTTGGGTATGGAGATTTTATTTATTTGCAGCATCACAAAAAAGGGTTCGCCAAAATGATGCGCGGCAACCAATTTTTCCGTGAAATCCATGAGAACGCCTGGAATCCCGAACTCCGCATCAATGAGTACGCCAAATTTGATACCCAAGTACAAGTGGTGTGTACCATTCCTGTGATGTTCTCGTATTGGGCTAAACCTTTAGATTGCCTTTCGCTATCGCAATTCCTTAATGACCACATTGGCAAACTGGTAAAGAAGTTCCCTAAAAATTATATTGGCCTGGGTTCGGTGCCCATGCAAGATACCGAGCTAGCGGTAAAAGAGCTGGAGCGACTAAAGAAAATTGGGCTAAAAGGAATTCAGGTGGGCTCAAACATCAACGATGAAAACCTGAATGAGGAGCGTTTCTTTCCAATCTTTCAGACTTGCGAAAAACTAGGGCTAGCTGTGCTGGTTCATCCGTGGAACATGATGGGCGAAAAAAAAATGCAACGCTACTGGTTGCCTTGGTTAGTGGGAATGCCCGCAGAAACATCGCGCGCCATTTGCTCTTTGATTTTTGGTGGAATTTTTGAGAAACTCCCAAAATTAAGGGTGATGTTTGCCCATGCGGGAGGTTCGTTCTTGCCCACTATAGGGAGGATAAAGCATGGATTTGATTGCCGCCCTGATCTGGTAGCTATCGATAATGCAATTGACCCCAGAAAATATTTAGGGAAATTTTGGGTGGATAGTGTCACCCATGATGAATTAATGTTAGAATATGTGCTAAAATTGCAAGGCTCAAACCGGGTGATGCTTGGCTCGGATTATCCATTTCCCCTTGGTGATTTGGAAATCGGTAGGTTTATTGAAGAGATGGATTTAACAGAAAAAACGAAAGCGGATATTTTTCATTTATCCGCATTGGAGTGGCTCAATATGAATAAAGAAAATTTTATAGATTAAGAAATGATGATTCTTGCAAAGCGATGTTTGGCAATAACTTTTATGCTTGGAAGCCTTCAGGCATTTTCTCAGTCTCAATCAGAGAAAAATAAAATCCATGAATTAGAAATTCAACGGCAAATTGACCGTACCCGGAAGATCACCGTTCAAATGGATTCTGCTACCCGGCTAACCGAAGAAGGGCACTACGAAGAGGCCGACATCAAATTCCGGAATATTTTAAAATCAATACGGAGTGTACCTTCTGATTTTACCTACCACTTTGGGGTGAACTCATTCTTCCTTGGAAAATATCGTCAAAGCGTTGACTGGATAAATAAGTACATTCAACTAAAAGGCACGCAAGGCCAATACTCTGAGCAAGCCATCGAATGGCTGTCTAAAGGAGAGGCAGAGCTTATGAAGGAAAATGAAATGGAGGCAAAAAAGGCAGCAGAAGTATTGTCTGGCGATTATTACATTGATTGTGGGCCAACCGGAAAAGTGGTATGCCCAACGTGCAAAGGATCGGCTGTAATCGTAAAGAAAAATTATTTCGGTGAAGTGTATAAAACGTGCCCTTCCTGCTCAAAAAAGGGCTATCTCACTTGTGACGAATACAATAAGCTAATCAAGGGAAAATTGATCTCCGAATGAAATAATTTATCTTTGCAGCCTGAAACGCAAAGGCATGCTTCACAATAGAACCAATAGCAAAGAACTGAAAGAAAAGCTCCAGCATTCCAGTGAGCCCCGAACAACGATTTCTTTTTATAAATATCACAAGATAGAAGACCCTCAAAAATTTCGTGATGATTTATATATTTTGTTTCATCAGCTTGGGATTTTAGGACGTATCTATGTTGCCCATGAGGGAATCAATGCGCAACTCAGCGTACCAAACGGTAACGTTGCCCATTTCAAGTCGCAACTTTACCAAATCAACTTTTTAAATGGCGTTCGGCTCAATATTGCTATTGATGACAATGGTAAATCATTTTTTAAGTTAAAAATCCTTGTCAGGAAAAAGATTGTTGCCGATGGCCTTAGCGATTCCTCTTTTGATGTAACCGATAGTGGTCAACATTTGAATGCGGTTGAATTTAATCAACTAACTGAAGACCCAAATACATTGGTTGTAGACATGCGCAATCATTATGAAAGCGAAGTTGGTCGATTTAAAAATGCGATCTGCCCGGATGCGGATACCTTTCGCGAGGAACTAAAAATAGCGGAAGCTCTTTTGCATGATAAAAAAGATAAAAATATTGTGATGTACTGCACTGGTGGAATTCGCTGTGAGAAAGCAAGTGCGTGGATGAAGCACGCGGGATTTAAAAATATTTTTCAACTCGATGGAGGCATCATTGAATATGCCCGGCAAGTAAAAGATCAAGGCCTCAAAAATAAATTCATCGGAAAGAATTTTGTTTTTGATGAACGATTGGGTGAGCGGATATCAGAAGAGATCATCAGTGCTTGCCATCAATGTGGGCAGCCCTGTGACAATCATACGAATTGTAAAAATGATGGATGTCATTTGCTCTTCATACAATGTGAAGAATGCAAAAATAAATATGACAACTGCTGTTCTGTAGAATGCAAGGAAATCATAGCTCTCCCCGCTGAAAAACAAAAAGAAATCCGAAGAGGAGTAAACAAGGGAAGGCAAGTTTTTAAGAAGGGAAGAGTATCAATTAAAAATACCATGAACAGTAAATCGGTATCTCACCTCTAAAAATAAAAAATCTGGAACCTCAAATCAAAATAGGAATCATCAACGTATCCGACCGTGCCAGCAAAGGAATCTATGAAGACATTCCTGGAAAGGCCATCGTTTCCACATTGAATGAATATCTGAAAAGCCATTGGGAACAGGAATATGCCGTAATCCCTGACGAGCAAGATGTGATCGAACAAACGATGATCCGTATGGCTGATGAGAAAAAATGTTGCCTCATCATTACGTCAGGCGGCACAGGGCCAGCCCTCCGAGATGTAACACCAGAGGCCACCGAGGCCGTTTGCACTAAAATGTTGCCCGGTTTTGGTGAATTAATGCGAACCATTAGCCTTAAGTATGTTCCCACTGCAATCCTATCGCGTCAAGTAGCAGGTATTAGAAATCAAACTTTAATCGTAAATTTGCCCGGCAAACCCAAGGCCATCCGCCAATGCTTAGATGCGGTGTTTCCCGCCATCCCCTATTGCATTGACCTTATTGGTGGCCCTTTTTTGGAATGTAACGAGCTTATAATAAAAGCCTTCCGGCCAGTATAAATTTGTTATTGGTGATTTTAGAACCAAGAATTTAAAATTATGGCACGAATAAAATATTATTACGACACCGAAACGTGTAAGTACGAACGCATCAAAACCACTACGGGTGATGTAATCCTGAACGTACTGAGTATCCTTTTCCTCACGCTCGCTATGGCGGTTGGCTTGTTGTTGTTAGGCGGGAATTATTTTGAGTCACCCAAAGAACTGCTTCTAAAAAATGAAGTGAAAGAAATGGAGTTTTACTACCAAAATATTGAGTCTGAATTCCATAAGTTAGAACAACAATTAGCGAGCATGGAATATCGCGATGACAATATTTACCGTGCTGTATTGGGGGCGGAGCCCATTGATAAAGGAGTTCGTGATGGAGGAATAGGGGGATCAGATCGTTTCGAGGAAATTCGTAGCAAAAATATTGAACACGAAGACGCCATTATCAAATTGGAAGAATTGTTGAGTCGACTGAAACGCAAAGTTTATATCGAATCCAAATCACAAGATGATGTTGTGACCCTGGCAGAAAACAAAGAAAAACTTTTTGCCGCAATCCCGGCAATTCAGCCCGTGGCTAACAAAGAATTAATTGCTCTTGCCTCTGGCTTTGGCATGCGTATCCACCCCGTCTATAAAGTATTCAAGATGCACACCGGGGTAGACTTTGCCGCCACCATCGGCACCCCGATCTACTCCACAGCCGATGGCACAATCGACAAAGCAGAAGTAAACTTTAGTGGTTACGGAAAAGTGCTAGAAATCGATCATGGATTTGGGTATCGTACGCGGTATGCACACATGCACGGATTTGCCGTTAGTAAGGGGCAGCACGTAAAACGAGGCGATTTAATAGGCTATGTGGGTAATACCGGTTTGTCCACCGCCCCGCATTTACATTACGAAGTCTTTGTCAATGGCATTCATGTCAACCCCGTCCATTATTTCTTCAACGACCTCAACCCAACAGAATACGAGAAGATCATCGAATTGGCTTCAATTGAAAACCAATCGCTTGGGATGTAACTGAAAATTAAAGATTACCAATTCAAGATCAAATTTCTATCTGAATTTGTAATTTGTAGTTTTGAAATTGATGAAGATACTTTCTTGCTTACTTCTCCTTACGTTAATGGATTACTGTGCGTTCGCCCAGGGCTGTAGCGATGCTGGTTTTTGTACGATGGGGGCCATGAAACCGGATCAACCCTTTAACAAAAACTCCAAAGTAAGGCTTCGCTCCATCGAATTCAGTCAATACTATGGTGATACCCATTTCAAAAACCATATTTATGTTTCCACTATTGAAGCCAACATTGGTATTGGAAAAAAATATACCGTTCAAGCGAAAATCCCTTATCAAGTTGCGAATGGTCACTTGGGTACCTATCAAAGCTTGAGTGATATTTCGCTGAGTGTCACGCGCAATCTTATTGCAACCGAAAATTTTGATGTTAATTTCACTCTGGGCACAAAGCTCCCTTCTAACAATGGTGATTTTGCCCAATTCAAAGGCAAGAGTATGCCCATGTACTACCAAACTAGTTTGGGCTCCTATGACCTGATTTTTGGCGCTTCTGTTGTGAGCAGAAAATGGCTGATGGCAGTGGGCTACCAACAGGCGCTAAACCGAAACCAGAATGGATTCTGGTATGGTGAATGGAGTGGTGATAATTTAACCTACTTACATCAATATGCACTTAGTGGTAATCTCCAACGAGGGAAAGATGTAATGGCAAGAATAGAACGTAACTTTCGCCTATCGAGATTTAATGCCAGCATCGGGCTACTTCCTATCTACCGACTTAACCGAGATACCTATATTGATCATACCACCAATGTGAGTACGCTCGCCAATGGAAGTGACGGACTTGCCCTCTCCGGCATTTACACCCTCGGTTATAATTTCGATGTGCGCACCGGTGTGAAACTTCTGATTGGCAATCGGATTATTAAGCGCCCCATAAATCCGGATGGTCTGTCCAGGGAGTTTGTTGCAACCATCACTTACAGCTATCGATTTTGATGAAAAAATTGCTCTTATTCGGTGTAATCCTCATCATGGGCGTTAGCCTTCAAGCCCAAGGTATAGAAAAGAAAATAGACTCGTTGATTTCCAATGCCAATTACGATCAAGCCATTCGGTTGATCCGCGCTCAAGAAAATCCTTCCATACCGCTTACCAATAAAGAAGCGGAGGTGTTAATGGCTCAGGGGAAACTGCCCGAAGCAGAAAGCATTTTATTAAAAATCAATAGCGATGATCCAATTTTAAAAGCACTAACAGAAAGTAATATTGGATTTCTCTTTCTACTCAAAGGCCGTAGCGACCTTGCCTTGGATTACCTTCAGAATGCCCAAAATAATTTCAAACAAACCGAAAAGGCCAACTCAAAAGAAAATGCGCGGTGCCTTTCCAATTTGAGTTTGGTGTATTGGAGCACGGGCAAATTAAATCAGGCGGAAGAAAATGCGCTTGCCGCATTCCAAATTCGACAGTCCCTTTTTGGAAACGAAAGTGAAGAAGTGGCCGCCTCCTTAAATGACTTAGGACTTGTTTATGGCCAGACCGATGCAGACAAGGCATTGACTTATTACGAACAAGCGCTTGCCATTTATGAGAAGCTCCATGCTAAAGACCATCCGAAAATTGCGATTGCCAAAACGAACATTGGGCTGATGTATCTAAAAACTCAATTGTATGGCGATGCCATTGGCAATTTTGAAAGTGCCCAATCCATTTGGCATAAAATCTATCCGAATGGGCATCCTAATGAAGCGTTGGCATATGTCAATTTAGGGAGAACCTATTCACAAATGAAAGATGACAAGGCTGCTTTGGGATATTACGAAAGGGCTTTGAGTATTTACAAAAATTCGGTGGGCCAAAAACATCCGGATATCGCTTCGGTGTATAACCAAATCGGCAATATTAAATTGAGTGAAAATAAATTCGAAGAAGCACTAATCAATTTCCAGGAGGCAATAGCTGCCAATACCCCATCTTTTAATAACAAAAGCATATCTGAAAACCCTAAAGTAGCCAACTATTACAACGGCAAGGTTCTCTTGTTCTCGATGCAATCCAAAGCACAAGCCCTTCAGGCAAAGTATTATGGTAAAACCTTAAAATTACCAGATCTAAAATTGGCACTGAAAACCCTTCAATCTTGCGATACCCTGATTGACATAATTCGGCACCACAGTGAAAATGAAACCGATAAAATAGAATTAGGTGCCTTGGCCAATGAGGTCTACGAAGATGGTGTGTCCCTCTCCATTGCCATCAGTGAAATCACCGTTCACTCCAAAAAATATAGAGAAATAGCTTTTTACTTTTCAGAGAAAAGTAAATCGGCCGTGTTACAGGAATCAATTGCCGATGCCCAAGCTAAATCTTTTGCTGGCATTCCATCTGCTCTTTTGGAGGAAGAGAAAACAAAGAAGTCGGACATGGCAATGGTAGCTCAAAAACTTTCAGAAAAACCAAGTTCGGAAGAAGAAAAAAAATTACGAGGATTATTGTTCACCCTCACCAGCGACTATCAACTGTTTATTAAAAAATTAGAAAAGGATTATCCTGATTACTATAACCTTAAATTCAGTTCAACGACCGCCAATGTATCCGAAATTCAGAAAATCCTTCTCCCCACTCAAGCGGTGGTTAGTTATTTCATCGCAGAAAAAAAACATCGACTCTACCAATTTATCATAACAGCTACTCGATTTAAAGTGCAAAGCCAAACTCTGGATGAAAACTTTGAACGGTTAATGAAAGGCTTTACCAATAGCTTACTCTTTAACGATTTTAAGACGTACAAAAACACGCAGCACCTGTCAAAACTCCTTAAACCATCTCTTCCTCGCTCAGTTAAAAATATAATTATCATCCCATCAGGTCGGTTAGGGGCAATTCCTTTTGAAGCATTGGCTTACAAAAAAATAAAAAGTCAATCGTTTAAAGATGCTCCATTTTTTATTAAACGATGGGCGATCAGCTACGAATTTGCAGCCGGTCTGATGTTGCAAAAGGGCAAAGAAAAAAAGGAGAATGACCAAGGAAATATTTTTCTTTGTGCCCCCGTAAATTTCGACAATCAAAATCTCAATGGTTTACCCGGAACAGAAACAGAAGTGAACGCTATTGCCAGTCTTTTTGCCTCAAAATCGACCGTATCGACCTTTGCCAATGCCAACGAGGCCTTAATCAAATCGAAAGAACTTCACGGCTATGATTACTTACACTTCGCCACACACGGCATTGTAGATGTTACTGATCCTTCTCAATCAGCGATCTTTTTAAATAGAAAAGATAAGGAAGATGGAAATTTATTTTGTGGTGAAATTTATAATCTTTCAATCAATGCGAACTTGGTAGTACTCTCGGCTTGCGAGACCGGATTGGGAAAAATATCAACAGGGGAAGGCGTGATCGGTTTGTCACGTGCCTTGGTTTATGCCGGAGCAAAAAACATTATCGTTTCATTTTGGAAAGTAGCAGACGAATCAACCGCTAAGTTGATGGTCGATTTTTACAAAATACGTTTGCAAAATAAAAATCTAAGCTTTAGTGAGGTCTTACGGCAAGCTAAGCTTGACCTGATCAAAGGAGACCAGTATGCCTCACCCTATTATTGGGCTCCTTTTGTTTTGATCGGAAAATAAAATTATCGAAACCTTTTTTTAGCAGTCCAAGTTTCGCTAACCCAATCACTTTTTAAACTTATTCCTCAACTGCGCCAGCTTGTCTTCCATACTCTCCTCTTTGTGCGGTTGAGGTTTTGATTTTTGTACTGAACTTCCTGATTGAGCTTCTGATTTTTCTTTTGGAGAACCTGCACCAAACGGATCGCTTTTGAGCGACAACGCAATGCGCTTTCGCGGCACGTCCACTTCCATTACCGTTACTTTTACTTTTTGTTGCACGGCCACTACCTGATTGGGGTCTTTCACAAACCGGTCGGACAAATGACTGATGTGCACCAACCCATCCTGATGCACTCCTACATCGACAAATGCGCCAAAGTTGGTCACGTTGGTCACGATACCCGGCAGTACCATGCCCACTTTCAAATCTTTGATTTCGTTTACACCATCTTCAAACGAAAACATTTCAAACTTCTCGCGAGGGTCACGGCCAGGCTTTTCCAACTCTGCAAGGATGTCGGTAAGCGTAGGCAAGCCTACGGTATCCGTCACATATTTCTTCAAGTCTAATTTTTTTTGGAGTTCACCACTTGTCATTAAATCTTTCACGGAGCAGCCTAAATCTTTGGCAAACTTCTCAACCAGGTCGTACCGCTCAGGATGGACGGCACTGGCATCGAGAGGATTTTTTGAATCGCGCACGCGCAAAAAACCCGCACTCTGCTCGAAAGCTTTATCGCCAAGGCGAGCCACTTTCAATAACTCGCTTCGGGTTTTGAAAGGCCCGTTCTGGTTGCGGTACTCCACAATGTTTTTCGCCAACTGTGGGCCAAGGCCAGAGACGTACGAGAGCAGCTCTTTACTGGCAGTGTTCACCTCCACGCCTACCGAGTTCACGCAGCTCATCACCACGTCATCAAGCCCGGCTTTTAATTTTGTTTGGTCGACATCGTGTTGGTACTGCCCCACCCCGATTGACTTCGCGTCAATTTTCACCAACTCGGCAAGTGGGTCGGTAAGTCTTCGGCCAATGGACACCGCGCCACGCACGGTAATGTCTTTGTCGGGAAACTCTTCGCGTGCCACATCGGAGGCAGAATAAATAGAAGCCCCGCTCTCGTTCACCATCACCACCGCAATTTCTTTTGGCAGTCCAATGCTTTTCACAAAGGTTTCCGTTTCGCGGCTAGCGGTGCCGTTGCCTATGGCTATCGCTTCGATCTGAAACCGATCGCAGAGTCCAAGGATAATCGTTGCTGACTTGCTGGCTTCACGTTGCGGTTCCAACGGATAAATGACCGTATCAAATTGCAACTCGCCTTGTGCACCAAGGCACACTACCTTAATGCCACTACGAAAACCAGGATCGAGGGCTAACACTCGCTTTTGACCCAACGGTGAGGCTAACAATAATTTTTTTAGGTTGGCCGCAAATACTTTAATGGCTTCCAGGTCGGCTTGCATCTTCGTTTCCATGCGCACTTCGCTTTCGAGGGTGGGTTTTAACAGGCGTTTATAACAATCTTTAATGGCCAACTTCACTTGCTCGGATGAAGGTGAGGTGGATTTAACAAACTGCTGTTCCAGCGATTGAATAGCCAACTCTTCGGTAGGTGAAATATCTACAAAAATGAATCCTTCTTTCTCTGCCCTTCGCATGGCGAGTAAACGATGCGAGGGTGTTTTCTTTATCGGCTCCTTCCAGTCAAAGTAGTCTTTGAATTTCTGTGCCTCTTCGCTTTCTGCCTTTGATTTAACCACTTCAGCATGAATAATCCCGTCTTGCCAAAAAAGTTCGCGAATATTTTTCCGAGCCTCCTGATTTTCACTTACCCACTCCGCGATAATATCCCTCGCACCATCCAACGCTTCTTGTAATGTAAACACACCCAATTCCGTATTGACAAACGTAGCGGTTGTGCTGTCAAGATCGATTTTGTTTTGCTCAAAAATCAAAGTCGCCAAGGGTTCTAATCCTTTTTCTTTGGCGATGCTGGCGCGTGTTTTGCGCTTCGGCTTGTAGGGCAAATAAATATCTTCCAGTTCGGCCATTGTTTCTGCCTTTTTGATAAGCCTTGCCAATTCAGGGGTGAGACGTTCCTGTTTTTCAATCGATTTTAATATTGCTTCTTTCCGTGCGTCCAACTCTGTAAGTTGCACATGCCTATCGCGAATAGCGGCCAAGACCACTTCGTCTAAACTCCCTGTTAACTCTTTTCGATAGCGCGCCATAAAGGGAATGGTAGCGCCTTCGGCTAAAAGTGTAATGACTACCTCAACTTGATGCGTGGTTAGCTTTAATTCCGAGGCGATGCGTTGAATATTTCTTTCCATTAGTTGAGCATGAGTTGTGATTGTTTTAAGGACGGCAAAAGTAAGACTAAAAAATTGCCTGAAAAGAGATTTGTGCGATTGCGCCATATAATTTTCTGTGGTTTTCTAGCCAAGGGGAAACTCAGGTCTGTAGCATTGGCGGATGTCGATAAATGGCCATGTAAGCATCGAACAAATTTGCTATCAAAAACAGATTATGTCAGAACATCTTAAGAAAGTTAAAAAAATATTTTTCCTTTTGTCCAAATCTTGAAAATCAATTCGTCATTAGGGTATCAACAAAAAATAATTCTAAAAAATTAAATCAAAAACAATGGAAAAATTCATGTTATTATTCAGGGGTGGCGTAAACCACGCCCACAATGCAAAAGATTCCCAAGCCGCAATAGACAACATGCAGGCATGGCGCACTTGGATGGAATCCATGGCACAAAAAGGAATTCTGGTTGGAGCAGAGCCACTAAAGCCCCTTGGCAAACAAGTTACCGGTAAAAGTAAAAAAGTAACAGATGGCCCTTTTATTGAAGCCAAAGAAATGGTAGGTGGTTATGTAACGGTCAGTGCCAAAGACATCAACGAAGCTGTGGAAATATCAAAAGGATGCCCAATCTTTGATGAAGACGGAAAGGTAGAAGTTCGTCCGATACAAAGCATGGAAATGTAACGAATCGACAAACATCAAAACAATTTCTTAAACTATGAAAGAGTATTTATTTTTGTTCCGTGGCGGTGAAGCCATGGATAAAGAAAGGTCACCTGAAAAATGGCAAGCCAACATGCAAAAGTGGATGCAATGGATGGGTGGCTTGCAACAAAAAGGTCAGCTGGTAAGCGCCCAACCATTGAGCCAGGAGGGCAAACAGGTCAAAGGGATAAAAAAAACGGTTACCGATGGCCCTTTTATGGAAGGCAAAGAAATGGTAGGCGGCTACTTGATGTGCAAAGCCGAAAACTATGCCACCGCAGTTGAGTTAGCGAAGGGCTGCCCGATACTTGATGACGACAGTGGCGTTGTGGAAGTGCGGGAAATTCAAGAGATTATAATGTAATTGGCAAACCCAGAGAACATAAACACTTTTACAGACCATCTTTTCCGGCATGAATCGGGAAAGATGGTTTCCGTTTTAACCAAAATCTTCGGCATTGGCAACTTGGAAACTGCCGAAGATGTAGTACAGCAAGCTTTTATCGATGCCATCCGTGTGTGGCGCCTCAAAGGAATCCCCAACAATCCTTCGGCATGGCTTTTTAGTGTGGCAAAAAATAAAGCCATCGATATTATCCGCAAAAATAAATTTTCTGTTCAATACGATTTTTCTGAAGATTCCAGAATCCTTCTCACCTCTGAGTACACGCTTGCCACCACCATGGAAAACCTATGGAAAGAAGAATTAATGAAAGATGATTTGTTGCGCATGATGTTTGCTTGTTGCCATCCTGAAATATCAGAAGAAAATCAAATCACACTTATCTTAAAGACACTTTGCGGATTTTCAACAAGCGAAATCGCTAAATCTTTCCTCACTTCAGAGGAAACAATCTCAAAGAGATTATTGAGAACAAAAGACTTTTTTCGAAACAAAAAAATAAAACTTGAAATTCCTTCGGTCGAAGAATTGAAAAGTAGAACCCATGCGGTGCTAGGTGCTATCTATTTATTATTCAATGAGGGGTACAACTCCTCACAAGCAGAGCACCTCATCCGGAGGGACTTAATTGAAGAGGCGAAGTTGCTTTGCAAATTGCTCACAGAAAATCAATACACCCAACTTCCTGAAGTGTATGCGTTGATGGCGTTGATGTGTTTTCACACTGCCAGAAGTGATAGCCGCCTAACAACTGATGGGGAGATCATCCTGTTGCCAAAGCAAGACCGTAGCAAATGGAATAAGCAGTTAATAGTGGAAGGAAATGATTACTTGAACAAGGCATCTTTTGGCCGGGCAGTGACGGCCTATCATGTGGAAGCTGCCATCGCCTTTGAGCATTGCAAAGCGAACACTTTCGAGGATACAAACTGGGAACTCATTCTTGACTATTATCAATGGGTGTGCGTGTTTTACCCTTCTCCGATTACGGAACTGAATAAAATTGTAGCGGTGATGCAGGTACATGGAGCAGAAGCTGCACTAGAAGAAATCGCGAAAATCACGAACAAGAAAAAACTGGAATCGTATTATCTATACTTCAGCATTCTGGGCGAAATACACTTACGGATAAATAGAAAACCAGAAGCTAAACAATATTTTTTAAAAGCGCTAGATTTAACCCAATCCAAGGCAGAGAGAAAGATGCTAATGGATACAATTTTGATGATTTAACTCCAAGTGAATTGCCTTTCACAAATACGTGAGGAGCAAATTTGTCATCCTTACAGGCGAGCCATTCCATACGGAATTATAAAAGCCAACTGCGAATAGCCCATAATTGCCGGATGACCGATTGCCCAACTTAAAATATTTCTGACGTTCTATTTTGCAATTACTCTCATTTAGCATTACTTACCTTTAAATAGATATCCCATGAAAAAGCTTATAATCATCACATTGATATTGATTGAATCCAGCCAAGCGTTCAGCCAACGGTTGTCAAAATTATTTGATTCTCAAGAGATGGTATGGTGCGGCCTGGACTTCTCCATGGTAAGGTGTATTGGCCCGATTGGGTTTGCAGATCCAAGAGCCATCAAAGAAGTTCACTTGAATGCCTGGAATAATTTAGTGCTTGCAGAAGCTCCCAAATACAATTTCAAAGAAGCTTATCAAAAAACTAATGTCATCAATGATCTAAGTGTCGTGATGAGGAGAAATGAATTGCCCGACTACAAGACCTTTGTGATTTCAGAACCTTATCATTTCCAGAAAGGTGACTTAAAAAAAATAATAGCTGACTATACACTTGAAGCCCATAAGGAAGGGCTTGGCCTGGTGTATGTATATGAAACCTTAGATAAAACGGCCGCACACGCTTCAGTCTACGCAGTGTTTTTTGATATTGCCACCCGAGAAATCATTTGGTCGAATAATTATTTTGTTCCCGCCAATGGATTTGGCTTCAGAAATTTCTGGGCAAAAACGGTATACGAAACCATAAAGAAGAATGGAGAAGCTTTTGGAATCGCAAAGGAATCTTATAAGATTGCAATGAAAGCCAACCAAAAAAACTAATAAACAAACGAGATCAAATTTTATCATTCCTGATTTTTGATTTTTAAGCTTTCCTAGGCTCAGAATTTCATTCGTCTTTTGTCGTTTTTATTTGATCTTCTAAACGGTTAATTTTGATTACCATCAAATCAAATAAATTTATGAGAAAATTAACAATTACGGGCACTCTGTTATTGGCAACTTGTTTTGCCTTTGGCCAGGATATGGCAAAACTATTTAACACCCAAGAACTAGTTTGGTGTGGTTTGGACTTTTCAATGGTCAGGTGTATTGGCCCTGCAGGATTCACGGATCCGCAAGCGGTGAAAGAAAAATATTTTAAAGATTGGAATAACCTGGTGATCACCGAGACACCCAAGTACAATTTTAAAGAAGCCTATCAAAAGACCTCACAAATAAATGATTTAAGCGTAGTGACCAGGAGAAATGAATTGCCGGATTACAATACCTTCATCCTCACTAATCCTTATAGTTTTGAAGAAGGTGAACTTAAAAAAATAATAGCCGACTATAATCTTCAGGATAATAAGCAGGGTCTGGGGTTAGTGTATGTTTACGAAACGTTGGACAAAACCGCCAACCATGCTTCAGTATATGCCGTATTCTTTGATATTGCCACTAAGGAAATAATTTGGTCTACCAAATATGCTTCTACAGCAGGAGGTATTGGGTTTAGAAACTATTGGGCCAAAACGGTATTTATGACCCTTGAACAAAATGGGGATGATTACAAGAAGGCCATGAAGAAATTCAAAAAATCAAATAAATAATCCACTAGATTGAGCCTCCTTTCGGAATTAGTGAAATAGTCAAATTCATAGAATGCCGGATATTCTCCGGCCTTTTTTTATTCTATAACACTCCATGTGACAGGTTAATTTATAATTTAAGATTTGGATGAAGTTTGAATACCTGTTAAACTTTTAGCTGAAAAAAAGTCATATTTGTTCAACAAAACAAATTGAATATACCGTTCTATGGAAGAGACCATAAAAGCAGTGGACGCAAAATATGATGCACAAAAGCTGGCATTTGGTCCGATCTATTTTCACTGTATCGTAGCATTACGCGATCTGGGAATCTTAGAATACATCTACAAAAATAGAAATGGTGTTTCCATAAAAGCTATCTGCAGCGACCTGACCCTGACCGATTACGGGGTTCGGGTATTGCTGGAAGCGGCCCAAATTGCCGAAGTTGTTCAGTACCTTGATCCTGACACCGTTAAGCTTACTAAAATTGGCTTCTATCTCCTCAAAGACGAATTAACAAATGCGAACATCAATTTTGTGAAAGATGTGTGCTACAACGGCACTAAATATTTAACCGAAAGCATAAAAAATGGCAAACCGGAAGGGTTAAAAGTATTTGGGAAATGGGATACCGTCTACGAAGGACTGTCGCAATTGCCCGAAGAAGTGAAAAAATCGTGGTTCGAATTTGATCATTTCTATTCTGATGACGCGTTCCCTTTTGCCTTGGATATTTTATTTGAGACCAAGCCCAAATACATTTTCGATATTGGTGGAAATACTGGGAAGTGGTCATTGGCTTGTTGTCAATATGACCCTGAGGTAAAGATCAAAATTCTAGATCTACCCGGCCAATTGAATGTAGCCCGCAAGAATATAGAAAACCACAATTTTTCCCATCGCATAGATTTCCATCAAATCAACTTATTGGATACGTTTCAAAAAATACCTCAGGGCGCTGACGTCATTTGGATGAGCCAATTTTTGGATTGCTTTTCGAATGAAGAAACGGTGCAAATTTTGAGAAATGTTTATCAGGCTGCCAATGAAAACACCACCATATTTATTATGGAACCTTTTCTTGACAATCAGAATTATCCGGCTGCCGAATATTGCCTCGCTGCCACTTCTTTGTATTTTACTGCAATTGCTAACGGCAACAGCAAAATGTTCAACTTGCAAGTCATGCTAGAACTCATCAAAGAAGCAGGGCTTTATGTGGAGGAAGAGTATCCATTAATCGGTCATAGTTTTCACACGATCCTCAAGTGTAAAAAACAGTAATACAATATGTTTGGCCAGATTATCAGGCTTTGCCTCACTCCTGTTAGGGGAAGTCAACTTCTCGCCCAAAAATGGCTAGCACCTGCCTGCCCTCCTTTTTAATTTTAATATTGCTAAATTTGCCTTACTTCTATTCATCCATAAAAATAAGCCGATATGAAATCATCGCTGAAATTTCTCACGGTAGTGCTTACCCTGCACTTCTCTACCACTTTGTTTGCTCAGCAAGCTGAGGATATTTTTAGCCCTACCTTACCCGTCACCTGGCTAGGGCTCGATTTTACAGGCGCGAAGTTTGTTGGCCCACCCAAAGAATTTGGCCCTGCTGCGAATTACAAAACCTTGATGGCCTCGTGGAATAAGATCATGGAAAATGAGTACAAAAAATTTGACATTAAACGCTTTTTCCGAAAGAAAGAGGTGACCATGCAATTTTCGCAAGTTTACAAAAATAATGAAGCATTGGACTTTGCATCCTTGATCACTGAGAAAGACGGAAGTGAGGCATTATCAAAAAATAAAATTCAGGAGATAGTAAGTTCTTACGATTTTAATGGCATGAGTGGATTAGGACTAATATTTAATGTGGAGAGTTTTAATAAGGAAAAGAAAATTAGTGAGATTTGGATTACCTTCATTAATCTAAGTTCGCAAGAAGTTATTTTCACCGAGAAAAGAATTGGTCGGCCCGGAGGGGCTGGGCTCAGGAACTATTGGGCGAACTCCGTCTTCAATATGATGGAAGAAATCAATAGGAAAGATTGGAATCGGTGGGCAACCGGAAATTTCAAATTGCAAAATGCCACCTATGCCAATAACAAACATCCCGAGAACGCAAACAATCAGCGCGATGTCACTACCACAAATGTCCCCACCAAGGGCGTGCCAACCTCAACAAAATTACCGGTAACATCCGATAACATTAATGAAGCGAAAGTAAGCAATGCACTGGCCGCCAGTAAATCGGTGACTCCAGGCGGAAAATATTATGCATTACTTATTGGTGTATCCAAATATCAGGATAATCGGCTCGATCTCGATAACCCCGTGAAAGACGCACGAAAAATAAAACAAGTGCTTACGGAAGAATATCACTTTGAACCCAACGATGCAATTTTGCTTGAGAACCCTACTCGTGGTGATATTTTCTCAGCGCTGTATAAATTGAGAACTAAAATAACCACCAACGACAACCTCCTGATATTTTATGCCGGCCATGGTTATTGGGATGAAAAAATCAGACAAGGCTATTGGTGGCCTCGCGATGCCAATGCCTCCGATCCCAGCAACTGGCTTTCGAACAGTGACCTCCGAGAGCAATTGCGAGGTATCAGTTCTGCGCATACACTGCTTGTAAGTGACGCCTGCTTTAGCGGTGGTCTTTTCCGCACACGCGACCCAAGTATCAAAACCGCCTCCATTGATTATCAAATGCTTTACAAAATGCCGAGTCGTAGGGCCATTACCAGTGGCACGTTAACTGCCGTGCCCGATCGCTCCGTGTTTGTTGAATTTTTTCTAAAGCGTTTAAATCAAAATACGGATCAGTTTTTGCCGGCTCAACAACTTTTTAACAATATCCGGTTAGCCATTATAAATAACAGCGCGACCGTCCCACAAGAAGGTGTGATTGCCGAAACGGGCGATGAGGGTGGAGACTTTATCTTTCAGAAGAAGAAGAATTAACACGTGGAAAAACACTTTGCGCTTACCGATCGTGAATTTGAAGATCAATTTTCCAAAGGAATTCTTGACCCAGGACTCTTTAGCCATGAAGCTCATCTCCGGCTCGCCTGGATACATGTTACCCAGTATGGCATCGACCAAGCCATAAAAAATATCCGAACCCAACTGATTCGATTTGTAGAATCCCTTGATGCCGCAAATAAGTACAATGACACTGTAACGGTAGCAGCCGTTCGAGCCGTTTATCGTTTTATAAGAAAATCTAAGACAACCAACTTTAAAGATTTTATTCATGAAAACCCACGGCTAAAAACCCATTTCAAAGAGCTGTTAAGTTTTCATTACCGCACCGACATCTTTAGTTCGGAACAAGCAAAGAAAGAATACCTGGAGCCGGAGTTGCTTCCGTTTGACTAATCAATGTCAAGACGAAATCATTTTTCGAAAGGTTTTTCAAAGCAAACACTATTCTCAATATTTTCATATTGGCCATAGTTGGGAATAATGGCATACCCATTTTTCTTGTAGAGATTAATGGCTTCAGGCTGATTCTTCCCCGTCTCCAAAACACACTTTGAATAGTTCATTTCGACCGCCCATTTCTCAAGTTCTATCAAAATGGTTGACGCAATTCCCTTTCCACGCTGGCCGGGCTCTACGTACATTCGCTTAACTTCCATCGCCTTTTTGGAAAACT
>DAHVFH010000074.1 GCA_027317105.1 Cytophagales bacterium
GGTTTGTTCAATGCAATGAGACGGTTAAATGAAGAATTAGTTTCAAAACGCGACCTAAAATACTGGATTTCTTTCAATTCAAAAAACCTTGCAAAGACGTACTCGCCAATTTAAAGTTGCTCTGTAGAAAACGAACGTGCCGCTAATCGAGCAGGATAAAAGGAAATCAAGAATGTAATGGTGACAATCACCAGAGAAACGGACACAAAATCCATCGACCTCATTTCAACCGGATAGGCCGATACAATCGCATTTTCCATGCCCATGCCCACCAACCCAAACTGATCTTGCGCCCAGCATATTGTGGCACCTAAAAATAATCCCAACGCAGCTCCGGTAAAGGCGATCAGGGCGCCTTCTGTAAGGAAAATATTTTTAATCAGGGAAGCGTTTGCTCCGACTGCGGAAAGAACTGCGATATCTTTCTTTTTATCTATCGCCAACATCATTAAAGAAAAGAAAATGTTCATCGAAGCCACAATAATTAAGATGGTCAACGACATGAAGGTGAACAATTTCTCCATCTTCACTAAGCGGAACAAATCCTTATGTTGCTCATTATTTGTCATTACCACAAATTTATTGCCCAATAGATTTTGAATGGATACCTTTACTTTACTGATATCCGTACCGGCTGCTGCTTTCACTTCCAGCGAGGTAAGCTTATTTTCATAATTCATTAAGTCCCGAACAAAGTCAATTGGAAGTAGGATATAATTTTCATTAATATTTTTTTCGATCGAAAAAACAGCTCCCGGTTGCACACTCCTCAGGCTATATAGTTTGGATGGATCAATTTGTCCGGATTTTGCGTTTTTAATATAAAATACCTGTAGCGGATAAATCGCATCTTTAACAGAAATGGAAAGGGCATACTGAACGCCCTGCCCTATGGAGGCATAACTTCCTAGCGAATCATGAAGCTTTAATTCTCCCTCCACAATGTGATCGTCCAAACGGTGCTGGTCAATAAAATTATCGCTGACGCCTTTCATCATTACGATCATATCGGCATCGCGATACCGAAGGTATCCATAGTCTTCGATCACCTCGGTCACGATTTGCACATTTTTAAGGGCTTTAATTTTTGCAATTAGTGTTTCCTCGCGAACAAAAGATTTTCCAAGGGCTGCTTCAACTTTTATCTCTGGATCAAAAGAATTGTAAAGCTCACTTAAAAGACCTTCTAATCCATTGAACACAGATAGCACAATGACCAGTGCTGCTGTGGAGAAGGCAACCCCCACCATCGACAATATTGAAATGATATTGATAAAGTTCTTCTTTCTTTTTGAAAGAAAATAGCGCCTGGCGATGAAAAGAGAAAGATTCATGCAGGAGGATGATGGTTTTTATTTTTCGTCTTTGGGAATGTTGAGGCTCTTGATCAACTCATCCATCCGTTGGGCGTTTTCTTCCACTTCATCTATATAAAAGGACAGGTTGGGAACAATACGGGCCTGGTTGCGAATGCGGTCGCCCAGAGCCTTCCGTATTTCGCTCTTGTGTTCTGAGATTTGTGTTAAAACCGCCTTCTTGTCTTTAGCTAACGTCATGCTAAGATATACTTTTGCTGAGCTTAGGTCGGGGCTCATGCGCACTTCGGCAATGGTGATGAAGGCCTTGCCAATAATCCCCCGCTTGTCGCGAAGAAAAATATCACTGAGTTCCTTCTGGATTAACCTACCATATTTTTGCTGCCGCATCGTCATGCGGCAAAGATACGACTTCAAGTCTTACCAAGGTAACTAACCTGATCGGCTTATACTTTCGTGAATTGCCGTTATCCTACTCAAAATTTGATTTATTTGCAGAAAAGAAATTTGCTGTGTTACGCTTCTTCCGATTTAATGATCCCTATCGACTACTTGGTGTGCTGATCATGATGGTGGTTTTGAGTCTGCCTATTTTCATCAACCCATTGGCTATTACCCTTCAGGAGTTGAAAGATATCGTACTTGGCGAGCTACTCAACAGTGGTAAAATCATGTACATTCACGTGGTTGACGATACCCCCTGGTTTGCTTCCTGGTTGGCTGCCGCTGCCGATTTTCTTTTTGGCAGGTCTTTGCTCGCTAGGCATCTGATTGCCATGTTTTTAATTTTTTTTCAAGCTTCTCTATTTGCCTTTATCTTAGTTCGGAATAAAGCCTATAACGAAAGCAATTATTTGCCCGCATTCATCTTTGGGGTTTTGTGCTTTTATTCTTTTGATATGTTGTCTTTATCCAGAGAGCTTTTTGCGGCCACTTGTTTATTGCTCGCCCTCAATAATATTTTCAAGGAGATTGAGTTTAAAGTGCAACGCGATGATGTTGTTCTCAACATCGGGATTTACTTAGGGGTTGCGTCCATGCTGGTTTTTAGCTATTCCCTGTTTTTGATTGGGAGCCTGGTGATTTTATATGTGTTTGCTCGCCTCTCCTTCAGGAAAGCACTGCTCTTATTGTTTGGTTTTGGGTTTCCTCATTTTGCATTGATCTGCGTTTACTATTTTCGAGGAGGCTTGCCCGAACTCGCTCACAATTTCTATGATGCGAACTTTACCTTCCATTCAATAAACTTGATCTCCTGGCACTCTATTTTTTGGTTAGGTGGGGGAGTGATTCTGTTTTTCTTCTTCTCTTTAATCATGCAGAGCCGGGAAGCTCGGTTTACCCGTTACCAATCTCAACTGATGCAGGTCATGTTGATTTGGTTATTAGTTAGCTGCGTTGAAATAGGAATTACGCGCGAATTAACCCCTCATAGTTTTATCACCTTTGCTCCGCCACTAACTTATTTTATTAGCCATTACCTTTTATTGATACGCAGAAAGCGAATTGCTGAAAGTATGGTCTGGATTTTTCTCCTGTCAACAATTGGAATAAGCACGGCAGCACGATTAAACAAAATCAAAGCAGTTGACTACGCGCATATTTTTGTAAAAAACTCGAAATATGAATCGTATTTTCAAGGTAAGCGCGTTGTTGTGTTGGGTAACGACTGGGGCATTTATAAAAAAAATTATGCCGCCTCTTATTTTTTAAACTGGGATTTGTCAAAAGAGATTTTTGAGCAGCCCGAGTATTATGAAAACATTATCATGGTTCAAAATTCATTTGAAGAAGATAAGCCAGAGGTCGTCATTGACGAACAAGGATTGTTGGCGGAATTTTTTGACCGATTGCCTTCCCTTAAAGAGGAATATGAAAAATCAGGGTTGGTTTATATAAAGAAAACCAAGCGCAAACAATAAGGATTTCAGAAAATGAACCACATAGGATATAGATAGCATTGCTTTCACATAGGCTTTCTCTTTGAGTATTTCTATGTGCCGGATGTGTCTATCTGGCTTGTGCTCTCCTAAGCGTGCATTTCAAAATTGACGATAGCACCCAAACGTTCCTACGGAAGGAGAAAATTACCGATTCGTTTTTTCTACCCAACATTCGCTCCTATTTGGAGCGTAGAAACAATAAAAAAATAGTTGGAAACACGTTCCGTAGGAACGACAGATAATTGCGTCAATTTGAAAGGCATCCCTTATTAATGAAACAGAGTTTCAGAGATCCCGTTGAAGATAAATCAGGCCAAATTTAAAATCCCTTTCTCTTTGGCTTCCAGGCTGGTACGACCCATCAAGAAGTTATCGACTGATCGGGCTGCCTCGCGGCCTTCACTGATCGCCCACACCACCAGGCTTTGACCTCTGCGCATGTCACCGGCAGAAAATATCCCCTCTACGGAAGTTTTATAATTGTTGCATTTAATGTTGCCGCGCTCATCGTAATCTACGCCAAGCTGATCAAGAAGCCCCGTGTGTTGCGGGTGTAGAAAACCCATCGCTAGTAATGCCAGTTCACAGGGAAGTTCCTTTTCCGTGCCCGGTAATTCTTTAAAAGAATTTCCATTCCACTCAACTTCAACAATTTTTAGCGCGTTAAGATTTCCTTTGCTGTCGGAAACGAATTCTTTCGTGAGAATACTCCACTCGCGCTGGCAACCTTCTTCGTGTGAAGATGAAGTGCGCAAGATCATTGGCCAATTGGGCCAAGGCATCAATTCGGTACGACTGATTGGGGGCTTTGATAAAATCTCTATTTGTGTGACCGATTTTGCTCCGTGCCGGATGGACGTGCCCACACAATCCGAGCCGGTATCGCCCCCGCCAATAACGATCACATTTTTGTTGGTTGCCCAAATTTCTTCTATTGCAATTTTCTTTCCCGACACGCGCTTGTTTTGCTGTGTGAGAAAATCCATGGCAAATTGAACACCTTTCACATTTCTTCCTGGAATAGGAAGATCGCGGGGCACCGTGGAGCCTCCGGTTAACAAGATAGCATCAAAATCTTCGCGTAACTGTTGGGCAGAAATATTTTGACCTACATGGGCATTCGTCTGAAATTTTATTCCTTCCTGGATCATCAGATTAATTCTGCGCTCGACAACCTGTTTATCCAATTTAAAATCTGGAATGCCATAGCGTAGCAGACCACCAACTTCATCCGACCGTTCAAAAACAGTAACATAATGACCAGCCTGATTTAATTGTGCCGCAGCGGCAAGACCGGCAGGCCCTGAACCAACAATAGCAATTTTTTTGGATGTGCGATTGGTGGGTATTCGCGGTAGCGCATAGCCATTTTCAAAAGCTTTCTCAATGATTGTCTTTTCAATATACTCAATAGTGACGGCCGGTTTATTGATGCTGAGCACACACGAAGCTTCACAAGGCGCAGGACAAATACGACCGGTAAACTCTGGGAAATTATTGGTGCTAAGCAAAATTTCGTAGGCTAGTTTCCAATTGCTTTGGTAAACGGCATCGTTAAAATCGGGAATAATATTTCCTAAAGGACAGCCACTGTGACAAAAAGGAGTACCACAATCCATACACCGTGCAGCTTGTTTCAACGCAATCGGCTCGTTGATTGTGCCATCCACTTCGTTGTAATCTTTGATGCGCTCCTTTACATCGCGTTTCTTTGGCAAGTCTCTTTCAAACTCTAAAAAACCAGTTGGCTTTCCCATTTTTATTTATCTTTTTAATTGATGTTAAGAACTTCGTTTCTTTGAGTTTTAGTGGCAATGGAGAATAGCGAAATTAGGCCGCCAAGCCACCAGGACACGAAGAGAAACTTTAAAATTAACAGGAGTGCGTAACATCAGCACTTAAATTAATTGAACCTTAAATTTAAAAAAATATATGATTGCAAACAGGAAAGGAGTTTTACTTAAAAGTTTCTTTTACTTTGCAACCGATTTCTAAGCAACTATGAGCCTAAAAAAAATTATCTATTTAACCCTGGTTTCTCTTTTTATTCTTGATGCCTGCAATCTGAAGAAAAAGCCAGAACAGGCAGAAGAACCAGTTCGCTCGGTCAATGTTCCTCCTTTCAATGCTGACTCTGCTTATCTTTTTGTAGAACGACAAGTGAAGTTCGGGCCGCGTGTGCCCAACACAAAAGCACACGATCTAGCGGCCGATTATTTTATCAGCGAATTTAAAAAACATGGAGCCACCGTGATCACTCAAGATTTTGGCACCACCACCTGGGACAACCACAAAGTTCAATTGAAAAACATTATTGCAAGTTACAACCCAACGGCACAGAAAAGAATTTTACTGGCCTCGCATTGGGATACGCGCCCCTATGCGGATAAAGACAAAAAGAAAAAAAATGCGCCTTTTGAGGGAGCTAATGATGGTGCCAGTGGCGTAGGAATATTGCTGGAGATTTCACGCCTGTTCGGTCAGGGAAAACTTCCTTCCGTAGGGGTTGACATCATCCTTTTTGATGGCGAAGATTGGGGCACAAAAGAAAATGAAAAAAGTAGTTTAGCGATGCCTGAAGGCTATGAAGATTGGTGGTGCTTGGGGTCACAGTATTGGGCCAAGCATAAACACCAAAAAAATTATTCCGCTTACTTTGGCATTCTGCTCGACATGGTGGGATCAAAGCACGCTCAGTTTTTGCGCGAAGGCGTATCGTTGGAGTATGCACCCACTGTGGTGGAAAAAGTGTGGAATACCGCTTCCCGCTTAGGATACACGGATTATTTTGTGAAAACGAATGTAGGCGGCATTACAGACGATCACGCCTTCGTTAACGAGATCGGCAAAATACCGATGATTGATATTGTACACTATCAAACAGGTGTTGGCTTCTTTGGCGATTACCATCATTCGCGCAAAGACAACATGTCCATCATTAGCAAAGAAACATTAGGTGCAGTGGGCACTACATTGATGAATGTGGTTTATTATGAGGAGTGAAATGCCGGGTAGAACAGGATTAATCTAATAGCGGGATATGAGCGATATTGTCGATATTGAATGATTGGATGTAAAAAGCCTTTTATAGCTAATTGAAAGTCTATATGATTACACAACAAAAATGCCTGTCAACTTTTTCAATCGACAGGCATTCTAAAAATTAATTAATCCTTATTTTATCCCAGGTATGCCTTCAGGCTTGGCTTGTTCATTTCCAAACGAAGGAGCTTTGCGCGGAGTAGGATAGACTTCATCCAGCGTATTGCCGTCATACAGTCTTCCATTCTTCATTATCTGATTCACCGAATTGGAATTGCGAATATTTTCCAATGGGTTTTTATCAAGGATGATAAGGTCGGCCAATTTTCCGGGTTCAATGCTGCCGAGGTCTCCATCAAGGCCGAGTGCCCTTGCGCCATGGATAGTAGCCACTTTCAGCGCATTGTGATTACTCATTCCGCCTGAAGCAATACTCCAAAGCTCCCAATGATAGCCTAACCCTTGCAACTGACCGTGCGAACCAATACCGGCATTGCCACCGGCTAATACCAAATCATTGACAAACTTGGCGTGGTCAGGGAAAACGTGTTCTTCATACATAAACCATCCTGGTCGCCTTCTGGACTTTTGATCAAGCTCTGATTTAGCCGTGAAATGATTTAACTTAGGATCGCCATTGACATTTTCAGTAGCATAGTAGAAATTTTCTGCCCACGGTCCACCATAGGCCACAAGCAAGGTAGGCGTGTAGGTCATCTTTGCTTCTGCAATTCCGATGGTGACATCTTTATAAAGTGGATAGATGGGCAACGCATGTTCATGCCCCGGATAACCGTCAATCAAATTCGTCATGTTAAGTTTGAAGTCAAGGCCGCCTTCGGTGGTGGGCATCAGGCTTTGTTCTTTTGCCGCCTGAATGATCCATTGACGGTGTTGGCGATTTCCAGTCAGGTACATCTTGATATACTTTGTATTGTAGTATTCCGAATACTGTTTCAAAATATCTTTGGCCTGATCAAAATCTTTTAGGTTGTACGCCCAAAAGCCAACGCCTGGTCCTGTGGAATAAATTCTTGGGCCAATAATCTGTCCGGTTTCAACCATGTCGCTATAGGTGAGCACATCCGTTGTCGCAGTCTGCGGATCGCGAGTGGTGGTGACGCCATACGCAAGGTTCGCAGCATAAATCCACACCTGGCTTTTATGAATCCCCCAGGCCGGCCACATGTGCGCGTGAGTATCCACAAATCCCGGCACGATGGTTTTGCCATTCAAGTCCATTTTCTTAACGGATGCATCCACATTTATGGAGCCCGCGGCACCAATTTGTTTGATCCTTGCATTTTCGATGAGGACATCTCCTTTTTCAATCACCTCATCGCCTTTTATGGTGATGATGCGCGCATTTTG
>DAHVFH010000079.1 GCA_027317105.1 Cytophagales bacterium
GTTATTTTGTTTGTCAGGCTCATACCAAACGGATAACTTTGCACCCTAAATTTTAAATAGCTATGTATTCTATCTTACTTCAAGCAACAAACAGTTGGAGCTTCCCCCCCTGATGATGGTGCTGATGTTTGGCATTCTTTACTTTTTCATGATCAGGCCTCAACAGAAAAAAGCAAAAGATCAAAAGAAATTTACTGAGGAAATAAAAAAAGGTGATAATGTGGTTACCATTGGTGGAATTCATGGTCGCATTGCCGAAACGGAGGATGATTGCCTCATTCTGGAAGTGGAGCGCGGTGCACGAATAAAGATTTCAAAGTCTGCCGTATCGATGGAGTCAACCAAGGCGGCTGCAAACAAAAAGCCTGCCGCATAGCTTTACCTTTAGTGGAAGAGGCTTTCATTTTGGCCATTAACGTAATGTGAAGCCATGAAAATTGTACGTGCCTTATTTAATTTGTTTCGATTCGATCGTGCCAACTGGAAGGCCGTAGTCTTATGCGTTTTAACCGCAATTGTCTTTTGGGTTTTTAATGCGTTTAATAAAAACTATTCAACAAACATCCGTTTCCCTCTTTTGTTTGAGTTTGATGGTGAAAAGTATGCTCAAGCCGAGCATCTCCCCAAAACCATAAACCTAAATGTATCAGGAAATGGATGGGAGCTTTTCCGAAAACGTTTTGGCGTAAAGGTACCTCCGTTAATCATTCCTTTGGAGCGACCAAATGAAATAAAGAAAATTGTTGGAAGTACCCTTCCCCCAATGCTAGTGACACAGGTTGGCAACCTAAAAATAAACTTTGTGGTGACCGATACGCTTTATCTGCAAATCGATCGACTTGACTCTTACCGGTACAAATTGGTGGCCGATACCCGGACGCTTACTTTTCGCGAAGGCTTTGGCCGCATCAGCCCTGTGGTTGTGCTGCCCGATTCGGTAAATTTAAAAGGGCCTAGGCGATGGCTTCAATCCTTAGGCGACACCATACGACTTGTAGTGAATGAAAAAAATATAAGTGAAGATTTTCGTGATGAAGTGGAAATTGAATTTCCAGGAAGTGAATTTGTAAAAAGAAATCCCCCTGTTGCTCAGGTAATGTTTGAAGTAGCACCGGTGGTAGCCGTACGTAAAAAACTGAAGGTCGAAACAGATCAAAAAACGGATTTGGGTTTGCAAGATAGCGTCACGGCCCGTTTTCAAATTCCAGCCAATCAAACGGAAGACTTTAACCATTTAGTTAAAGAAATTATTTTGCAGGTGAACATTAAATACCTGAAGAGGAATAAAGTGATGGTGCCCGTAGTTTTGAATTTACCCTCCTATGCCGTTTTGCTAACCATTGATTCTGTTCATATAACACCAACAAAATAATTCATAACTAGCCTAACATGAAATTGCCACTTCAAGTTGGAGTAACAGGAGGCATAGGTTCTGGAAAGAGTTGGGTATGTAAAATTTTTTCAACTCTGGGTGCGCCCGTCTACGATGCCGACAGCCAGGCAAAAAAATTAATGGAGTCTGATGGCTTGTTGATGGATCAGATCAAATCACATTTTGGTGAGCTGAGCTATTCTAAAGAAGGCGCACTTAACAGAAAATACTTAAGCAAAAAGGTGTTTGATGATCCAGTCAAGCTTGCTCAATTGAATCAATTAGTTCATCCTCAGATTGCCTTGGATTATAATGAATGGGTTCAACGGAATAAACATCATTCTTACGTTGTCAAAGAAGCAGCTTTATTTTTAGAAACAGGTTCGTACAAGACCTTGAACAAAATTATAGTTGTAATTGCCCCCGAAGTATTGCGCATCATGCGCGTGTTAGAACGGGATAGATTTAGGGATAGGGAAGGTATTTTGAAAATCATGCGGAATCAATGGAGCGATGAGGACAAGGTAAAGCAGGCCGATTTTGTGATTCGCAATGATGAGACTGAATTGGTATTGCCGCAAGTATTGAAATTACATGAACGGTTTATTCACCGTGACGGTTTGTGAACTTCGCATCGTAGGTTTGCGTTAAATTGACTTTCACCTTATCGGGTTACTATGTTCAAATTCTTTTCGGTTTCAGTACTTATCATAAGCCTTCTTTTTGAAGGATGTAAACAAAAAGGGCCAGTTAAAGTGGCCACAAAATTAAAAGCTCCCCTTTTAGTAGAAGGCTTTGTAGTGGACGAACATGAAGAAAGCGAAAATATTGAAGTGCCTGGTTCCTTGCTGCCGCTCGAAGAAACTCAAATCCGGCCTGAAGTTACTGGCCGCATTGTCCAACTTAATCTGCAAGAAGGCACGTTTGTAAAAAAAGGTGCTTTGTTGGTTAAGCTTTTCGACAAAGATTTGCAAGCTCAGCTCAAAAAACTACAGGTGCAACTTGATATTTCTAAACGAACGGTAGAGCGCCAACGTGATCTTCTTGCCATTAAAGGTATTAGTCAACAAGATTTCGATTTAAGTGCCTTGGAAGTAGACAACCTGAAAGCGGACATTGAAGCCACCCGGATATCGATTTCCAAAACCGAAATTCGCGCACCTTATGATGGCCAACTTGGTTTAAAAAATGTTAGCCCTGGGGCATACGTATCGCCTACCGATATTCTTGCCGTCATTCGACAAATAGAGCAATTGGAGTTGGAGTTTTCAATTCCAGAAAAATATGCCAAAGATATTTTCCCTGGCTATGTGGTAAGATTTAAGGTTGATGGTGGCGTTAAGGAACACCGAGCTGATGTAATTGCCACTGAAGGTAATGTAGACCCGGTAACCCGAACCTTAAAAATAAAATCAATTGTAAAGGAAAAACACATTGATTTAGTGCCTGGCCTTTTCGCTAGAGTGAATTTGCAACTCGGAAAAATTTTAGATGCGTTGATGGTTCCTTCACAAGCGATCATCCCTAAGGCACGTAGTAAGCAAATCCTTTTGTTAAGGAAGGACAGCGTTAAATTCGTAACTGTTGAAACAGGGATCCGCGATTCGGTATTTGTTCAAATACTTACTGGAATTAAAGTTGGGGATACGGTGATCACCACCGGGTTGATGGCTATCCGACCAAGTTCAAAAGTCAAGATATCAAAAGTAGAGAGGTATAATTCGCAATAAGATTCTTGTAAAATTTGTTAGTGAATTAAAAATTTGAAGCGATGAATATTTCGGAATTAAGTTTAAGGCGACCCGTTTTCGCTTTTGTGATGAGCATCGTCTTGGTTCTCTTTGGCGTGGTGGGGTTTAAGTTTTTAGGGGTGCGCGATTATCCAGCGATTGACCCGCCTAATGTAAACGTAACCACCACCTACTCCGGTGCCAATGCCGATATCATTGAGTCGGAAATTACCGAGCCCCTGGAGAAATCGATCAACGGAATTGCCGGCATTCGAAATATTTCTTCTACGTCAAGCATCGGTCGCAGCAGTATAAATATCGAATTTGATTTGGGTGTTGATTTGGAGGCTGCCGCCAACGATGTGCGCGATAAGGTTTCTCAGGCGTCTAGGTCTTTGCCCCTTGATTTAACGTTGCCGCCAGTGGTGTCCAAAGCGGATGCCAATTCAGATGCGATCATCAGTATGACTGTGCAAAGCAATACCAAGAACCCGCTGCAGCTTACCGAATATGCGACAAACGTATTAGTCGAGCGACTGCAAACAATAAAAGGTGTAAGTAGTATACAGATTTGGGGAGAGAAGAGGTTTGCTATGAGAATTTGGCTTGATCCTTCTAAGCTGAGTGCCTATAACCTCACCGCATTGGATGTTCAAAATGCACTTAATCGCGAAAACGTAGAGTTGCCTTCTGGAAAAATCGCAGGCAATGCAACGGAACTTACCGTGCGCACATTCGGAAGACTTTATACCGAAGAAGACTTCAACAATGTAATTGTAAAATCTGCGGCAGCCGGCAATATTAAGCTCAAAGAGGTTGGCTATGCAATGCTAGGTCCTGAAAATGAGGAGTCGGTACTTAAAGACAGAGGGATACCAATGGTGGGCCTTGCTTTAGTGCCTTTGCCCGGAGCCAATTATGTGACCATTGCCGATGAGTTTTATAAGCGTATGGATCAAATTAAAAAGGAAGTTCCTAGTGACATCAAACTAAACATTGCCCTTGATCAAACTACTTTTATTAAGCGTGCCATCTCAGAAGTACAAGAGACTTTGCTTGTTTCTTTTCTCCTGGTGGTACTGATTATTTATTTGTTTTTCCGTGATGCGCTTATCGCAATGCGTCCTTTGATCGATATCCCGGTTTCATTGATTGCGACCTTCTTTATTATGTACTTGATGGGTTTCTCCATCAATGTGTTAACCATGTTGGCCATTGTACTGGCTACCGGTTTGGTGGTGGATGATGGTATTGTGGTAACGGAAAATATTTATAAAAAACTGGAAGGGGGGATGAACAAATACAAAGCTGCCAAAGAAGGCTCGAAAGAAATTTTCTTTGCGGTAATCTCTACCTCCATTACGCTAGCGGTTGTTTTTTTACCAATCGTTTTTCTTCAAGGTTTTGTCGGCCGTTTGTTTCGCGAATTTGGAATTGTCGTGGCTGGCGCGGTGCTCGTTTCAGCCTTTGTTTCCCTTACACTCACGCCAGTTTTAAGTGTTAAGCTTACCCGTGAAAACCATCGGCACTCTTGGTTTTATACTGTAACAGAACCTTTTTTCGTGGGCATGGAGAATGGCTACAGCCGATCTTTGGCGGCATTTATGAGAATCCGATGGGTTGCCTTTGCAATTATTATATTTTGTGTTGGATCGGTTTATTTATTGAGCAAAGTAATAAAATCTGAACTGGCTCCCTTGGAAGATCGCAGTCAATTTCGCTTATCGGTAAGTGCGCCCGAAGGCACCTCTTACGATTTTATGGATTCTTATGTAGATCGTTTGGTACAATTTCTGGAAGATTCCGTTCCGGAATCAAGAATATTGTTATCGGTAACTGCGCCCTCATTTAGCGGTGCCGGTTCGGTAAACACTGCATTTGTGCGCGCTTCCTTGGTAGACCCAAAAGAACGAAACCGTTCTCAGCAGCAGATTGTGGACATGGTAAGCACAAACCTACCTCGTTATCCCCAAGGCAGGTCATTTGTAATTCAGGAACAAACTATTGCTGTGAATAGAAGAGGAGGGTTACCTGTACAGTTTGTAATCCAAAACAATAATTTTGATAAACTACAGGAAGTGCTTCCCAAAATTTTAGAAAAAGCTAACGCAGACCCAACGTTACTGGGTGTTGATGTGGATTTAAAATTTAATAAACCGGAGTTGCGCGTAATTATCAACCGGCTTAAGGCTACGCAACTGGGCATAAGCGTTCAGGATATTTCTCAAACGTTGCAGCTGGCGTACAGTAATCTTCGCTTTGGTTATTTTACCAGGGAAGGAAAACAATACCAGGTGATTGGCCAGGTAATCCGGGGCGATCGCGATGATCCCAATGACCTTAAAAAATTATATGTGCGTACCTCTTCCGGCCAGTTGGTTTCGATCGACAACGTGGTGTCTGTTGAGGAGTCGGCAACACCGCCGGCTTTGTATCACTTTAATCGGTATAAATCAGCAACAATTTCGGCAGGACTTGCCCCTGGCAAAACAGTAGGCGATGGTATTTTGGCAATGAGAGGAATCGTGAAACCTTTATTGGATGATTCGTTTACTACCTCGTTGGCAGGCACATCTCGCGACTTTGAAGAAAGCTCTGGTAATACCTCGTTCGCTTTTATTCTGGCTTTAATACTGATTTATCTGGTATTGGCTGCACAGTTTGAAAGTTTCATCGATCCAATTACCATCATGGTCACGGTCCCACTGGCTATCAGTGGCGCATTCATTTCGCTCTGGATTTTCAACCAAACCATTAATATATTTTCTCAAATTGGTATGATCATGCTAATCGGGTTGGTAACAAAAAATGGGATTTTAATCGTAGAATTTGCCAATCAAAAACGTGAAGAAGGGCTTAATAAAATTGAGGCAGTGCTGGAGGCGGCTCGCTTGCGGCTTCGCCCAATTTTGATGACCAGTTTGGCCATGGCTTTAGGCTCTTTACCCATCGCTTTATCGTTGGGTGATGCCAGCACCAGCCGCATACCTTTGGGGGTGGTTATTGTGGGCGGCATTTTGTTCTCTCTCGTGCTTACCCTTTACGTTATCCCCGCTATGTACTCCTACTTGTCTAGAAAAAGAAAACATATTGATGCCGAATTGAATGATGAAACCATTCGCCAACCTCATCAGGAAATCGTTTATGAACAGTAAGAACTAAGCCTTTGCATTTGGTGTCTTCTGTTTGTAATTCCTGTCATGTATTTTAGAAAACACTTATAGATCGGAACTTATTAAGGAAAATATTGCGTATGAAAATCAGGTACAAATTAATTGCTATAGCCTTGCTTTTAATAACCTCCTCCTTGAAGAGCCAGAATTTGCTGACCTTAGAGGATGTTATTAAAATAACAATTGAAAACAATTTTGACGTTAATATTGCCAAGAATAATATACAGGTAGCTAAAAACAATAATAACATCGGTTTGGTGGGTGCAGGTCAATCTACTGGAGGTACGGTAACCGGTGGTACTACCGGTATGCTGCCACAAATTTCTATTGGCGCAGGCAGTCCACAAAGTCCCTTGGGCATTGGCCGAACAACAAGTACGCTTAAGTATTCTAACCCCGCATCGGATGTTACCAAGCAAACACTTAATTCTTCAAGTTTTGCGCCTTCCATTGTGGTTACCTGGTATTTTTTTGATGGGCTAAAAATGTTTGCTACAAAAAAGAAATTAAATCGTGCTGAAGAATTAAGCAATTTGCAATATCGATTAACCATTGAAAACACTTTGCTCACCGCACTCACCACCTATTATCAGATGATAAGCATTGAACAATACATTAAAACCTTAAAGGCATCATTGGTTTTGAGTGAAGATCAAAAGAAGTTGGCAGAAGAAAAACTGAAGGCCGGTGTTGGCTCCAGCGTTGATGTTTTGCAAACGCAGATTGATTACAATAACATTTGGGTTCAAATTGTGCAGCAGCAAAATTTATTAAATGATCAGCGTGTTAATTTGAATAATATTCTAAAGCAATCACAGGATTCAGAATTTAATGTTCCCGATACGATCGTCATTCAAACGAAACCCGAATATGAAAGAGCTTTAGCCAATACTGATAATTTAAACAGTTCAATTTTAATCGGTAAAAAGACCCTTGAGATTGACAATTTAGCATTAAAAGAATTTAAGGCCAATCGCATGCCTAAAATTGGTATTACAGGAAACTATACCTTTCAGCGAATTACTGCAGACGTTGGGTTTCAACGATTAAATCAAAATCATGGGTGGAATGGAGGATTTATTTTTTCTTGGACCATACTTAATAACCTGACCACCCAAACCGCAGTCAAAAATCAAAACATCCAGCTCGCTTCTGACAATTTACGCTTGGAGGCATCCAAATTGTTGGAGAAATCAAATTTGTATAAGGCCTATTTAAATTTTACGAACAATTTAAAGATCATAGAAATTGAAAAGGAGAGCGTGCAACTTGCAAGTCAGAGTCTTTTTATAGCAGCGCAACGTTTTAAACAAGGGTTATCTAATTACATAGAATACCGAACGGTGAAACAGACCTATCAAGATGCACAATACCAGTTATCTCAGGCGGCTTACAATACTAAATTAAGTGAGCTTAATTTTTTGAAGGCCCAGGGTTTACTGGTTCATTAGAGTAGGTTATTATTTGAAACGAAAATTTCCCGCTTTAGCACAAAGACTGCTGAGATCGAGTTAATGAGGCCTGAATGGAGGAATGTTGCCAGCGTATAGGATAGGCTAGTGAACCAGCTGGTGAATTTCAATTTCACTTCCAGTTTTCTCAATTTCTCCAATGAATGGATTGTCTGCCCTCGTTTCCTTTGCCTGATAGGTGTGCAATTCCAACCGTGGATATTTTCTTAAAGATTTTTATAATGCATTCATAGTCGATCGGAGTGCAGCCTCTAAACTTTTCATCCCAAATGGCCACATCGATGTCGGAATATTTATGCGCCTTGCCTTTGGCCACCGAGCCGAATAAAATCGCCCGAATTGGGTCATACCCATTTGCCCGCAAGTCAGCGATCAATTGTATTATTTTTTGTTTTGCAATTCGGATAGTAAACATAACTATAGGTCGTTGACCTGTTTCAATTTTTCTTCCGTATAGCTTTTAGTTGATCTCTTGTAAAGCTTGTCTTTATAGTCTTGGTAATGCCCTTCCAAATTCCAAGAGCTCATAATGCCCATAAAATCAACTTGCTCGGCCGTTAACTTTAATTCCGTTTGATTGTAGAGGTATTCCAAATCATGGATGCGGGGTGGCTCGCTTTCGATATCGTCTTTTGCCCCAATGTGCCTTCATAATCTTCTCAATTACCAAATGAGCGAAGAAAAGCGCATGCATGTATTGACCTGCCAGAAAAAGGGCCTCCACACTTTTCCAATCGCGCTCGGGCATCATTATCCAATGTGCGATAATTTCTTTTTTGCCCATGGTGTAAAGATAGGAAAGAGTTGAGAAAAGGTAACTTGGCTGCCGTGCGAAGGCGTCAAGACACGTTGGAGGTTCCAGAAGCCTCAATCTCCTCGGGCTGCGCCACCCAAAAATTATTGTAGCCTTCGCCCACTTGAATTCTCAACAGACCATTGGCAAGCATCTCAAGGATGGCCAAAAAATTAAAAATCAATGCAATGCGGGTAGGAACTTTTTCGAAAAGTTCAATGAAGGCCACCCGCTGTTTGGTAGTAACTTCATTTAAAATAAATTCCTTTTGACCTTCGATGGTGTAAGGATATTGAATCACCTGATGAACGGGCTTGTTTTTCTCTTCTTCCTTGCGCTTCAACACCTTTTCAAAAACAAGAAGCAATTTAAAGAGATCAACATCTTGCAATTCGGCCTCCACATTAGAGACTTCTGCAAGAAGCCTCAATTCCTTCATTAGGTTGCCGCGCTTTTCCTTCATCAATTCGGTTTCTTCCATTTTGTGGAATTCATCGACTACCGACTTGTATTTTTTATATTCCATCAAATGCTTTACCAGTTCCTCGCGTGGATCAATTTCATTGCCTTTTTCATCCAGTTGAGGACGAGGAAGCAGCATTCTCGATTTGATGCGCATCAGCGTAGCAGCTACCAAAATAAACTCACTGGCAACCTCAACATTTAGCGTTTCCAGCCGATGGATATATTCTAAGAATTCCCTTGTGATTTGGGAAATAGGTATATCGTTAATGTCCAACTCATCCCTTTCAATGAAGAATAATAGCAGATCAAAGGGACCTTCAAACAACGGTAGTCTTACTTCAAAAATTTCTTGTGTCATAAATTTAAAAGTGCACAAAAATATTCAAAGCGGAGGAGAAAATTTGGAGTAAATGGAAATCTGTAAATTTGCGATCCAAACGCTGTTAAATTAAGCTAAAACAATACCTTTATAGGGTTGTTTAATCGGAAGAACGCTAAGTTTGGTGAGGTCGAAGTACCAATTTACGATTAGGTACGATCATTAATTTGAGTTTCATTTGAGGTTGAATCATGAAAAACATAACCAAATTGCTATTTTAAATTAATTCAGGATATCTAATATGCTCATTACTCCCGGTAAATTATTAGCTCGAATCAATGACCCCTCGGATTTGAAAAAACTCGACAAGGCGCAATTGGTGCAACTTTCGGATGAGCTGCGTAATTTCATCATAGACAATGTGTCTGTTTATGGGGGGCATTTTGGGGCTAGTTTGGGAGTGGTCGAGTTAACCGTGGCATTGCATTATGTCTTTAACGCGCCCTACGACCAGTTGGTTTGGGACGTGGGCCATCAAGCGTACGGTCATAAAATTTTAACAGGGAGGCGCGATATTTTCTACACCAACCGCTATTACAAAGGCATTTCCGGTTTTCCAAAAAGAAAAGAAAGTGAGTACGATGCTTTTGGTGTAGGCCACTCATCTACATCAGTTTCTGCCACCTTAGGAATGGCTTTTGCGTCCAAAAGATTGGGGATTCTTGACAAGCAACATGTTGCCATTATTGGTGATGGAGCGCTCACTGGAGGAATGGCCTTTGAGGGACTAAACCATGCAGGAGTGTCAGATACCAACTTGTTGATTATCCTTAATGATAACTGCATGTCGATTGATCCGAACGTGGGGGCATTAAAAGATTATCTTACGGATATCACAACTTCCAAAACCTACAATCGCTTAAAAGATGATGTGTGGAACACACTGGGCAAGCTTTCAAAATTTGGAAAAAACGCACAAGAGATTGTTTCTAAAATTGATACCGGCATTAAGTCAACGCTGCTAAGTCAGAGTAACCTATTCGAGTCCCTACATTTAAGATACTTTGGCCCCGTGGATGGTCATGATGTGGATCATCTGGTGGCCGTACTGGATGATTTGAAAAAAATTAAAGGGCCAAAGATCCTACATTGTATTACTACCAAAGGCAAAGGCTACGGTCCAGCTGAAAAAGGAAATGCCACCACGTGGCATTCACCGGGCACATTTGATAAAATCACTGGAGAGATCTATAAAAAAACCTACTCGGCACCTCAGGCTCCTAAATATCAGGATGTGTTTGGGCATACTATAGTGGAGCTGGCAAAATTGAACGATAAAATAATTGGCATTACCCCAGCGATGCCGTCTGGCTCATCATTGAACATTATGATGAATGAAATGCCCGATCGCGCTATCGATGTGGGCATTGCTGAACAACATGCTGTAACTTTTTCGGCAGGCTTGGCAACGCAAGGGCTTATTCCCTTCTGTAATATTTACAGTTCATTTATGCAGCGTGCCTACGATCAGGTGGTGCATGACGTTTGTATTCAAAACCTTCCGGTAAATTTCTGCCTTGATCGGGCAGGATTTGCAGGCTCAGACGGGCCAACCCACCATGGGGCGTATGACATCGCCTATTTCCGGTGCTTGCCCAACATGATTGTTGCAGCTCCAATGAATGAGTCGGAATTAAGAAATTTAATGTACACAGCGCAGTTGCCAAGAAAGGAAAAAGCTTTTTCGATTCGCTATCCGCGCGGACAGGGCGTGATGCCCAATTGGAAAACACCCTTTGAAGAAATTGAAATTGGCACGGGCAGAAAAATAAAAGAAGGTGACGAATTGGCCATTCTTACCCTAGGTCATATTGGAAACTATGCCATTGAGGTATGCGAGCGATTAGAGAAACACGGTCTGCGCATTGCACATTACGATCTTCGTTTTGCGAAACCCTTGGATGAGGCCATACTTCATGTGGTCTTTAAGAAATTCAAAAAAATAGTGACCGTTGAAGACGGTTGCATACAGGGCGGTTTTGGTAGTGCCGTTATTGAGTTTATGGCCGATCACCATTACCAGGCTGAAATAAAAAGACTAGGAATTCCAGATGCGGTCATCGAGCATGGCGAGCAACTGGAACTGCATCGCGAATGTGGTTTTGATCCGGAGGGAATTGAACGAGCGGTGATCGCCATGCTTGAGCCTGCGCAGGAAGAAGCGTAATGGATGAAATTTTTTATAAAAAACTGGGCAAAGGAAGGCCTGTGGTATTAATCCACGGCTTTTGCGAGAACCACGAAATATGGAGTGGGTTTGCCGACCGACTAGCAGAAAGTTTTGAGGTTTTCATAATTGATCTCCCCGGCTTTGGCCAAAGCTCTCCGCTGTCGATTCCTTTTTCTATCGAAGATATTTCCAAGAAAGTGTTGAATTGGATGGATCAAATCAATCTTGACGCTCCAGTTGTGATCGGGCATTCTTTGGGTGGATACGTGGCTTTGGCAATGGCCTCTTGTGAAAGTAAAAATATTGCCGGGTTAGGTTTATTTCACTCTACACCCTATCCAGACAGTGCAGAACGGAAATCCAACCGCAACCGGGTTATTGAATTTGTAAATAATAATGGCGTTGCTCCATTTGTGGATACCTTCGTTCCCGGATTATTTTTTGACAAAAAACATCCGGCTATCCCCAGTGTTGACAAAATCGCTAGAAAAACTTCGAAGGAAACATTGATTGCCTACACAACGGCCATGCGGGATAGGGCTTCTACAAGTGATATTTTAAACAATTTTAATAAACCAGTGCTTATTTTAGGCGGTGAACATGACAGCATAATCACTACAGAAAGTATTAGGGGATTTGGACATTCGTTAAAAAAGGGAACTGTCCGTATTTTGAACGAAACCTGCCACATGGGCATGTTCGAGCAGCCTGAAGCCGCAATCTCGATTATTTCAGAATTCCTCTTAGTTCCTAACTAGTGATTTTGAAACTTACTTTTTTTACTCAATTGGCATTAAGAATGCTTTTGATTGCATTATATTTGTTATTTAAGGATATTAAATAATTTTAACTCTTTTAACTATATTTGATCTCTTGTAAGGAAACCCAAAAAATCTAACTATTATGAGATTTGTTAATACGATGGTTCTAGTCATGATGGCGATTAATTCCTTTGCCCAAACTGTTGACCCTTATGCGGAGCCGGACGAAAACTACGATTCCTGGAATGCGCTGGCTACTAACTTGGCGTATGCTAGCTTGGCGCTCGGTCTGCTTATCGCATTGGGCTACTTCATTCGATTTGCCACCACCAAGGGCAGTAAGGAAAAGTACGATTTCATTAATAAGTATGAAATCAACAGTTTATGGGTGGCTGTCATTGTGTTAATTATTGGTGGCTGTTTTTACGCGAATTCGTCAATTACCCACACTACCACTGTGCTGATCGGTGTACGGATATTTGTCACTGCCGCGATGGGCTTAATTGTTGCTGTAATTGTACAAAACCTTTTAAAATTCTATTATCCATTCTACATCGAAAAGCGCCTCAAGGTATTGCGCTATATGCCTAGGGTTTCTCCGAAAACGGGAAAACCTATGAAGTTGCTGAGTGAAGAAGAAGAAGATGCGTACCTGGATGAAGGGATGCAGGCAGAAGAAAATGTTTTTTCAGTAGATTATGACGTGTGGAAAGATGAGGAAACGGGCTACATTCAAATTGAGAAATATGCTGGCCATCTTCATGCGATACAATGCCCAGAGTGCAATTACCAAACTTTCAAATTGGTAAGGGAAGAAATTGTGAGACAACCAACTGAAACAGATGAAGGGGAAATCACCAAACACTACCAATGTGGCTATTGCGGCTATAAGGCTAAGAAAACAGTGATCTTAAAGCAGCAAACAAAAGCAGAGCATTCCACTGCTACTGCTTAGTCGATTTTAACTAACTTATTGACCCCGTTTTGAATATCCAAGACGGGGTTTTTTGTTTATTACAGGCTCATCAAATCTTTGAACTTAGCGGCTTGTCTCCTGCTCACCTCCACTTTGTCACCCCCTTTTAATTTCACCATTAGCCCACCGTTAAACCAACTTTCTATCCCTTCTACCCAACTTAAGTTAATAATATGTTTCCGGCTGGCCCTAAAAAAAGCGCGCTCATCTAATTTTTCGTCCAGGGCATTCAATGATTTATGAATCATCGGGCGGTTATTATCAAAATAGACTTTGATGTAATTTCCGTCCGATTCAAACATTCGCACATTGGCAAGGCTCACAAACC
>DAHVFH010000084.1 GCA_027317105.1 Cytophagales bacterium
TTTCGAAACCGCTTATCATAAGCCCGTGCCTGAATGAAAGCACCGTAAAAATTTTTTTCTTGCACATTCACCCAAATCAACAAATCCGCATAGACTTCTAAATTTTGATTTTGCTGCACCCGTTCCAACAACACTTCCTCCAGTGCTTTTAATTCTTCCGGTTTTGTAAGCAATATTTGCAGTATATTTTTTACATACGCATTATTGGCCGGTGTTTGCGTCACATAAGTCAAATATTCTTTCACCATTTCCTGCCGCAGTCCTTGGAGGCGGTACAAGTTTGCCAACTCAAGTGAAAAAATCGCGCTGCTTCCAGTTGTAGACCGCACCTGAAGTAATGCCTCAGTGGCATAGCTTAACAAATTATAGTTGGCCAAATGCTCAGCCGAGGATTTCATCTTATACGCATCGTTGGCATTGGCTTTGAATAGCGTCTTGAAATATTTGTCGGCCTTATTTTTATTGCCCGACTTTAAATACACGATGCCAAGATCCAACTGATAACTAAACTTATTTTCTTTTCGCACAATTTTTCCAACATAGTCTTCCGCTTGCTTAAAATTCCCCATTGACAATAACAGGTTAAAATAATTTGCGTGAATAGCTGGAATGTTTAGCGGATTTTTGACCAACACCTGATAAGTTTCAAGTGCTTTATCTTTTTCACCTTTTATAACGTACTCATTCGCTATTTGAATCTGCTGTAAATCCTGAGCAGCAGAAACACTTGTGCACAAAAAAAATAGCGTAATGGTATTGATAAAGTTTTTTCTAAAAGATTTTATTAATACAGTTAGCAATGTGGAATTGTTAATGGGTTACAAATTACAATTTTCGCGTCTTGTTTGTGGATAACTTTAACAAGAAGTTGGATGAACTGGATGCTGACAGTTGTTTCCACAAATTTGTTGTAGAATGTGTATCATTTTTTTAACAATTGATGGCTGTGGACAAAATATTGAATTTGTTGAGTTGATAGACTAATTATGCTATATCGTTACAAATTGATGAATTATTTTAGTTTTCCACAATCTGTCAAAAGGTTATCGTCAAAGGGCCAATCTCCCAATTGGCTCGTACAGGGATGGTGTATTTCTTTTCGAGGCTCTTATACAAAATGACTTTTTCTGGTTCTTGGAGTTTGTAAAAGTCACCGGGTTCCCAACGGAAATTGTTATTTTGATCAACGATCACCTGGATTCTGTATTCGGCAGGTTTTAAGTAAGCGAATGTATATTTTTTTAAATCCCGGAAGCTTTTTATCAATTTAAGATCAGAAGTTAAAAGCTGAACCTCAAAGTGTTCTTCTTTTGTATTTATTTCAATAGACATGGAACCAGTGTCTTCTGCTTTTGGTATTTTTATTTTTATGTCTTGAGACTTCGAAGAATCGTTATCTATCGTAATGATGGCTCCTTTTCCAAACAACAATACTGGATTTGGAATCTTTTCTTTCGGATTTATATTTAAGATTGTTTTGAGTGTTACTTTTTTTAGTAGAGTGTCCACTGTTATATTTTCCAGTTTTATGGATTGGTATTTGGCAGTGTCTATTTGTATATAAATACTATCGTAATTAATTGACAATAACAGTTTGTTGCTGGTTAATTCAGCTACAAGCTGATTGGTTGTTGCATCATAGTCTACGCTCCATGCTGAGGGTTTAAATTTTTCAGGAGGTTTTTTGTTATCAGTGAATTTTACATATACTGCTGTGTCCAACTTTTGATAGACGCTATCAGTGGCTTTTACACGAACCAATATTGAATCGGTTTTGTCGAAGTCTTTGTAAACGATCACTTCAGAGCGACTGTCGCCATACGTGTAAATTATTGAGGAGCGTTCGGGTATGAGTTTGATGCTATCCAAAGGTTTGTTGAAACGAATTGTTGAAATGGTATTGCTGTTTCTTACGCTGGTTAATTTCATTGGGCGGGTGTCTAGGTGCACGATAACCAGGTGAATGGAATCCGCATTTTCTGGCAGATTTACTTGGTTGGCCGAGAAACCAAATCTTTCAGTTTTGCTGTCGGCCTTCATGTTTTTGTTTTTATCATCAAATGCGTAGATGAAGTATTTTCCTGCCTTAAGGTTTTGCATTGAAAATTTACCTTGCTTATTTGTCTTTGTAAAGAAAATCGGTTTATGTTTGAAAATATCGAAAGTATCTTCCTGATATAAGGCTACTGTAATTTTTTCTGGAATTTTTTCTTTGAAGGCTTCTGAAACGCTACCACTTAGCACTAATGAATCGATTGTTGGGCCAGTGCTGAATGCCAGGTGCAGATCATCTGCGGGGTTGCTTTCGTTCACATCTTGTATGCCACCCCTGAAAGCTAAACTATAAGTTGTGCTATCTTGCCATTTGCGTTCAGGAATAATTGTTACTTTGTTTTTTTTGGCTAGAAATTTTGTCTTTGCTCCTGAAGACGGTGTTATTAATATTTCTTCTCTGGGATCTTTGAGTTTTATGGCCTCGTCAAATATTAGTTCTATTGTTGACCCTTTGAAATTCTTTTGACCATTAATTGGGTTAGCATAAACCAACTCGGGAGGGTCAGTGTCTTTTGGTCCGCCTGTCGGTTGCGTTTGCCGTGCACATTGGTACAATAAGTTGCAAGAGATAGTTATCAAGAGTATGTGATAGGTTCTTCTCATTTTTTGCCGATGTAAATGAGGCTTGAATAATCTGAATTAGCTCGTGCAGCGAGATTGGATTTTAATCCTGTTACTACTGCCTTTAAAAGTTGTAGTGGTTTGAAGCCGTTTGAATTTTGATAGGATTCACTTAACATCGATACATAATAGCTATCTAATTTCATGGGAATTGTTTTCATTAGTGTAAAGCCATGATTATTAAATAAGGTTTTCATGTTGGATTGGCTAAAGTGCCATAAATGTCGTGGAACATCGTAGCCGGCCCAATGCGATTTATAATGTTTGGCATCTATAGAATTTAAATTGGGAACTGCAATAAAAATCGTACCTATTTTATTTAAAGCCTTATGGAAATTTTCCATCATTTCATTAAGATCATGCAAATGCTCTAATACATGCCAGAGGGTTATGATGTCAAAGGTTTGTTCATTAATGGAGGAGAATGTTGAGCTTATTTTACCTGATTGTAGCTCGATGGCTTTTTCTCTGGCAATGGCCGAAGGCTCAACTCCAAATGTCTCAAAACCATGATCATTTAATGATTTTAAGAATTCTCCCGTTCCGCAACCAAAGTCCAGTACGGTTTTTCCGATTGAATTTTCAGTAATGAGCTTCCGTTTTGATCTCAGGGCCTTTTGCCTTGCCAGAAGATAAATCGTGTCAATTAGGTTTTTTTCGCCTCCCGTGTGCGATATGTATTTATCAGATTGGTAGTATTTACCGATTTCCCCTTTATCAGGTTGTGGGCTGGTAATTACAAACTGGCATGAAACACACTGAATAAGGTGGAAGGTCTTCTGACTTGTCGTATAATCGTTGCAGCTTAAAAAAGGGCTGAATCGTTCGCCTTTGCAAATAGGACATGAATTGACGGACTGCATTTTATCTTCCAAGGTATACACTGATCACGGAGACATCGGCTGGCGATACGCCACTAATTCTACTCATTTGCCCAATTGTTTCTGGTTTTATTTTTTTAAGTTTTTCACGTGCTTCAGAAGAGAGGGCTTTTACCCGATCATAATCAAAGTCACTTTTTATTTTGTAGTCTTCAAGGCTCTCTATTTTGTCCGCTAATTTTTGTTCTCGTTCAATATAGGGTTGGTACTTTACTATGATTTCTACCTGTTCAAGGATTTCTTTGTCAAATTCTTTTAGGGTTGTTTCAAAAGTAGAATTGATTTTTATGAGTTCTGAAAAGCCAATTTCTGTTCTTTTCAACAGATTTATAGCGGAGATTTTTTCTTCTATTGGCGAAGTTTTTAAATCTAGAAGCAACGAGTTCGCGTCTTCAGGACTTGCCTTCAATTTATTTAATTCAGATAGACAGCTTGCAATCTTCTTTTTCTTGTCAATAACATTGGATAGACGTTCCTCAGACGCCAATCCGATTTTGTGACCTAGCCCGGTTAATCGTAAGTCGGCATTGTCTTGTCTCAAAAGAATTCGGTATTCGGCTCTGCTTGTAAACATTCGATAGGGCTCTTGGGTACCCTTATTTATCAGGTCGTCAATCAACACGCCTATATAGGCTTCCGATCTTTTCAAGACGAATGGTTCCTTTTCTTTTACTTTGTTATGCGCGTTAATCCCTGCCATAAGCCCTTGGCAGGCGGCTTCTTCATACCCTGTGGTTCCGTTGATTTGACCTGCAAAGTACAGATTATCAATAAGTTGTGTCTCTAAAGTGCTTTTAAGCTGAGTTGGAGGGAAATAATCGTATTCAATGGCATAGCCAGGTCTGAACATTTTAACCTTCTCAAATCCAGGTATTTTTTTTAGCCCTTCATATTGAACAGCTTCAGGTAATGAAGAAGAAAATCCGTTGACATATACTTCGATCGTGTTCCATCCTTCTGGCTCTACAAAGATTTGATGACGGTCCCTTTCTGCAAAACGGTTAATCTTGTCTTCGATAGATGGGCAATACCGAGGGCCAACACCTTCTATTCTTCCTTGGAACATTGGAGATTGCGCAAATCCTTTTTCTAGTTCCTTGTGAACTTCACTGTTTGTATACGTGATCCAACAACTGGCTTGTTTCGTAAGGGGCTTGGTTCCTGAGAATGAAAATTTACCAGGATTTAGGTCTCCAGGTTGTTCGGTCATATTATTATAATTCAATGACCTCCCATCTACTCTAGGTGGTGTTCCAGTCTTCATTCTTCCTGATTCAAACCCAAGGTTAACTAACTGTTCGGTAATTCCTGTGGCCGCTTTTTCTGCTGTTCGACCACCTCCAAAGTTTTTTTCACCGATATGAATTTTCCCATTGAGGAATGTTCCATTGGTTAGTACTACCGATTTTCCTTTTATATCTATTCCAAGAGAAGTCTTGACTCCGAATACTTTATTGTCTTTAACGAGTATTCCGGTTACCATCTCTTGCCAAAAGTCAACATTTGTAGTTCTCTCTAAAGCTAGCCTCCACTCTTCTGAAAATAGTGCTCTGTCGTTTTGAGTTCGTGGACTCCACATTGCGGGCCCTTTTGAAAGATTGAGCATCCGAAATTGGATCATGGATTTGTCAGAAATAATCCCTGAGTACCCTCCTAGTGCATCTATCTCTCGAACAATCTGCCCTTTGGCCACGCCACCCATTGCTGGATTGCAAGACATTTGGCCTATCGTCTGCATGTTCATAGTGATCAAAAGGACTTTTGATCCCATGTTAGCTGCGGCTGCGGCCGCTTCACAGCCTGCATGCCCAGCCCCTATCACAATTACATCGTATTCAGGAAACATAAATCATTTAGTTCCACGTGGAACATTCTGTTTTTTGGTTTTGGAAATCAAAGGTGTTTCACGTGGAACATCTTTTTGTGCAAAGATAAGTAAGCATCTTCCTTTTTGCGCATTTGTGCCTTTTCTGTAGGATTTTTATCCTTATATCCTATCAAATGCAGAACGCCATGAATCATAACTCGTTTTAGTTCCTCCTCAAAGGGACAAGCGAACTTAATGGCGTTTTCCGTAACCCTATCAATGCTTATATAGATTTCACCCCCGATGGCCTTGTCTATGGAAAAATCAAAGGTGATGATGTCAGTAAAGGTTTCATGGTGAAGGAAGATCTGGTTTAGGCTCAATAGATAACTATCGGAGCAAAAGATAAAACTGATTTCACCACTATTCCTTTTTTCCTTCTTAGCGCATTCCTTTATCCAAGCTGTGATTTTTCTAGGATTCTTTATTTTGAAAGGAATTTCCTCGTAAAAGAATCGGATAGGCATTATTGATTCATATAAAAGCTCAGTTCTACAACTTTGCCTTTTTCCTTGAAATCCACTTCGTCCGATAGGTTCTTCATTAAAAAGATACCTCTACCACCAGGCTTAGAGATATTCTCTGGCGAAGTGGGATCTGGAAGCTTATGGTAATCAAATCCATTTCCTTCGTCTTGAATCTTGAATTTTATTAATCCTTCCTCCAAAGAAAGGGATATAAAAACATTTTTTGAAGAGTCGTCCTTATTTCCATGCTTGATCGCATTATTAACAGCCTCAGTTACTGCAATCATTACGTTCCCATAAATATCATCGTTCAAGTGATATTTTTCCTTCGCATTATCAATGAAACTTTCAATGATTCGAATGTTCTCTGCCAATGAGGGGATTTCGATGCTAATTTTCTTTACGCCTTCCATCTAATTGAGTCTTTTGAAATATTCATTAACTTCTTTTTTATAATAGGGCAAAAGGCGCGGAGGCACCGTTTTTAGCAATTCTACCTCTTTTTCCTTTAACCTTAAATATTCTTTAAATGCTCTTGGAATTTCATTGGTATAATCTTTGGCTGTTTCCCCTTTTCGCTCTTCATCCAAATTTTGTTCTCGCATAGATTTCTCGGCTTCCAATAGTCGGGTCAGTATTTCTTTCTGGCGTTTAATGGTCTCTTCAGTAATCCGCTTATTGACTAGATCAATTTCCGTTTGTTCCATCTTTCCAGGTAGATCATTGCCTGGAATTTGACCGCCTTCCTTTTTCAACTTCTCCTGCATTTCTTGCAAGGCTTTTCTAATACGGGCTTGCTCTGCCGCCATTCGGGCAAGCTCTTCTGAAAACTGGCGACCTGACTTTTGGCCGTTTTTGAGCTGCTGTATTTTATCGTTAATTTCTTGTTGCATTTTTCCCAAGCCAGGCATTTTGTTCTTTCCTTTTTTTCCCTTCCCTTTTGAGGGCATCGCATTCGCCATCATTTTCATCATCATTTCGAAATGATCATTCAGCATTAAAGCAAGATTATTGATGCTGGTCATTGAATATTGCATTTCGGTACTGGCATTTCCTTTGAGCCTTTCTTTCATATTGCCAACGGCTTTATCAATGTGATTGTTCAATTCACTTACTTCCCTGGTAACGATCGAGCCCATAAAAGCATCCTTCTTGGCAAGCACTAATAAGCTGTCTTCCAATACTTTAGCGTCATCCTTTACCTTTAACTGGCCTTCCGAAATTTGAATATTTTTAGGATCAGATTGTTGTACTGCCCCAAATTCCTTCATTAAGTTTTCCTGATCAAAAGACAATTTTATCAGACCGTGAACTATTTGGCGAAGACTCTCCAGGTTTTGCATATCTATTTCTATTTCCATTCCATTTTGCATGCCTTGAAGTTGCTCTTGCATTTTTTTCATTTTGCTCAACGATTTCTTCTGTTCACCAGATGATTTTTTAGGATTCCCTTCCTGGAGCGACTTCTGACTTTCTTCCTCCGACTTTTCGAGCTGCTGAACGTCTTCTTTGGTGGGGATATTCTCGTCCTTACGATCAGTCTCCTCACCCATTTTTTTTAGGTCTTCAACTGTTTTTTCAAACTTTTCGGTATCGTTTTTAAGGTTTTCCTGTTCCTTGGCCAATTCTTCATTGCTTTTTGTTTCCGGACTTTCACTTTTAGCCGCTTCTTTAAGACTGTCGGTTTGAGATTTGGCCGATTCCTCCGTTTTATTCAGAAGGTTTTCTTGTTTCTCCAATTGCATCTTTATTTCATCAATAGCTTGATCCAATTTATAATCGTATTGCAATTGTTTGAAAAGTGAAAGCGTTCGTTCTAATTCTTTTTCTAAATTGATTTCTTTGCGATCCATTTTATCCAACATATTCTGGATTTGCTTCAAGTCCGAATTTTCTTTCAGCAGCTTCTCCAGTTCATTAAATAGCTTTTTGGTTTCTTCATCCAGAAGCTCGTTCATCAGTTTTTGTATTTGCTCTGATTTTTCTTTTATCCGCTCATCTTCTTTAGTGAAAGATTCTTTTTTCTGCTCAAGCAATTGGTTTTCCTTTTTTAGTTCTTCAATCGTTTGATCCAATTTCTTCTTTTGGGCGACAAGGTCTTCCAGTAATTTTTTGTCCTGCCAATCGAGGCTTTGCTTTCCCTTCAGCTTTTCCTGCGCTTCACTGATGGATTGTTTTAAGTCTTTCGCTTTCTGTAGGCTTTTGTCGATCATTTTTTCTGCCGACTGCTGTTGATTGGAGATGTCTAATTTTAATTTAGCCTCCGTGGGTATAGCTAATTCATAACTTGCCGACCGGGTTGCTTTCCTGCCATTCACGCCATCATTGTCCCAAACCTCAAAATAATAACTGAGGCGATCACCGGGCTTCAGGTGAAGGGAATCAATGTTCCAAGAATAGAAAAAGTTTTGTTGGACTTGGTTCTTGTCGATGGCAATCTTTATCGGTTGCTTTTTATTTTCAACACGATCTCTTTCTATTTGATAATTCAAACGCAACTCGCTGATTCCGTAATCGTCTTTTAGTTGACCTCCTAAAAAAACAGATTTAAAAAGTACAGAGTCCTGAAGGTTTTCGATGTGTATTTCAGGGAATTGATCCTTTATCACCCGGATATCGTACGAAATCTTATCTTTGTTTTTGCTCGACTCATTTTCCAGAATTACGGAGTAGTGGTCAGGGTCTCTAAAACTTTTACCGAATGTAAAAACCTGATTATCAATCAATTGCATGCTTTCTGGAATATCTTTTGATTCGAAAAGAATTTGTGCTTTACTGGCATTTGCGGCTTGGAGTTTCCAATTCACATGGGTGCCTTCAGGCACCTCAAGATTTCCGGCATTTATAATTTCCTGTACGCCTTTTCTCGTGTACGCTGGAAAATTCAGTAAGAATTTGAGTTGCGTAACCTCTGGTCGGTTGGCCAATTGGATTTTATACAAAGGGGAGAAAAATCCTGAGCCATCAATTTGAAAATTAAGTGGGCTTTGCATTTTCTCAAACGTGTATTCAAATTTTCCATTTTCCAGCCCTTCCATTTTCCAGCGTTGCTTCCCGGCAACAAGGTAGGCTGATTTTGGAATGGCTTTTCCGCTAAAGGACATTTGAATGGTGTAATCTTCGTTGAAAAATGCGGTAAGATTTTTATTCAAAAGATTAAATTCAAAAGGGGCTTCGGGAGAAAACTCCTGATTAAATCGAATAATACGGGAGGTGCTTTTGGTAAAAATGCTGCTATCCACAAAAACCAAAACAATAATAATAGCCACTGGAAAAATAAGATAACGCAAGTACTTTTTATTTGTGGACAGATCTACGGCCTTTTCAAATTGAACCGGACGTAATTGGGCAGACTTTTGTGCGATACTGGCCTCGAGCAATGGATTTTTTTTAGAAGTTGATGCTAGTTGCAGAATGTTCAGTAGCCGATCTGCAACGGTGGGAAAGTAGTTTCCGATAAGCTTAGCACTTTCTTCTTCATCCAATCCCCTTTTGTAAATCAACCATCGAAGTGGTTTCCAGAAAAAACGAAAAACGAAAAAGGCCACCAGGGCAAAGAAAAGGATCAAAATAGAGAAACGGGCAGAACGCCCCAACCACAGGTTATATTCTAATAACGCGGCAACAAGAAAATAGAATAGCCCGAATGCAGGCACAAGAATAGCTCCGCGAAGAAATAAATTAATAAAATACTTTCGCTTAAAAAGCGCGATTTTTTGATTAATGTCTTTAATCCCCTCTTCCATTCGTGTGTATTACAACGGCCTGTGAACCTTCATAGTTTTGAAGGGACTAAGGTAACGACACCCATTTCTGATTCAAAGGAAAAAGATCGCCTTCTTTAATTCTTTAAGGATTGGAAGGTGCGGGCAACTCCCACCCTATTTCATTTTCAAAGTATTCGATAACATGCATTTTTAATAATTTCTCTTGCTCTATCAAATCAAAATGAGGAAGTTTCTTTACCAATTTCCAATGTGGCCACCCCTGACTATCGGTACCCTCAAGGGTATAATAACCTGAAAGGCTTAACACTTTGCAAATTGCGATATGCATCAAGTCTTGCTTTTCTTCTTTCGAGAAATTCTTGGCACCACGACCCAGCTCTTGTACGCCAATAATAAAAAGGACTGCATTGAGGTCACTGGGCTTCTTGCCAACTGATTTTTCCAATTGGATTAGCAGCCTTTGCCAATGCCTATCTAAGTCAAGGTCTCGCTTGATCATCTAGTTTTTGCATAATTCTTCCCAATATTCAAAAGCCCTGCGAAGGTGGGGCACCACAATGGTTCCGCCCACGAGCGTGGCAACACCCATTGCCTCATGCACCTCTGCCGTTGTGAGGCCAACTTCTTTACATTTACCCAAATGATATTTTACGCAATCATCGCAACGCAAAACCAAGGAACATGTCAGGCCAATTAATTCTTTGGAACGCACATCCAGCGCTCCGGCTTGGTAGGCGTTAGTATCCAGATTGAAAATCCGCTTGATGATCAGATTGTCTGAAGCCAGAATTTTTTCATTCATTTGGCTTCGGTATTTATTAAATTGCTCAACTAATCTCATAATCCTTTTTATGCAAAGATGAGTTTGTTACCTATCAAATCAAACGGCAATTCCTTGTTAAATGTGATTTCGGATTTCACAAGCTTGTTCTTTCCAGAACACTGCCTTGGATGTTCCTCCGGTTTGGTCAAAGGGGAAGAAATTTTATGTAGCCGATGTTTATTAGAATTGCCAAAGACTGATTATTTGAGTGTCAATGAAAATCCCGTAAAGGAGAAATTTTTGGGAAGACTTCCTGTCAAGTATGCATGGGCGTTTATGAAGTTCAGGAAAACAGGAATTGTGCAGCACCTTCTCCACCAATTAAAATACAATAACAAACCAGAAGTAGGAATAAAGCTGGGTAAATTTTTTGGAATGGCATTAAATGATTTTGGATTGATGACAGAATTTGATTTGATAATCCCGATGCCGTTGCATCAATCACGAGAAAATAAGCGTGGTTATAACCAGAGCACGAAGTTTGCAGAAGGGCTTACCGCCTCATTAAATATACCTTGGTCTGATAAGGTTGTAGTTCGACAAAAGAATACGGCAACGCAAACCCGCAAGAATAAAACAGAGCGATGGGAAAATGTACAACGTGCATTTACGGTGAAAAATCCCTCGGTAATCCATGGCAAACGAATCTTGTTAGTGGACGACATTATAACCACAGGTGCCAGCATTGAGGCTTGTGGTCGAGAGCTATTGAACCATGGCTGCAAAGAGTTGAGTGTTTCCTGTATCGCTGAGGCGCAATAAAAAAAGCCCTAACCGAGGGCTTTTTTTATTGCGTTTTTTTCTGTTAGTAATTTGATCCAGCGCGAATCATTGCACAACGGAAACCAATTGTGGCTGTAGCAGAGTCTTCATCAAGGAATCTGCGGGTTCCTGGTGACATCCAATAGGCCACATCTTTCCATGATCCTCCTTTGTAAACCCTTGACCGATCGGAGATTAATGAAATAAACCCTTGGGGATTCTTTGTATATTCAGGAATCCGAAGAGTCTTCTGTTTTCCGTCAGGAAGTGTAACCACGGAATCCTTTATCGTTTTGGTGTATTGATTGCGGTAAGAGCTGTGGCTGTCGATAAAATCATCTCTGCGAATCGGATTGAGGTCGTCAAAATCCTGAAAAGAGAGAGGCCTATAAACATCCATTACCCACTCACTCACGTTTCCGGCCATGTTGTACAAACCGTAATCGTTTGGAGGATACTCATAAATATAAGAAGTAATCAAAGCACCATCATTTAAGTGGCCGGCTATACCTGCATAGTCACCCCGTCCTCGTTTAAAATTGGCTAGGAAATAACCCATTTGTTTTCCATACGGGTTGCGAAGTGCATGACCATCCCAAGGATAAATCCGTTGGTGGGTTTGCATTTCATCAAGCCACTGGGTTGCAATCAGTGCTTGTGCAGCATATTCCCATTCCGCTTCTGTTGGTAGGCGATAAGCAGGAATAACTACGCCAGACTCTAGGGGGATTCTTCCACCACCACTTTGTTCGGCAGGTTTCTCAATGCCTGCTCTTTCTGCTAAGTCCGCATTGACTACGGCTGTTCTCCATTTTGAATACTCGTTCGCTTGTTTCCATTTCACACCTACTACAGGGAAATAACGAAAGCCAGGGTATCTTAAATAGTGATCTACATAGGGATCGTTAAAAGCTAACCGGGATCGCCAAACCATGGTGTCTGGTAAAGCGGCCTGATAGGCTTTTCCACCATCTACTTTAGTGGAATCTGTGGTTAAATGGTAGAGATACTCTAACCAATGGATATTGGCTATTTCAGTTTCATCCATATAAAATGAAGCAACAGAAACGGTTCTTTCCAAGTTGTCGTGATAGCCAAGGATGTCCTCTTCAAAAGAACCAAGCACAGAACGCCCACCTTCAATGAACACCATGTTAGGGGCATCCGGCTGCGAATTATAAGGCATCACGGCAAAACCCTCTGCGGCATCACGAGTGTATTTCAGCCCTGTTGCGGTACTCATTTGTCCAGGGTTTTGGGCAGTGGGCTTCCCTCCTTTTTTTAGAAGGAAACAAGAAGAAACCACCAAAGAAAGCCCAGTTAAGATAAAAAATGACTTTAAATGCTTCATTTGCTTTTGATAATTAATAAAAGTAACCGCTAATATAAATATATAACCACATGTTTTCCAAAGAGTAATATTTTTTTAGTGAATCCCTCAATGAAGATAGGGATTTCTTATGCAGCAAAACGAAAGGCCAACAAGAATATTATTAGTTCAATTTGGGAAAAAAATTCCATTTCTGAAACGGAAAGGCCATTATTATTCTTAGAAATCAGGCATATAATGGCGTTGGCATAGTTTTCCCTAGATCCATGGTATATATAAACGAAAGATGAATAATCTAAAGGAGTTTCAAAATGCAACGTTCGAGAAGAAGTGTGACTGGGTGACGGCAAACTCAAACTATCTTGCTGTTCGAAGATTGGGTGAAGCCAAAGTGTACCTTTACCATACCAAAGCCTTTTTTATAGAAGTCTATTATTCACCGACTCATAAAAAAATATTGATGATCAACGCCTTCAATTCCAACGTAGGGCTTGAACCCTATACAGACGATGTTTCTTTGGCAGATTTAAAACTCTGATCGGCAATAAGCGGCTGAAGGAACTCAATGGCGCGCTCAACGGTCTCTACGTTTTCGGTGATAAGAAGCAGTTTCCCTGCAGTGTCTTTCATCCGGCAGCTTTTAGAGCGGGTTTGCACAAAAGATAAAATTTTTCCGAATATACCCGACTTAAAATAGGCTTCATTTCCTGAGAGGAACTGCAAACGGAGCTTTCCGTTTTTCAAACTAATTTTTTCAAACCCTATAATTTCTCCTAGCCAACGTAGGCGGACGGTATTGATCAATTGCTCGACAGGGGTTGGGTACGAACCGAAACGATCTTTGAGTGAGTCACTGAATTTTTCTAGTGCATCTTCGTCTGCGATACTGTCTAGTGTTGAATATAATTGCAGTCGCTCTGCAGCGCTGTTGATATAGTCATCTGGAATGAGGATTTCTAAATCAGTCTCGATCACACAATCGGGTACCATTAGCTTAGCCTTTTCCGAAAGTTCCTCGGCAAAGAGTTCTTTGAATTCCGTTTCTTTTAATTCTTGAATGGCATCGTCAAGGATTTTGTGATAGGTATCAAAACCCAGGTCGGTAATGAATCCGCTTTGCTCTGCACCCAACAAATTTCCGGCACCACGAATATCAAGGTCGCGCATGGCCACTTTAAAGCCATCGCCCAATTCAGAGAATTCTTCCAAGGCAGCCAGCCGCTTTCGCGAATCGGAGGACAAGACCATCGTGGGTGGGGTCAACAAATAGCAATAGGCCTTTTTATTTGATCGTCCTACGCGCCCACGCATTTGGTGAAGGTCGCTCAGACCGAACAAGTGGGCATTATTAATAATGATTGTGTTGGCGTTGGGGATATCCAGACCAGACTCAATAATATTTGTTGAAACCAAAACATCGTATTCACCCTCAATGAATTTCACCATTACTTTTTCCAGTCGGTCGCCATCCATTTGGCCATGAGCAATACCGATCCTGGATTCGGGAACTAATTTGAAAACTACGTTGGCAACTTGCTCAATATCACTGATGCGATTATGTACGAAAAATACCTGGCCACCTCGTCTAAGCTCGTAACTGACGGCATCACGGATTTTGGTTTCATCGAAAGTATGGAGTTCGGTGGTTACCGGTTGACGGTTGGGAGGAGCTGTTGCGATAATGCTTAGATCACGAGCGCCCATTAAAGAAAAATGCAGGGTGCGCGGAATGGGTGTTGCGGTTAGCGTTAGTACATCCACATTTACTTTCAATTCTTTAAGCCGATCTTTTGTTTTCACACCGAATTTCTGCTCTTCATCAACGATCAACAAACCGAGATCTTTGAATTCGACATCTTTGCTCACAACGCGGTGAGTGCCAATTATTATGTTGATGGTTCCCGATTTTACTTCGGACAAAATTTCTTTTATCTCCTTATTTGTTTTGAATCGGGAGACGTATTCAATTTTAACAGGGAAATCAGCAAGCCTTTCGGAGAACGTGCGCCAGTGCTGCATGGCTAGGATGGTAGTGGGCACAAGCACACAAACCTGCTTGCCCTCGGTGGTTGCTTTAAAAGCGGCACGAATGGCCACTTCAGTTTTACCAAAACCTACATCACCGCACACCAATCTATCCATAGGATGGGGTAGTTGCATATCCTTCTTCACGTCTTCAGTAGCCTTGGCCTGGTCTGGTGTGTCTTCATAGATAAAAGAAGTCTCCAGTTCTGCCTGCAAAAAACTATCCGGCGCAAAAGCAAAACCATTGACTTGCTTTCGTTTGGCATAAAGGGAGATCAACTCTTTGGCAATGTCTTTTACCTTCTTTTTTACTTTGGCTTTTTTACTTTCCCATTCGCCAGAGCCAAGTTTGCTGATGGCCGGAGGTGTGCCCTCTCTGCCGGAATACTTCGATATTTTATGAAGCGCGTGAATGCTCACCGTCAACAAATCATCATCCCGAAAAACCAACCGAATAGATTCTTGCTCTTTCCCGTTTATCTCTTTCTTTTCAAGACCAGCAAACTTGCCAATGCCATAGTCAATGTGGGTAACAAAGTCTCCCGGTTGTAGCGATTGCAATTCACGAAAAGTGAGTGCTTTGGATTTCGAAAATTTTTCTTTTGCCTGATAGCGATGATAGCGCTGAAAAATCTGGTGATCCGTATAACACGCTACCTTCATTTGTGCGTCCACAAATCCTTGACGCAACGTAAAATCTAATGGCTGAAAATGTAGCTCTGGATGGATTTCCTCAAATATCCCTTGCAACCGTTCAACCTGCTTGGGTTGGTCGGAAGCAATAAAGTTTTCAAAATCCTTTTGCTGAAGTTCCAGAAGGTTAGCCGCCAGCAATTCAAAGTTTTTGTTAAAGGACGGCTGAACCGAAGACTTGAATTCATATTTCTTTTCCGACTCAAAATAAAACCGTTGACCGAACTCAATGCAAACAAATTTTTTCAGATGCTTTTCGAATTCGCCAACAGCCTCAAATAATTGAAAAGGCTCGAGTA
>DAHVFH010000091.1 GCA_027317105.1 Cytophagales bacterium
GCTGCGCCCTTGCAAGACCAATACTATGCCAGCCATAACCCGGGGTGCTTCCTTGTTGTTGCAAGACATCATTCAACAGCGAGTCTCCTTTTTCCGGATGGCCTCGGTAAATCGCCAGCGTGCCGCGCATGTAATAATACTCTTTGGTAGTTTTCTCCGGACTACGTTCGCGATCAGCGGCCTCGCGGAAAAAGAGTTCTGCTTCTTGCATTTCACCCATTGCCAATTTGAACTCCGCGTAGTTGTTGCTGGAATAGGCATTGTTTTGAATAAGCAGATCGTAGTAATAATTGGCCGAGTCGATATCTAATAAATAATCGTGGATCATGGCCTTGTAATGATACGTGCTTAGATATTGACGATTGAGAAAACGCGGATCGTACAAGCCGTTGTTGTACGGCATATCATTTTGAATTTTGCGAAGCGCTGAATCGAGGCAACGATTGGCGGCAGCCACATTTTCTTTTACAGAGTTTTTAAGAAACGAAAACTGTTTGGAAGTATAAACCCGATTGCGATGGAATAGCCAGGCCATGGTATTGTACGAATCCATGTTGATCTCCAACTGAAAGTTACGGTCGCGCACGTGGTAGAGCACTTCCATGGCTTTGTCCTCCATCTCTACATTTTGATAGCAACGATTTAGAAAATAGGTGATGAGCCCATAGTCAAATTGGTAACGATAATTTTCGCTGTACAGCGCATAATTATTGGTGCGGATTTTCAGCACCGGGTCATAATCCTTTTCGATTTTATCCAATGCTTTTTGAAGGGGTGTGATTGCAATCCGAAATCCGAGTTCATCGTTGGCACGAAAAAACAAATAGGCGCCCTCCAGCATGTAGCCGAGGTAGTAAGTGCTGTCCCTGCGAATGAAGCTGCGCGCCTTTTCATACGTTTTCACATCTTCATACGTTTTCACATCCAGAAAAGAGCCATCGCGCTCTTTGTCCATTTGCTGACGAAGGGTGTTTTGGGCGAAGCTTTTTTCTGCCACTAGAAAAACACAAATGAAAATAGACCACTTACCCATCGACATGATATTACTATTTAAGTTCAAAAGGATTTATGACCTTTAAAGAAACATCTTTTACAAAATCACGCGTATTTCGTGTCAATAAGGTAAGATCATAAACCAAGGCCGTAGCTGCAATTACGGCATCAGGTAATTTGATCCCTAAAGTTTTACGCAATTCAATGGTCTTATTTTTTACAGGGTTATCCAATTCAAGGATGGTAGCCTCTTTTATAAAATCCCTTATAACCCTCATATCGTCTTCAGCTTTTGCATTCCAACAAAGCAATTCGATCTCTGTGATAACAGAAAAAACGGGTTGATTCGTCAGGAGAACTTCATCTATAAACTTTTCAACAGGCAAAGGAAACTGTTGCTGCAAATAATAAATAGCAATGTTTGTATCCCAAAGATAATTCATTCCCACTCCTCACGAAGTTTTGCAAGCTGGCTTTCAACTTCGTCAAGAGACTGCTTTGACATGGCACCTTTGTACTTATTCCAGAGTACCGTTTCTTCCTTCATTTCATCCTTCTTCGTTCTGACATGAATAAGTTTTAAACGCTCAAGATCTTTTAGAAGATGGAGTGCCTTTTCATTAATAATATCCACAACAACGGTCTGCATAAACGCAATTTACGAAACTTCTAAAATAATTCTCAAGTTACGCTTTCGTCTGTATCCCCATCTTCGCCAGCTTATTCACTTCCAGATCTACGATTTGTTGCAACGCTGTGCGCGAAGCCTCTCGGTTGCGGAAGACGAGCCTATGATGCAACACGGGCTGCGCCAAATCACGAAGGTCGTCTTCAATCACATAGTCGCGTTGATTGACGAGCGCCCACGCCTTTAAACATTTGATAAACGTAATCCCTCCACGGGTTGAACTTCCCAAGGCAATCTCCTGATGATGGCGTGTGCCACGCACAATGCGCACGATGCCTTTTACCAACTCCGGATGGATATAAACATTCTCTGCTTCCTGTTGCAAATGAATAATCTCTTTATACGCCAATACCTGCTTCACTGTATTCTTTCCATTATTGATAGTGAGGTAGTTGGAATAAATATCAAACTCTACTTCTTCAGAAACATAACCGAAGGTAATTTTCATAAAAAAACGATCGAGTTGTGCGGCAGGCAATGGATAGGTGCCCTCCATTTCAATCGGGTTTTGGGTGGCCATCGTGAAGAAAAATTGATCAAGTGGAAACGTAGTGTCCCCTGAAGAAATTTGATTTTCGGCCATACACTCCAATAGCGCACTTTGCACTTTCGGTGAAGCCCGATTGATTTCGTCTGCCAACAGTACGTGCGTGAAAAGTGGCCCCTTCTTGAACACAAAATCTTTTTTGGATTCATCAAAAATATAAGACCCGATCAAATCCATAGGCAGCAGGTCGGGCGTAAACTGGATTCGCTTAAAGGCAACACCGCCATTGGCGGAATGAAAATCAATAGTGCCTTCGGAGATCGATTGGGCAAGGGTTTTTGCCAACACTGTTTTTCCTGCGCCAGGATTATCTTCCAGCAAAATATGACCTTTTGCTAAAAGCGCTGTGACCACATATTTTATTTCTTGTGGCTTGCCGCGAATAATTGTTCCGATATTGTCGATGAGGGCTTGGAGGTGAGTGACTGAGTCGTTCATAAAGATGGGGTTTCGTAATCCGTTTTTTGTGGTAATTGAAAATAGCGCAGTGCTAAAAACAAGTTAAAATAATTGATGATTGTTCGGAAGATGCCATTCTTGTTTCGCAAAGAAGGGCCAACTTCTTTAGCAAATCGGTTAATTAAAGCAGTGTCTTCAGACTGAATATCTGTTTGTGAATATTTTAAGCGCAAGTACACACGCATAAATTCCTCAAAGTTAATGCCTAGAGCTGGGTCAACTTTGTGGTGCGCATAATCGAGTGGCGTTTCATTCTCTCGTTCGATGCCTGCCATGTGAAAGCGATACAAAGCGGCCTGGTAAACCTGATCGGCTTTTGAAGCGATGTCGCGCGCAAGCATAACGCGGACCAAGCGATAGATTAAATAGAGCAACGGCAGAAGGAATAAAAGTATCAGTAATCCGGCCAGACTTTTCACAGCCAGTTTGACTACTTCTTGCCAGGTAATTTTCTTTTCATCTTTATTCGCTCCCTTCTTTGTGGCACTTTCCTTTTTCTTCTCTTTATCTTTTACATGAATATGAATTTCGTCTGCCATGACGGGCGAAGGAAAAGCCGCTACCTGATCTTCTATGGAGATATCGTTCCGCGGTTGAGGAATCTTTCTTATCTCATCTTTGTAAGATACGATAATCACTGAATCACCTGGATGAACTGCCGCCAAAGTGGTGTCTCTTTTATTTATCATCACACGACAAAGCGTTGCGTCCACCGGTCGGGTAAACGTTTGATTCATCGTGTAAGCAGTATTCAAAAAAATTAATTGGTTAAAAGAGACGGTTAATTTTTTTGCCTTTTGATCCACGGATTCTGCTTTCGCATTGAGGACCAGCCAAGGCTCGGGTGGTGGAAGTGGAGGCGTGCCATCGGGCTTGGGCGCATTGCGTTGCTCTTCGTTTCCAATGGTCATATCAAAATCAAGCCAGCCGTAACCCGGAAAGTAAACTTGTGTCCAAGCATGTGCCTGACTGGCATAAAACCAATACCAGCCTTTGTTTTTATCACTACGGTTGATGGCCGCAAAACCCGTAGTAAACCGTGTAGGCACACCTAATGCGCGCAACATAAATAAAGATGCACCGGCATAATAGGTGCAATACCCTGCATGCGTTTTAAACAAAAAGTCGTAGAGCATTTTCGAACTCGGAATGTTCGGATCATCTACGGCTCCGGCTTTCAGTGTGTATCTAAAAATACGTTTTCCATTTTCATTGCGCTTCAGGAAAAAATCCCTCACGGCCACGACCTTATCCACTGGGCGGATATCCTTTGAAACAAGGCTGAAAGCCAGTTTGGAGATGGAATCGTAAATACCCCCGCTTGGATACTCGGTATAATAATCAAAAAACTTTTTATCAAGGTGTGCATAGTTCTTTACGGAGCGGAGCTCTTCGTGACGTTTGTCCTGAATGGGCGCTAGACTTGGGCTGGCAGACACATTGTAAACAAAATAGGCATTGTTTAATTCTGAAGTAAACGATTCAATTTTATATCCCGACAAAAATGTCTTTTGAAAATCTTTCTCTACTGGAATTGTCTGAATGGAAAAAACACTAGAGGGTCCGAGGACAGAATGTTTCCAGGTGTTTTCCGAAAGATAGACCGTAGCCTCTACTACTTTGCGAAGTTTGTTGGCCTTAGATTTCCGGAAGATACTGGTGTCCATATACGAATAGTACATGGGCAGATTCACCGGGTCTACGTCAAATTCATCGAAAGAAGGCACATTGACATCACGGGTAAAACTTTCCTTCACGGGATCGTATCGCGTAAGGTAGTGGTAGACAAAATACATCGGTGCTGGCGAGCCATCTGGAAAAAAATTGTCCAGCTTACTGCAAAACATCAGCTTGTCGGAAGTGCTCATCTTTGAATTGACACGCATCGTATCTTTCAAGCGATATCCGTCATCGCCTTTCCCTCCTTTTTCCATCAATCCATCACGCTGATCGTAATTGTCGCTTTTTGAACCATCTTTATTTTTTGCCCCACGAGCCGCGAGTTCTTTTTCCACTGCTTTAAAATCGCTCTTGAACAAACTGTCAGTGATGACGAACGCCAACAAGATCAGCAAAGCAAATAACCCAATACGAAGTGCTAACTTACCCGACTTCCTGACATTAATTTCGATGCGATCAGTTAGCAATGGGGAGACGAACAACATGTACAAACCATACACCACTACGGGTGCAATGTGTACTAAAATGTAAGGAAGCGTAATGTCAAGCGTATCTGAAATGGAGACTAGCGTAACGGTGGTGAGCACTCCGAAAATAAGGAGGTAAGACCAGCGCAGGCGCACCAACAGAAATCCAAACACCCAACCGAAAATAAAAAGGGTGGAATAAAGCTGGAAACGTGCGGTGGTATAAAAGACATCGAATTCTCCGGGCAACCGATTGATCGCTTTTTCAACTAACCAATACGACACCCAAAGTAATAAAACAGTAATCACCAGCCGGGCACCATAGTAATATAGGGAGTAAGCCAGCAATAGCCCCAAACCAAAGTAGATGGTTTGACTAACGATTCCGGTATTTAATGAAGTATAAGAAAAATTCAAAAAGCGCAGCGTGATATAACCAATCACAACGGTAGGCACTACTACTAATACCCACCGGATAAGTAATTGCTGAAATCGCTCGTATTGATCCCGCTTGCTCATCGTTCAAATTCAAAATCGTTCGTCAACCAACTGTTACCGCGCTGCTTTAGGGCGTCCGCGATTGCCTTTTCATTTTCTTTTAACGTTCTCCTAAATGAAGAAAACATCCAAGGCTGCCGAAGGTTGTCAGTCGGCTGTTTTTCAGGTTTAAAAAAAATGTCTTTTACTTTAATTTGAAAGGGTGATGGAATAGCCTCTGATAATTTAACCACTACTAACGGAACAGAGAGCGGTAAGTTTTTTAAAATCGTTTCAACTTCTTCAATTGGGGTGAGTGACGACAAGCAGACAAAAGCGGCCTTACTATAATTGACAAATGATGTTGGCGATTGTCTGTTTTGCCAAGACGCTGCTGTAATTTGAAAAAGTTCGCTTTTCTTTTCGCTTAACCCACTTAGCTTAGGCACCTCTTGATCATGCGGTAGGCGCACGTCATAACCGTTTCTGCTAATTGCTTCAAACAAGCTTCTCACCTGATCTTTATACACATTAAGCAACTCGGTTTCAAAAGCTCCTCCTTGCAAGTCGAACCCATCGAAATAGCTCACATAGAAATATAAATGCGAGGCGTAAGGATCTTTGATTTCCGGAATGCGAACGACCAATTGTCCACTTTTTGCATAAATCTTCCAAACGATCCGCTGAATATTGTCGCCCGACTCAAACTCTTTATAATTCACATATTCGCCTTCCACTCTTTTGGGAATGTCAATGCGGTGTTTTTGTTCTTCTGTAGAATGCGGCTGCGCATTTACTTTTTGATCTGCCTGCGGACGAGGCAAGGTAAAGAGTTGTTGGGTATAAGGAATGGTGCATGGCAATGACACGAGACCGAGCATATCGCAAAATGAAATTAGAACTTTTTCAACGTCATAAATTCCACGGTCGTGCAAAAGTGTTTGACCTGTACCACGAATGGCCTGTCGCCACCAATGGCGCGGCTTGGGTATGTTGCTATCTAAAATCACCCGGTCAGAAATTCGTTTATCGGTAAAAACAAGGCGTGCTTGTATGGTGCCCAACAAAGGACGAAGAACAGGACCAACGATCATTACGGTAAGGGGTACCCATCCGGCTTCTGCCTTTTGGCCATCGCCAAATTTTGCCTGCACGCCAACGGTTCTGTTTTTTAAACAATTGAAAAAATAAAGCCAGGTAACCAACGCAGTAATAAGGCTGATCGAAAAAAGACCAATCATCGTCCAGATCACCAACCGGATAAACTGGTTCATTACCAGCCACAGGTTAGAGTCATCCTGGCCGTACTCGCTTCGAAGCCAATAGCTCACGCCCCATATCACTGCGATTGCAATTAATAATTGCCACCGCACACCGGCTAACTTAGCCCAGTAAGAGGAGGATTTTATAACGGAAGAAAGGGAAATCGACTTCATTCAAAAAATACAACAAGCAAGAACGGAAAATATTTTCAAATAACGTTTTAAATGGACAAGGATTGCAGGCAAACGCATTATAAATTTGATCCGAAAGGTAGAGCCGTAGGCTCGCCACATTCTTGTAACCACAGACTTCAGTCCGTGGTGCTAAGCATGCAACCCATGCCTGAGTGCTGTAGGCACGAGACATATCTTTTGCAATATGTTCCGAGCCTAAGGCTCTCTCCGTTGTATTACCCCTCCTCTCAATGGAATAAATTCCATTGTTACAGGATTGACCGGGTCTACGGCTCTTGGATTCATTTCCAAATAGACTTAAGGAGGCGCGATCCAAATAGGTAAAAACGCAAGAATTATAATGCGTTTGCCCTGACAAAAATTGTAAGCGTTGTTGATTTCTTTTTCGCTTTCCTTCATCCTCTTATCTTTGCTGACTTGAAAAAGAACTTACCATGAGCAAATCTAAACTGACGCAAAGCGTTCACACCGGTTCGAAAGGCGATTCTTTATATGGTGGATTGGTCAACCCGATTTATCCATCAGCGGCCTATAATTACGATGCCGTGGTGCTGTACCCGCGCTATTTCAATACCCCTAACCAAAAAGCAGTAGTAGAAAAAATAGCAGCCCTCGAAAATGGCCAGGATGGATTGCTCTTTAGTTCGGGGATGGCCGCTATCATGACCTCCATGTTTGCCATGTTGCGGCAAGGCGATCACATTTTGTTTCAAAACGATTTGTACGGAGGCACCCATCATGCGGCTTTGAATGAATTAAAACGCTATGGCATCGATCATTCCATGGTGGATGTTTTTAATTTGGAAAAATTTGAAAAGGCTATCAAGCCCAGTACCAAAGTAATCTATATTGAAACGCCTTCTAACCCATTATTGAAGATCACTGACATTAGAGGTGTAGCCCGCATTGCGAAAAAACATAAAATTGTGACCATCATCGACAATACGTTTGCTTCTCCGGTGAACCAAAATCCGATCGATCTAGGCATAGACATCGTCACACATAGCGGCACGAAATACATTGGCGGCCACAGCGACCTTTGTTGCGGAGTGGCCATCTCTTCAAAAAGACTGATCGAAAAAATCAAGGCCAGTGCTATGCACTTTGGTGGCAGCCTCGATGCCCAATCGGCCTACCTTGTGGAACGCAGTTTGAAGACCATCGTATTGCGCCTGCAACAACAAAATAAAAATGCCATGACGTTGGCAAAATATTTGGAGAAAGAACCTAAAGTAGGTGCAGTGTATTATCCCGGCTTGAAAAGCAACCCCGGTTTTGCCATCGCCAAAAAACAAATGAAAGGCGGCTTTGGCGGCATGTTGTCGTTCGAACTTAAAGGCGATCCCGAAAAGTTTTTGAAACGATTAAAGATCATCCGCAAAGCGATAAGTCTTGGTGGCGTGGAAAGCACCATTGCGCAGCCGGTGAAAACTTCGCACGCCAAACTCACCCCTGCAGAACGAAAGGCAGCCGGAATTTCGGATAAGCTGTTGCGTTTTTCCGTGGGCATAGAAGATACAAGGGATTTGATCAACGACATCAAGCAAGCGCTTTAACGAGTTGATGTTGGAATGTGCGGACGTGTTGACGTGAAATTCAACTCATCCAAACGTCAGCACATCCTAACATCAGCACATCAACACGTAAAACACATGATACGAGAAGCCACCATCAAAGACATTCCCAATCTTCTCGACTTTCAATTGAAGATGGCGCTGGAAACGGAAAAGATAACGCTTGACATCAGCACCCTTTCACAGGGGGTGCAGTGCCTATTTAAGGATCCATCAAAGGGTCGTTATTATGTGGCGGAAGAAAATGGAGAAACGATCGGGTGTTTGATGACGACTTATGAGTGGAGCGACTGGCGCAATGGCACGATCTTGTGGATTCAATCTGTCTACGTGCCGAACGAACATCGGGGCAAAGGCGTGTACAAAGCCATGTACAATTTCATTAAACAAATGGCGGTGGCCGATCCCGACATAATGGGCATCCGGTTATATGTAGACAAAACTAATCATCCTGCACAACAAGTGTATAAAAAGCTTGGCATGAATGGCGAGCATTATGCTACGTTTGAATGGATGAAGAAATAGCAATTTTGATGGTTAAAATTTAGAATTGGAAGAAAATTCTCAAAGCATGTCAAAAAAACTTTGGATCCAAACACTTATTATAATCCTTACACTAATCCCAGCATTTTGGCTAATCAGGTATTCCACAATCTATATTTTAACTTTTGTAATATTTGGAGAAAGTGATCAAGGATCGATTGATGCCGAAAATGCATACAACTTTTTTTTAATAAAACACCTACCAATTATACTACCTCTGTCAATTTTGTGCTTCAAAATGATGAGACGAAAGTATTGGATGACAGATAAAGGAAGATTTTATTCTAGCATGATAATCGCGGTAGTAGGAGGCGTTATATATCTTTTGATGGAAAAATCTATGATTTTATAACTTTTTAGGCATAGGCAGCTTAGCAATCGATTGAATAAAGCTTTACATTCGATTTATAAAACGAAATCGTATGAAAGGTTTAATGATGGATTACCAGCTCACCATACCCACCATTTTGCGGAGGGCAGAAACATTATTTGGCAAGAAAGAAATCGTCAGCAGAATGCCGGACAAAAGCATTCACCGCTATACCTATCGTGACTTTGCATTACGCACCAAAAAATTAGCGAATGCCCTTCATCAGCTTGGTGTGAAACAGGGTGATCGCGTTGCTACCTTGTCCTGGAACCACTATCAACACTTGGAAGCTTATTTTGCTATTCCTTGTATGGGTGCGATTGTGCATACGCTGAATATACGGTTAAGTCCCGATGACCTGACTTATATTGTCAATCATGCTGAAGACAAAATCATTATTGTTGATCAGGTTTTGTTGCCATTGTTGGAGAAATTCAAATCAAAGATTAACGTATCTAACATCATCGTCATCCCACAAACCGGGGAAAAGATTGCAGACGAATATTTAAACTATGAAGAAGTAGTCGCCTCCGGTGATGCTTCTGAATTTGTTTCCTTTGAAGGTGACGAAAACACGGCCGCATCCATGTGCTATACTTCCGGCACAACCGGTAGGCCTAAAGGGGTTTTATACTCCCACCGATCCATAATGCTTCATACTTTGGGTTGTGGGGTTGGTATATCTGAACAAGATATTGTGCTGCCGATCGTTCCGATGTTTCACGCCAGCGCATGGGGGTTTCCGTTTGTTTGTACATTTTTTGGAGCCACACAGGTTTTTCCTGGCCCTCATCTTGACGCAGAGAATTTACTTGATTTGTATGAAACCGAAAATGTTACCATTACAGGAGGAGTGCCAACTGTAATGCTTAATGTTTTAAATAAACTTGATGAAAATCCTAAGCGATATAAACTGTCCTTGAACCAAGCACTCATTGGAGGATCAGCTGTTCCTCGTTTTTTGGTAAAGGCTTTTGACGAGCGGTACCAGATAAAAGTACTTCAAGGATGGGGCATGACGGAGACCTCGCCAGTTGCAAGTACCGCAGCTTTGACCAGCCAATTATTGAATTCCTCGAAGGAGGATCAATATACCTATCAGGCGAAACAAGGATTGCCATTGCCACTAGTTGAAATCCGTGGACGAAATGAGGACGGGTTTATTCCCTGGGATGGAGCGACCATGGGCGAACTTGAGATCCGCGGACCCTGGATTTCTTCCTCGTATTACCGCGATATGGAACCCGAAGGAAAATTCACTTCCGATGGATGGTTTAAGACTGGTGATATCGTTACGATCAACGAAGAAGGATGCATCGAAATAAAAGACCGCAGTAAGGATGTAGTGAAATCCGGTGGTGAGTGGATAAGCTCCGTAGCATTAGAAAATACACTGATGGGCCATTCCACGGTGTTGGAGGCTGCCGTGATTGCTGTGCCTGATGAAAAATGGATGGAGCGACCTTACGCTTATGTTGTTCCAAAGGAGGGAAAAACTGTTTCCGCGGAAGAGTTGAAAGAATTTCTTTCTGATAAGTTTGCCAAATTTCAGATACCTGAAGGCTTTGCCTTCGTTGAGGCCATTCCTAAAACTTCTGTAGGAAAGTTTTTGAAATCCGCTCTGCGCGAAAAATATGCGCAAGAGCATAAATAAAAAGAACAACTACATCGTCTTCACAATGTCCACAAACTCACGGGACTTAAGCGAGGCACCACCCACTAATCCACCATCCACATCCGGACAAGCGAAAAGTTCTTTGGCATTATCCGCTTTTACGCTTCCACCATAAAGAATTGAAATGGTCTCAGCAACGCCTGCACCATACTTAGACGCAAGATGCTTTCGGATCACGGCATGCATCTCCTGGGCTTGTTGTGAGGTAGCCGTTTTGCCTGTGCCAATGGCCCAAACTGGTTCGTAGGCAATCACGATTTTTTGCAATGCTTCTGCACTTAAATGAAACAACGCTTCTTCAATTTGTTGTTTCACCAATTTTTCATGCGTTCCTGCCTCACGGATTTCCAACGGTTCGCCACAGCAAAAAATAGGGGTAAGCGAAGCAGCCAATGCCTTGTCAACTTTCTTTGCTAACAGTTTTGCGTCTTCACCAAAATATAGCCTTCGTTCGCTATGGCCAAGAATAACATAAGGTATATCAATCGACTTGAGCATCAACGCAGATACTTCACCGGTATAAGCTCCTGAATCGTGCTCGCTGCAATTTTGCGCTCCTATTTTAACGGAAGAATTTCCTAACTGATTTTTTAAGGGAACGAGATAGGGGAATGGCACACACAGAATAGTGATGGCGTTTCCCTTTACTTCATCAGCAACCATGCCCATTACTTCTGCCGTCAGGGTTCTTGCTTCTTCCAACGTCTTGTTCATTTTCCAGTTGCCGGCTACTATTTTTTTACGCATGATGTGGGTTAGTTAATGGTTAATCGTTATTAGTTAATTGGGAATATCTGTTGCTGGGTTGCGCGCTATTTCGAGCTGAAAGTAAAAACTTCAGAGGTAGTTTCTCGGGTAAGACGTACACTTTTTATCGGGCTTTTGTAGGTGACATGCACTAAGTTGGATTGGTCGTCATGGATTTCGGTGATGAAGTCGTTGAATACTTCTATAGTTTTCAATTTTTTCACGTTTTCAATTTCGATGTAGCTCACCATAGAGATGTCTTCCTTCTCTTGCCCCAGGAAATTCATCTTAACAGGTTTTCCATCAATTTTTATTTTTAAATGCGCTGCATAGTAGTTTTTGACCAGTTCTTTGGTGGTCATTCCATTTTTCGGTTCTAAAATATCCAGTTCCGGTTCTTTACGCTGGGCACGGATACCCAATTCCAGTTCATCAATAAAAATACGAGAAGTAATTTGCAACGACTTTGATTTTTCGTTGTAACTAATTTCGGTAACAGAAATGTGAATGGGGTGAACCCACAAGAAAAAGGAATAAAGCAGGGAGTAGATCATACGCTAATAAGTTTCCAAAAATACCTTTAACTTAGGGAAACGAAAAGTGATTTATTGATAATCAAAAAACAATCCTTCTAAAGAAACCACGTTTTATTGTAAAATCTATCGCATGCGTATTTCCATTTTGGTCTTATTTTGGGCCTTGCTCCTTATCTCTTGTAAGGAAGTGACTTTTAAAGAGCCTCAACCGGTAGGTGTTCCTGCTTTAAAAGAAGTGCCACTGGCGTTGCAAGGTGCATATCAAAGCTACGACCAAACCACAGGCGATTTTGCAGACACCCTGATTATTGAGGCATGGGGTTACCGTATGAAAGATAAAAACGATAAGGATTGGCTAGGCCGCGGAACATTAAGCGACACCTTGGTATTAAAATATTATGAGAATTATTATTTCGTCAACTTCAAATCAGATGGGCAATGGGTGCTCAGGCTTGTAAAGAAAAACCCAAATGGCGCCATCGACTTTTTAGCCATTGACATTCAGGATGATGTGAAAGGAAAAAATATCTTGAAGAAGATTTCAAAGAAATTAAAGGTTACCGAGTTTAAACACAAAGACGAAACGTATTACCAAATTAATCCGACCGCGACCCAGTTAATGGGATTGATTAAAGAGGGATATTTTACCGGGTCAAAGCTGAATAAGATTAAGTAACTTAAGCCAGTTGCTCTATCAGTTTGTTAAACACCTTTTGCAGAACCAATTTTATTTTATTTGCCCGGACTGGATCATACCTTGTTTCCGTATCATCCATATAATTCACCTTTGTCATTTCTAACTGAAGCGCATGCACATTTTCAGAGGGTTTGCCAAAGTGACGGGTAATGATTCCACCTTTAAAAGGATGGTTGTGACTGACCGAATAGCCTGAATGATCAAGCACGCCAAGTGTAGTTTCAATTAATCCCGGTGAAGCCGAAGTGCCATCGGCATCGCCCAAAATCAAGTCTGGGAATTTTTCTTTTTGGATGGTGGGCACCACCTGACGAATGGAATGACAATCCCACAACAGTACTTTTCCAAATTTCTTTTTAAGGCGGATAAGATTCTCTTCAATTTGTCGATGGTAAGGCTGATAATATTTTTCAAGCCTTCGGTCAATTTCGGTTTGATTGATTTCCGTTCGTTCATCCTGATAAAGCGGTTCACCCAGAAAAGTCGTGGTAGGACAAAGTGTGGTGATGATCCTTCCATCAGTATAAAGCGGTTTGCTTTTTGGGTCGCGGTTAAGGTCAATCACCCAGCGACTGTATTTGGCTGCGATCATGGTCATGCCCATGACTGGCGCAAAATCATAAAGCTGATGAACAAACCAGTCTGTATCATCGGGCGCAGCAATCAAATCTGCTTTGTAATCATTCCTTATTTCTTCGGGAAACTCAATACCGCAGTGTGGCACGCTGATGAGAATGGGGACTTCCGTTCCTTGGGCGGGATGAATTAGGTAATTCATTTCTTTGATAGCTTCTTCAGTGCCTCCTCTGCCCTTTCATTCTGCCGTTGGGCTTCCATCGCATTCATTTCAGCAATTATGGTTTGCCGTTCTGATTCTTTTTTACACTGTTCCAATTCTTCCATTTTGTGATTAACCAATTCCAGGTTTTTGTTTCCTTCAATTTTATTAATCAATCCATAAAAAAACAAAGCCAAACATAAAAAGGCAAGCACAACGATGATCACAACCAACATTCGTTTACGTTTTAGTAAATTCTCCACTGTATTTTCCATGAAACCGGATTTTACTTTTTTGATTTCACTCGAAGACTTTCTTCCAGCGCCTGTTTAACCGCTTCTTGTGAAAGGCTCATTTGACGAAGGCCAGCCTCCTGACACTTCTTATTTTCATCTTCTAATTTCTTTAGTCTCTTCTGTCAACTTATTTATTTGCTCTTTACATTTTTGATCGTGAACATAAGCATAAACCAACGAGATCAATGCAAAACTGGTGATCACTCCAAAAGCAATTGCCATTTTTCTAGCACGCTTTATCTCAGCCTTTCCCTGTTCTACTTTAGCTTCAACGATTTTGTCAGTGTCACCGTGTCGTTCCTCTTTATATTCCATAAGATTAGGATTTTGGTTTCTTCTTTTTGGATTTCTTCTTTTTGTCAAGAGAGGTTTTTATAGCTTCTTCGGCAGCCTTTGCGGCAAACTCAGCATTTCTTTGTGCAACCATTTTCATTTGCTGAATTTCGGCTCTCAGTTTCTGAACCTCGTCAAACTCAATTGAAAGCGATCCTTTCAATTTCATAATCCGCTTGAACGATTCATCTATTCTTGATTGAGGGATTGCCCCGGAAGTCACGAAATTTTTAATAATATCATGGACTTTATCTACCGTTCGGTCTTGCACACCCTGAATATTGTTGGAGAAACACATGATGTCAACCCCGGCATTCACCGCCAACCGTATCGCTTCCTCTAAGCCGTAGTTATTGGCAATCGCCTTCATCTGCATATCATCCGTAAACACTACTCCCTGATAGCCCAATTTTTTTCGCAACAGACTATCCAGGATTGGTTTCGACAACGTGCCTGGCAAAGCCGAGTGATCCAGATTCTTATTCACGATGTGGCTTGTCATTACACCATCGGCATAACCAGAATCAATCAATACTTGATAGGGTTTTAGCTCACGTTCAGTCCACGTGTTGGTCACATCAGCAAGACCCAAGTGTGTATCGTCTTTCGAGCTGCCATGACCGGGAAAATGTTTCAATGCGGTGATCACCCCGAACTTTCTATGTTCCTTAATGACTTCTTTTGCATAAAGAATAACGGTGTCTTCATTATTGGAATAAGAGCGTTCTGGTTTGACAATAACAGGATTGGTTGGGTTTACGGCAAGGTCAACACACGGTGCAAAATTCACGTTGATGCCAAGGCCAGCCAACGTTGCTGCCGTTGCTTCAGCATAAAACCGAACCGAGTCTAACGATTTGAACTTGCCAATGGCCGCGGCCGAAATGGAACGGGTAAATCCATATTTTTCTTTGAGCCGGTTCACTTTCCCACCCTCCTGATCGATACAGATGAAAAGTGGAATAGTCGCAGCCTTTTGATACGTCCAACTCATTTTTTTAAATGCTGCAAAAGCACTGGACGATTGCGGAATATTTTTCTCAAAATAAATTAACGATCCCACTTTTCCGCTTTTTACTTCGTCCAATACCGTGGAATCAACTTTAGCTCCCGGCATTCCAATAAGAATCATCTGTCCGATTTTAATGTCAAGGCTGTCACGTGTTTGGGCATTTAACTTCATAATACTTAACAGTAGAATAACAAGGCAAAGATTTTTCATTGATTAATAGTTATCGTGAATTTGTTTTAAGATCGTCTCCATTTTATCACGAACCTGACTGCTGTGTTTTGTAAAGTTATTGTTCATGAAACTGAAGATAAGAATTTTATTTTTTTTCGTGATTAGGAAACCACTTAGGGTGCGATTGTTGGATAGCGATCCCGTCTTGCCATACACATAGGGTTTGTCGGCCTTGAGCCAATTTTTAACCGTACCGTTTTTTCCACCAACCGCCAATAGTTTGAATAATCGGTCTTGCGGAATAGTTTGATTGACCTTTTCCCAAAGTGAAACGATCGAACGAGGAGTAAATAGATTCTGCCTCGAAAGTCCCGAGCCGTCTACCCATTGCGGGGCATCAGGCAAATCGGAAAGAAAATTTTTTGTGGAATACCGAATGGCAATCTCAGGCCTTAACGTATCACTGACCTGGGCAGCGCATTGAAGCAAAAGTTGTTCGGCAATGAAATTGTCGCTTTCCTGCATCATCACTTTATATAGACTGTCAATAGGAATGCTTTTTAGCATGAGCGCATTTTTAGAAATTGGCGTGTTTATTTCCTCTACACTTCGGTGAAGCGTATCACTCAACAGGTCGGCAGTCAAATCGCTGCTGGTGTGAAACGGGATTGTCCATGATTTGTGTTTCTTCTTACCCTTAAAGAAAATCAATTCATTGGAATCGACACCACGAACAATCTCTTCTTCAGGATGCGTTTCTGTTGAAGAATGAAAATCAACGGAAAAACGTGAGGGGTTAAAGGAAAAATTTCCAGAATCTAATTTTTTAACACCGATAAGATTTCCGTAAATCGGAAAAGCAGACCTTTCTGCTGAGTAATAATAATTGTAATCATCCCATCCCCATCCCATCCCCATTCCTTCGGTTTGAAAATTGGTAGCCGAGAAGAAAAGTTTTCCGGGATAATCTTTCAGGAAGCGATAGACTTTTCCATTGTCAAATACATTCTGATAAAGAAAAGAGGGGTCGCCCAGTCCTTGAAAAATGAGGGAATCATTTTGTTCGGTGTACTTAATTGAATGTACCGAATCGCCCAACAGCATGAGGGAGGTGTAAAAGGTAAAAATCTTTGTATTCGATGCCGGGATAAAATACTTCGCCCCGTTAAAATCGATCAGTGTTTTCTTTTTAGTAAGGTCATATAGATAAAACCCGGTGTGATCTTGAAGGGATTGTTCAATCCCTCCTATTTCCTTTTTGATTTTAAAGGCAGGAGAACATCCTGTTAATAATAGTATCGCGAAGCAGCATTTTTTCATGCCTTCGCCACGAGGTATCGCTCTTGCAATATTCTGCGATGATGGGTTTCGTGCCCTGCGATGACAAAGCCGAGCGCAACCACGGACATTTCATTTTTGTTAGCCGCGCCTTTGCGCATCAGCATTTCCGGTGTAAAGCTCTCGAACAAATCGATGGTGCTTGCCCGTAAGTGAACCATCTCGCTGGCAATCTTCTGCAACGAACGCCCAGCCGCGTTAGCCTGCGGGGCGTAGTCATTTTCTTCAAAGCCCGAAAGCGGTGTCTTGTCATTCCGCCCAAAGCGCAACGCCCGGTAACAAAATATTCGTTCAGCATCCATCATGTGGCAGAGCAATTCGCGAATCGTCCACTTTCCTTCTGCATAAGTGAAGTCCGACTTGGTCACGGGAATGGAATGCACCAACTCTTGCATCCGGTGGCCAGAGATGCGCAACGCCTGGAGCAAATCGGATTCATCAATTTGCTTGACATAGTTTTTGTAGAAGGGCGGGATGGTTTCGAGGTTAAGGAGCATAGTGTTTAAAAGTTAATTAGACCGCTGACAAATATGCAATTGGCAATATTGAAAAGCTAATTTAGAGTTTCCCAACTAACGCTACATACAATTCTGTCAATTTCGATTCTGCTTTACCGGCAGTTTCTATGATTTCTTTGAGGTTTACTGGTTTTAAATTGTCGGGATCGCATTCGTCAGTCAAAACAGAGATAGCGCAACAAGGTAAGCTCATGTGGTTGGCTACCAGCACTTCAGGCACAGTACTCATGCCCACGGCATCCGCTCCAATGCGATGCAGAAAACGATATTCTGCTCGCGTTTCCAGGTTTGGCCCTTGCACTGCGGCATAAACGCCTTGATGAAGTTTTATTTTTTTACTTTTCGCGATAGCGATCAGCAATTTGTTCAACTTCTTTGAATACGGCTCGCTCATGTCAGGAAAACGATGGCCGAGCATCTCAAAATTTTCACCCCGCAGCGGATTATCCGGTTGCAAATTGATATGATCATCGATCAGCATGAGCTCACTTTTTTTCCATTTCAGGTTCATGCTTCCCGCAGCATTGGAGATCAACAAATACTTAACGCCAAGAAATTTCATCACGCGCACCGGTAAGGTGATCTGCTGCATATCGTAGCCTTCGTAATAGTGAAAACGACCTTGCATGGCGAGTACCTTCTTGCCCTTTAGTTCGCCAAAAATGAGCTTGCCTTTGTGGAACTCAACTGTTGAAATCGGAAAGTGGGGGATGGAATTATAATTAATGACGATAGGGTTCTTTATTTCTTTGACAAACTGGGTTCCGAGACCCGTTCCGAGAATCACGCCTACTTCCGCATGGGCAACACCGTGACTTTGGATGTAACGAACGGCTTCATTGATTTGATTGAGCATAACTAATTGTGAGTTGTCAAAAATCGGAAAAGGAAATTCAAAAACAAATTGCTGACATGCATTGGATGACTGTCATGCTGATTTACGGAGCACGGTCAACGGGATTCCAGCATGCGGAGACCTTAGCCGGAATGACTCCAAGTAGGGTAACTGTCATGCCGGACGTGGGACTCGCTCTTTTAATTTTGACTAAAATCCAATCAAGTTCCGGCATCCTGATATACGGAGCACGATGAACGGGATTCCGGCATACGTAGGATTCAGTCCCGAATGACTATGAAGGGAGGTTTTAAGCCAGACCATTAAATGTAATGATCACCATTACTAGTCTTCGCCACGTCAATAAAAAACTGAGCAACCTTTTGCGTCACGGCTTTAAAATATTTTTCGCCTTTGGCCGCTGTTGCTTTACGCGGATCGCCTACACCTGTACTTTCGGTTAACTTGGTCCATTGGCGTTCAGCCCACGCCCAACCTTGCTGAATGGCTTGGTACTTGAATTTTTTGGCTGCACCATCAGCGGCTTCGGTCAACGGCAAAACCAAATCAGGTCTTAAGTATAAAATCAAACTTGTTTCCATCTCGCCAGCGTGGTCGTCTTTGTTTTCAAAAAATTCTTTTTGGTCTATCGACTCGAACCAATCGCAAGAACATAAAAACATTTTCGGGAATTTCAATCCCAGTTCGCGGATCATGGTTTTAAAATCATTCCCTCCATGACTGTTTAGAATAATCAGTTTATGAATTCCATGACGATCCAACGTTTCGATCACATCGCGAAGCACGATAAATTGGGTGCTGGGGTTCATGTTCATATCGAGCAGCACATCATGCTGCCCGGTATTGACACCAAATGGAATGGCCGGCAACACAATTATTTTAGATCCTTGCTCATGCGCTAACCGTGCCGCTTCAGCCGCAATCAGCTCGGCTTCTAAAATGTCGGTACCATAGGGCAAATGATAGTTATGTGCCTCGCATGCACCCCATGGCAGGATGGCAATTTCGTATGAGGAATTTTCTACGGCTTTCCAATTGGTTTCAGCTAAGATGTAAGGGCGCATAGATTTGTTATATTAAAATTTTGAATTTATTCAAAATTAGAAATACATAAATATCTGATTCAGTCTGGCAATTAGGTGAATCGGATACTATTTATCTTTCTGTTCGGAAATCACATACACATTATTTTCGGAGATATCTTCCAGAATTAGCAAAAGCTCAGGGAGCAATTTGGTCAAATATTCAAAGGTATTTCTGAAAACGTCAAGCACAACAACTGCGCATGGAAGTTTGGATATGTATTGGCTTAGTGGCATCACATAAAATTAGTATTTAATCAGCGTATCGCCAAAGTCGTGCCATCACTTAGAGTGGTGGCACGACTTAACATTACCTTGAACGTTACTCTCCTTTCAAATTTTCCACCGGATTAATAAATACCGCACGCCATGTTTGTGAACCAATGGTGAGGCCACTAAATATAAGCAGGGCAATAATTCCGATTGTGATCGTAATTCCATCTACCGAAACGTGATACGCCATTTTTTCAAGCCAAAGATTGTTGATGAAATAAGCGGCAGGAACAGCTATCACAATGGCGATCAATAAAATTCCTACAAAACCTTTCGATAATAAATATACTAGCGCACGATCGCTGCTACCCAGTACTTTTCGGATGGAAATTTCTTTGATGCGCGTTTCCGTGGCGTACGTGGCCATGCCTAAAAGTCCCAGACAAGAAATGGTAATGGCAAGAAAAGCAATCACACTGAGGATACTCACCAAGTCTCCAAAAAAGATGTCGTAGATTTTATGTACTTCTGCATAAAAATCTTTGAAATCAACCTGAAGGGATGGGTTTATTTTTGCCCAAGCTGTCGCCACACTTTCGCCCGCCTTTTCATACGTTCCCGAATAGCTTACCTGAAGGACGCGATATTCTTCCGGATTATATGTCAATGCAAGCGGCACCATCTTTTCCATCAACAATTGATGATTATAATTCTTTACCACCCCGATAATTTGCTTCCGGGAAGAATCTTTCTGCAGGATTAATTCTTGTCCGATAGCATCAGCGGCCGATTTAAAATGAAAGGTCTCTAACGCTTTCTCATTGAGAACGATGAAATTTTTATTGGATTCTCCATTGGCCGGGGAAAAATATTTTCCAGCAACCAAAGGTATTTCCAGGTTCTTCAAATAATCTTCATCAGTGGAATAGTAGTATAAGTCTGTCCAATCCTTTTCATTCAGTGATCTTTTGTAGTTATCTCCACGACTTTCACCAGCCGCAAGAATGTGCGACACCGCGGTTACACTTTCGATATTGCTCTGTTTCAGTAATTCAATTTTTAGCGTTTGATACGAAGTGCTGCCAAGGTTCACCACCATTTTCTTTTCCATGTTAAAGCCGTGGTCAGTTTTTAGAAATAATTGAAGTTGATTGAAAACCACAATTACCGAAAGGATAAAAATCAGCGAGAAGGTAAACTGCGATACCAGCAATGTTTTGCGCAGCCGCAAGCTGGAGAACAACTTCATCGAACTCAAACTTTTCAATACTTTGACGGGCTCAAACCCACTGAGCACGATAGCCGGAAAAAGGCCAGCCAAAATCCCTACAAAAATGGCAAAGACAAAAAAGATTGCGTACACAAAATAGTTCGCCTCCAAGTCCCACCGCATCAGGCGCACAAAACTTAGTTGCATCATGAGCGGTCGCAGGGCAATCAACATCACCAGGGCAACCACCAAGGCAAACAAAGAGACAATTACCGACTCCGAAAGAAACTGGGTGAAGATTTGCCAGCGCATGGCACCCGTTACTTTTCGCACGCCAATTTCACGAGCGCGGGTAAGCGAACGGGCAATCGACAGGTTGGTAAAGTTGAAGCAAGACGTGAGCATGACAACCAGCGCAAGGCCGATAAAGAAATAAACAAATATCCACGGCAGCAATGGTCCGATGGGGTTGTTGATGAGCGCACCAGGAGTGATGCTCATCAGATTTTGCATTGCGTATTTGATTTTCGTTTGGCTCTCCGGCTTTGGCAATACCGTAAAATGTTTCTTCTCAATGGAAGCGAGATGCGATTCAATTTCAGCGCGCGACTTCCCCTTTTCAAGAAGTACGTAAACCCAGCCTGCGGTGTAGTTATACCAATCGTCAAGATTTTTTCCTTTTTTACTTTGATTCTCTAGGCTTTGCAGGGAACTCAAACTTGCCAGAGCGTCAAAGGCGATATGCGTTTTGTTCTTCGTTTCTTTAAGAATACCGGTAACTTTATAAAGCCCATCTTCACCTACTTTAAAAGTTTCGCCAAGCGGATTTTCTTGTTTAAATAATTTCTTTGCCGTTTTTTTTGAAAGTACAACAGAAAAAGGTTCGATCAGCGCCGTGCGCGGATTTCCATATTCCAATTCATATTCAAAAACATCCAAAATTTCTGGGTCAGCAAAATAACCCGCTACAGGAATATTTACATTCTGCCCGATTTCAATCCACATGTTGCCAAAGTTCCTAACGATGCGCACGGCTTTCTCAACGCCAGAATAATTTTCCAGAAGTTCTTGTTTGAGCGGGAGCGTTGTTGTAGCCGTTTCATTCATGGTTTGACCTTCTTTTCCAAAGGGGATAGAATTGATTCGAAAAATCCGAGCGCGTTTTGTGTTGTAGCGATCGTACATCATCTGGTCAGCCACCAGCATCATGATCACCATAGAAAGTGCCATCGCCACGGCCAAACCAAAGACATTGATGGCGGAGAAGAAACGGTGACGAAGTAAGCTGCGAATAGCGGTTTTAAGATAATTCCTGAACATAAGATGGTTTTTAGGACTGAAAGAGAACTTTAGGATCATGCTGGATACTTGACGCTAGCCCTAGTCAACAAGAATCTAGAATCCAGCATCGATTCTACTTCGATTCCTTTTTCATTACGAAGTAGTAAATCAAAAATCCGAGCGAAACAGAAACGGCAAACA
>DAHVFH010000095.1 GCA_027317105.1 Cytophagales bacterium
GTGCAACTCACCCATTCCGCGGAGAATAACTTGCCCTGTTTCATGATCAGTGTTTACACGTAATGTCGGATCCTCTTCTACCAATTTAGAAATGGCCATACCCAACTTATCGGAATCCACTTGTTTTTTAGGTTCGATCGCATAACCAATAACCGGCTCCGGAAAGACCATAGACTCCAACACCACTTTGCGTTTTTCATCGCATAACGTGTCACCTGTCTTAATATCTTTAAACCCAACTACTGCACCAATATCTCCGACCGGAAGCCGTTCGATTTGGTTTTGCTTGTTGGCGTGCATTTGAAATACCCGTGAAATCCGTTCCTTTGATTGCGTGCGCGTGTTGTAAACGTAAGAGCCCGATTCCAATACACCGGAATAAGCACGAATAAAACACAGGCGTCCCACAAATGGGTCAGTTGCAATTTTGAAAGCCAATGCCACAAACGGTTCCTTCTCGTCAGGTTTGATGGTTACCGGCAAATCGGTATCGGGATCTGTTCCTATGATGATGTCCTTATCCATCGGAGACGGCAACAATTCCATCACATAATCCAGCATCGTTTGAACACCCTTATTCTTAAAGGAAGAGCCACAAACCATAGGCACGATTTTCATATCGATCGTTGCCTTGCGAAGTGCCGTTAAAATCTCGGTTTCGGTTATGGAGTTAGGATCATCAAAGAATTTTTCGATGAGCGTTTCGTCATACTCCGCAACGGCCTCAAGTAATTTTTCACGATATTCGTGAGCCTCATCGACCATGTCAGCTGGAATAGGGATTTCCTGAAAAGTCATTCCCTTATCATCTTCATTCCAGATGATACCCCGGTTATTCACTAAATCAACAACTCCTTTGAATTGATCTTCTGCTCCTATGGGCAATTGAAGCGCTACCGCTTTACTTCCTAATTTTTCTTTTACTTGTTTGCAAACGCCAAGGAAATCAGCTCCTGAGCGATCCATTTTATTGACGAAACCAATACGCGCTACTTTATAGTTATCTGCAAGACGCCAGTTGGTTTCGGATTGAGGTTCAACACCATCAACCGCACTAAACAAAAATACAAGGCCGTCCAGCACACGCAATGAACGGTTCACCTCAACGGTGAAGTCAACGTGGCCGGGGGTATCAATGATATTTACGTGATAGTCATTCTTTCTGTATTTCCAATAGACGGTAGTGGCGGCCGAGGTGATTGTTATACCCCGTTCTTGCTCTTGAGCCATCCAGTCCATGGTCGCTGCACCATCGTGTACTTCACCAATTTTGTGGTTTACCCCTGCGTAATAAAGAATACGTTCGGTGGTAGTTGTTTTCCCTGCATCAATGTGAGCAGCGATACCGATGTTTCTCGTGTACTTTAAATCCCTTGCCATTTTTTATAGTCTACAGTATTGAGTCCTTAGTATTTAGTACTGCCCGAATCATTTTTTTTATTTTGAAATTCTTGGCTTTCGTCTCAATACTCAGGACTACTAACTCAAGACTAGTTTTAAAATCTGAAATGAGAAAATGCCTTGTTTGCCTCGGCCATGCGGTGCGTATCGTCTTTCTTTTTGATGGCAGCACCTTCGCCTTTAGAAGCCGCTAAAATTTCAGCGGCCAATTTGTCCATCATGGTTTTTTCACCACGGGCACGGGCATAGTCGATCAACCATTTGATACTAAGATTGATTTTGCGCTCTGGCCTGATTTCTATGGGCACTTGAAAAGTGGCGCCTCCTACCCTGCGGCTCTTCACCTCTACAGCAGGCATCACGTTGTTCATTGCCCTTTTCCAAACTTCCAAGCCTGGCTCACCACCCACTTTCTTCTCCACTTGAGCAATGGCATCGTAGAAGATCGTATAGGCTGTACTTTTCTTGCCTTCTTCCATCATGTAGTTTACGAACTTGGTTACCAAGGTATCGTTAAACTTAGGATCGGGTAACAGATATCTTTTTTTAGGTTTTGATTTTCTCATAATCAGCTCTTTTTATTTTTTTCCTTTAGCGGGTGCGCCCTTCGCAGCGGCTGCAGCACCTGCTTTAGGCCGTTTTGCGCCATATTTAGATCTAGACTGAAGCCTTCCAGTCACTCCGGCCGTATCTAACGCGCCACGAATAATATGGTAGCGAACACCCGGCAAGTCTTTCACCCGACCACCGCGGATTAGCACGATGGAGTGCTCTTGAAGATTATGACCCTCACCTGGTATATAGGCGTTTACCTCTCTGCCGTTTGTCAGGCGGACACGCGCCACTTTTCGCATGGCAGAATTAGGTTTTTTTGGTGTGGTCGTGTACACACGCGTGCATACACCTCTACGCTGAGGAGACGAATCAAGGGCCGGGGACTTTGACTTAAAGGTCAATTTTGTCCTTCCTTTCCTTACAAGTTGTTGAATGGTAGGCATTTAAATATATTTTTTATACCCCTTAAAAATAAGGACTGCAAAGGTATTCAAATTAAGGAAGGAAGCAATAGCGCTTTGTATGGATTTTTTTAAAGGGTGTTATCTGCCTTGGAATAAGGACTGCAAATTTAAGCATTTTATGTTGGGCAGTTAACGTTTTAGGCTATTCCAATTAGAGCCAAAGATTCCCATTAAAAAATCCGAACTTGCGTAATCAACCAAAATTAACTGTACCATGAGAAACCTTATAAAAATCCTTTTAGTAAATCTTTTATTGTTAGCGGCTTGTGGAAAATCGGGCCATGAACACCAAGACCAGGAAGAGGCCTCCACTAATAACCCTAATCAGGCTCTTTATGATCAAGTAATGGAGGTGCATGATGAGGTGATGCCGAAAACCAGCGATATCTACGAATTGAAAAAAGAGATTCAGGATAAAATCGCCAGTGCACCGAATATAATGGCCGATAAAAAGCAACAACTTAATCAAATCATTGCCGAGCTTGACTCTGCCGACCACTCTATGATGGACTGGATGCATAAATTCAATCCGCTCCCCGATTCTGCGAACCAAGAGCTGGCCAGGGAATACCTCGAAAATGAAATGGAGAAGATCAAAAAAATCAGGGAACAGATAAATGGATCGCTGCAAAAAGCACATGAAGAACTGAAAAAAAATAACTAAGTCATCTCATCATTTTTGCCCGATGCTCAAAATCCTTTCTTCCACACAGGTAAGGAATCTTGATCAATTCACAATTGATCATGAACCGATTGCCCCGATCGATTTAATGGAAAGGGCCTGCCAGAGTTTCACGGATTGGTTTGCTGCACGGTTCAGTCAAGATAAAAAAATTGGAATTGTTTGTGGGCCTGGCAATAATGGGGGCGATGGCCTTGGCATCGCACGGATGCTTCTACAACTCGGCTACCCCATAAAGGTTTGGATTGTAAAAGGTGGGCTCAAAGAATCAGATAGTTTCAAAAAAAACCTTGAAAAAATACGGGGTAAGGCTGACCTTTTCGAAATCACAAAATCCTCCGACAAGGGATTGTTTTCAGAATGTGACATTTTAATAGATGCCCTCTTTGGCTCCGGGCTTTCACGGGCAGTAGACGGGACTTTTCTTCAGGCCATTACTTGTGTTAATCAATCCGGTGCAATTCGGATTTCAGTCGACATCCCTTCCGGTCTATTCATGGATTCGCACACAGAAGGGGCGACCGTTCAGGCGCAGCATACTGTTTCCTTCCAACTGCCGAAGCTCGCTTTTTTTCTTCCTGAAAATCAGGATAAGGTTGGTCAGTGGCATTTGGTCGACATTGGTTTGAGCGAAGCGTTCATCGACTCCATTGAAACGCAAAACACATTTGTCACGGCCAGAAGCATTAAAAAAATCGTTCGCCCACGCAAAACATTTTCTCATAAAGGAGTCTTTGGCCACGCCTTGCTTATTGCAGGATCTTTTGGCCAAATGGGTGCTTGTGTGTTGGCCGCTAAGGCTGCCCTTCGTTCAGGGGTAGGATTACTCACGGTGCATGTTCCCAACTCGGGTAATTTTATCGTGCAGACTTCGGTGCCAGAGGCGATGACTTCTGTAGATGTCAATGACAATTATTTTTCGGGTATAAAAGAAGTTTTGAACTACTCAGCAATTGGCATCGGTCCAGGTTTGGGTATTGAATCAAGTACCGTCAACGCATTCGCGAAAACCTTAGAAGATTTTAAAAAACCGATGATAATTGATGCCGATGGCCTGAATATTCTATCAGCGAATCCGGCATTGTTAAAGCTTATTCCTGAAAGAAGTATACTTACACCCCACCCTAAAGAATTTGAGCGACTGGCTGGCGGATGGAAGGATGATTTCGAAAGACTTGAACTTCTTAGGGCGTTTGCTCATCGAACGAAATCAATTATTGTCCTAAAAGGAGCCTTTTCCTCCATTGCCTTTCCCGATGGACAGGTCTATTTCAATTCCACCGGCAACCCCGGCATGGCCACTGGGGGTAGTGGCGATGTGCTTACAGGAATCCTTACCGGACTATTAGCGCAGGGCTATTCCTCGCAAGAGACCGCTTTACTTGGGGTATATCTTCACGGGCTTGCAGGTGACCTTGCATCCGTTGAGTTGGGAGTCAATTCTATGATTGCCAGTGATATAGTCCATAAAATCCCGCACGCCTTCATAAAATTAAATCGCGTTTAACGTCAAATTTTATATTAAATTGCATTTAGTTTAAACTTTTGGCTTACGTTTTGCATCTAAAGGTGAATAAATAACGTAAAAGGACATTGTATCTAAGTTCCTGAATGAGAATACTTTTACTTTCAATCCTAATCGTGATCGCTGGCCAGGTGTGCTATGGACAAGTTCATGAGGAAAGTTTCCCATCGGGTGACCCTGTTAAATCTATTCAGATATACCCCAATCCTGCTTTTGAATTCCTTACTGTAAAATTCGAAAGCCCAGTTTCTAAAACATCAAGGTTGACCTTTCATTCAATCATTGGCAATGCCTTAGAACTAGAACAGGAAGTTATTGATGACTATGAAATTCGGGTAAAAGTGAAAGATTTACCTATTGGGTACTACCTTATCGTAGTAAGTGAACCTAATAATAGTTCGCGCGGAATATATAAGTTTCTTAAAAAGTAAATTCTACTTAAACCAATTGATTCGAGACTTTAGCTCTTAGCTATTTGGTCGACTTCTGCTAACACCAATTCAATTTCTGCCATCGTGTTGTACACCGAAATCCCCATCCGGGTAACTCCCCTTCGCTCTAAAAGACCGAGGGCCTCAACTGCCCGAATAGCATAAAAGTGGCCGTCCCAAGCAAATATATTTTTTCTGGCGAGTCGCGCACATACCTGAGTTGGGGTTTTTCCTTCAATTGTGAATGAAAGGGTTGGCGTTCGGCTGGTGTTGGAAAAATCCTGCCCGATCATCGCTACCCCCGGAATTTGTTTCAAGCCATTGTATAACGTGCTGGCCA
>DAHVFH010000127.1 GCA_027317105.1 Cytophagales bacterium
TGGCCAATCTCTTCCCTTTATCATCAGATTACAAAAGACCGTGCCGCTCACATGGATCTCAGTACGCTATATAAATATGTGGCTTTGCTAAACCTCAGACGAAGCACGGCCTTTAGCCGAAGGAAGAACCATGCAATCGGGATCCGGGCTGAAGCACCTTTTAAAATATTACATGCTGACTTGACCGAATTCAAAACGGAAGATCGTCAGAAGAGCTATATCTATCTTATCCAGGATAATTATTCGAGGGCAATTTTAGGGCATATCGTATCGCCGACAAGAAAAGCCATCCATACTTTGCAAAATTTAATCCAGGTGACGGAGGAATACCTTGTGCCAGCGAAAATTGATGATTGTGTTTTAATGACCGATGATGGATCTGAAAATTATGGCGAAGCGATAAAATGGGTATCGGAAAGTGAATCTCCGAGGATAAAACATCTCGTTGCCCAATTGGATATCGAGTTCAGCAACTCAATGATCGAGGCTGCTCATAAGCAATTGAAATACCGGTTCCTTTACAATCAGAAAATCAGTGATTATAAAGAGCTATTGGTTTTTATTGCCTTGGCCATAAAAGATTTTAACAACCGGCCTCATCATGTTCTTGGGGGTCTGTCTCCGATGGAAGTGCTCAGCGGAAAACGGATAGATAAATCACAGGAATTAAAATTAGCCTTGAAAGCAAAGCAATTTAGGATTTCCCAGAATCAGAAAACGAAATGCTGCTCGGTAGGGTAGTGGCATTATTTTTTTGCCCCATATCCTACCTTAAATTCTAAATCAATCCTTGCAGAAGAAATCGAAAAAGCTAAATTTACTTCCTGTCGGAATTCCGAACATATGGTTATCAAAAGTTCGTAGGCGTTGCTATGGAAATCCTTTTTTGTTTTTGAACAGGGGTTCTCCTTGCTCGCCGAATTTGTTGTTTTTCTATTCTAACTTTTTTCGCTACTGACATTTTCTTTTTACCTCTTTTTGTTTTACGATCTGTTTCATGAACAACTCTTTGATCAAGAGTTAGTTTTGTGGCGTCCTCATTATCAAGTTTTTTTACTTGTGTTTGAGCGAAAGCACCTTGCAAAGCCATCGTGAGAAAAAATAGAACTAGCTTAGATTTCATTTTTTTTGTTAAAATAAAAATCATATTCTAAAAAAGTCAATCAGAAAGATGTACAAAAAATGATTGGAGCGACATTTGTAGCACTGGTGAGGTGAGTCTTCCCTGGTGACGTAAAAAAGTATTTTGTTTCATCATTTAAGTCGTTTACGAATTGTGCTCTTTCCTTTTTTAGAATCTCGGAGATCTTTGTCAAAGATATATCCAACAGAAAAATTTAATACTTTTAAATTGAATTTAAGACTTTGTTGACCTTGAAATACTAAATTATTCCACGATGCGCTTTGACTGTTTCCCAAATAGGTTTGTCCCCATGTTAAGCGCAACTCAGTTAAAAGGCGTTGATTTTTTTTTGTGGTGGCTGTAAAGCCAACCCCAAGGTTTAGACCAAATAGCCATCGGTTTTCATTATTGATGTACATTTTATCATAAGCCGTTCCCGGTGGCTTATCAAAGACCATGGTGTATTTTTGAGTTATTCCAAATTCTGTATCAATTCGTCCCCTGCCGCTAAGCCAATAATTGATATTAGGACCAAAATTCACAAACCAGTTCGTTGGAATATTTTCTTTTATCTTCAGTCTAAAGGTTTTTCGTATACCCATAGATAGTTCAATGAAATTATAGGTGCTAATATTTTTGTGAGATCCGATGGTGGTAAACGAAATTGCTCGACCTTGCTGCGTGAATCCCACTTCTGAAACGAAGGCGTATTTTCTCTTTAGCGGAAAAATAATCAATCCCGCAATTGAAAAACCAGGTTTAATCATTGATGTTGTGTTCTGGTGATCTAAAGCGTTGGCAAAATTAGGATAAGCCATTAGCAAGCCTGCTTTCGCACCGAGGGAGAACTTTTGAGCTTGTAACTTTCCAAAGCAAACGAATGCAGCGAGAAAAATGATTAGATATCGGCATCGCATTTAATCGCAATATTGCCTAAATTTTTATGAAAGAAAAAGCATCCCAACAAAAAGCCGAATCGTTTTATCCCTATTGACTAATCCGTACAGTGTCAATGTTGGTAACATTTCCAAGTGTTACGTTTACATTACTGATCCCCATTGCTTGGTAGCCTGATTTTGGAGAAAACCAAACCGTATAAGCCCCCGGCACTACGCCATTTATTAAAAACTTTCCAGTGAAAGGATCGGTGTATGTAGATGCAATAGTATCTTGTCCGTTAATAACAAACACTGCGGGTGTGGAAGTCATCGGTGTAACTATACCCTTAATAGCTCCGCTTTCTGCCTCTACCGCTGAACGAATAACTGGCTTAAGATTAAACTTTCCGCTTCCCGTGAGGACAATGGATCGAGCAGCATCAAAATCGAGTATTATTTTATAGGTGATACCTGCTTTCAGTGTTGTATGAACCTGAATCTTTAATCCAGATTGCTGACCGCTCGGTGTGTTGAGCGCGAAGGGTTGACCTGAAACATTGACTGTATTATTACTTCCAAGGATTAGACGAAGTTGAGAAACTTGCCCCTCAGGCAATTGAATGTTACCTAATAAAGTATCTAGACCATTGGTCAACTTAAGTAAATTGTAAACACCTTTCTTTATATTTAGAGATTTCCAACCGGAAGAGGCGCTAGAGCTGTCAGTATTTACCTGAACACCTTCGATATCGATATTAACTTCTTTAAAATCGCCAGGGGCATCCGATAGCCTAACCTGCAAGTTGGCAGTTTGTGCAGATTCTTTGGAGCAACCCATAAATGCAAACAATATTGGTAATAAGCCAGCAGCACATTTCATTTGATTCTTCATAACTTTATCCTTAAATCTTTTTTGTAGCAAAAATATGTGTTTAAATGAATGACTAGTTTTATTTGGACGACTTGACGAGCCGCTCACCGATATTTTTAAATAGAAAAGGATATTTTCCTTTATCTTTCGAAAACCTATGAAGCTTTTCTCTCCTTTTGCGAAAATAATTGTTATACTATCCTCAATTTCTTCGAGTGGGTTTAGCCAAGACATATCTAATTTCACTCAATTTTTTATTAATCCTTATACTTTAAACCCATCTTATGCCGGTATTGAAGGAAGAACTGCGCTGTTTGTGGGTTATCGCAAACAATGGACTTCTATAAATGGAGCCCCTGTGATTCAAAATTTCTCCCTACACACGCCAATCAATAAAAACCTGAATTTTGGCTTTGGTTTAGCCAGTGACAAAAGGGGAATCACCCAGGTCTCCTCTGCTTTGGCCACAATTGGTTACGCAGCCGCGTTGGATGAGAATTCTTCTCTCCGGTTTGGTCTTTCAGTGGGGTATGGTTATAATAGCGTTGATTTGTCATCTGTTGGAAATATCAATGACCCCGTACTGGCGAATCTGATGACTAAAAACTCTTTCCTGATTGGTAATGCAGGTCTTTCCTTTCAGCATAAAACGTTTAATATCGGTGCTGCAATGCCCAATATATTTCAATCTATCTATTTAAGCAAAGATGCCTTTACCATTACCGCGCTGAAACCTTTTCAAGCCTTGATTATCCATGCCAGTAATCGATTTTATTTCAACAATGATCAAAATGTATTTGAGCCCTATCTTATTTATCGACTGAATGGCCCTTTGCCTTCGCAATTGGAAGCTGCTGCTGTGGTTCATCTTCAGCATGCCGTATGGGTTGGCGCATCGTATAAACAACAGTTTGGCATTTCAGGATTAATGGGTTTTAAAATTAAGAATCAATTTGCTGTTGGATTCTCGTACAGTATAAAAAATGGTGGACTGAATCAGATCCCTGCACCGTCTTATGAACTTCAATTAGGATATTTGGCTGGTAATCGAAAAAAAGATTCCAATGCTTATTCTTTTGTGAACACTGAAAAAGAAAAAAGACATAGAAAAACTGCTGCACAGATTGCTTCTGAGCGGAAAAAACAGCAAGCTATTTTAGAGAATAAACTGGCAGATGATAAAAAGAAACAGGAAGCGCTTTTGGCAAAACAAAAATCACAGACTAAGCCAACGATACAAACACCAGCGGCCAATACGGCCACACAAATTACAAAATCAGATAAGCAGCCGGCCTCTGCTCAAACCATAAATCCCGCTGTCAAAATAGAGGAAAAGCAAGCAGTCCAAGCAGTTAATCAACCGGCCATTAAAGAGACAGATAAAGTGCCTCAAAAGACAGAAGAACGAAGGGACACAACTCACGGCGGGGCTCGGTTTAAAACAAGAACTGACTTGATGGTAGTCGTTGAAGTTGGAAAAGATGCTCAGCATTTAGAGGAGCAGGAAAAATTGAAGAGACTTGAGACACATGCGGCAGACCCCGATGAAGAACACAATAACGAGGTTGTCCATCTTCATGCTGAGCGTCATGAATTCGCCAAGAAGGGAGCCCATCAGGAGGAATTGGATTTCGGAACCTATGTAATTGCAGGTGTTTTTAGGAGCAGAGACAATGCCGAAAACTTTAGTAAAGGTCTCAGTAAAATGTCTTTTAGAGCGAATTTTGGTTTCCTAACAACCAAAAACCTGTGGTACGTTTACATTTTCAAAACAGATGAAATCGAATCGGCCAAAGCGGCACGGGACAAATTTAGAAAGATGAAAATCTTCAGAGACTCTTGGTTAATGACCGTACATGATGGGACAAATATAAAGTAGCAATGAAAAAAAGTGCACATCAAAGCCATTTCATGAAAACTTGCTTTTGGGTTTTGTTTCTTTTGTTCTTGACCTTTTGCGTAAAGGCGCAATCTCCTGTGATTAATGATTTCGCTCCATCGGTCTCATCATCTCAGCAAAAAATTGTCATCACAGGTACAGGGTTTAACGCTGCCCCCTCACAATTAAATGTTTGGTTTGATCATGTCAAAGGGAAAATCGTTTCTTCTTCTCCCTTTTCAATTCAAGTCGTAGCTCCTCCACAAGCTAGATTTTCTAATATTGAGGTGATCAACTTGAGTAATAATTTGTCTACAAAATCTTCAGTGAAATTTCAACCCAGCTATGGCGGCACCTCATTTGATGTCACTAAAATTTCCACAACTTATACAAATACAGATGTCACCGAACTTTTTGATATTGCCAGCAGCGATTTTGATTTAGATGGAAAACCAGATTTGTTGGCGAGTAAAACCACAGGTACCAATACGGGAGTTTTTGCGACAGACCTTGTGATTTATCAAAACCAGAGCACGGGCATTGGTAATATAAATTTTGGAAAATTCAATCAAAGTAACCTTCCTGTTTTGAACGTAACTGCCGCAACCGCCAATGTAGCGGCCGGGGATCTCAATGGTGATGGAAAACCTGACATTGTTGCCGCACGGACAGGGTCTAACTTAAACGAGGTATTTATTTTACGCAATACCAATACGGTGGTGGGGACATTGTCATTTGCGCCTTTGCAAAAGGTATTCCTTAATGCGGGTCAATCGGCTGCTCGGATATCGATTCGTGATTTGAATCAAGATGGAAAGCCGGAACTCATTGTCAGTAATTCTTTTGACGACTTGAATCCAGCTACGGATAATCAAATTTTTGTTTTCCCAAATCAAAGTACTTCAAGCGCTATCGTGTTTGGAGCACCTACGGTGCTGACGGTCAATGGTGCAAGTAGCACATTTGGAATGGACGTTCAGGATTTCGATGGAGACGGTAAACCCGATATCATTTTATTTCAATACCAAACGAGTAATTTATTTATATTTTTGAATAAAAGTTCAGGTAACCTGAGTTTTGCACCCTCCAAACAAATTGCCGTCTCTGGTAGTTTTAATACAGTTACCTCCGCTGATCTGAATAAGGACGGCCTGCTTGACCTGATTGTGACAGCCACACTCGATAACGCGGTACAGATTTTTGTCAATCAATCAACAACCGGGAATATATCATTTGGTGCCCCACAAGTTATCGCCACTTCTGCCGGACCTTGGGGGGTAGATGCCAGCGACATTGATGGAGATGGTGATTTGGATTTTGTAGTCGCGAATCGTAACGAAGCCAAAGTGAATGTATTTAGACAAGATGCATTCCTTACATTTACCCGACTGGATATTGTCACAGCAAAACCTTGCTTTAATTTGAGGGTTGGTGATTATGATGGTGACGGGAAGCCAGACATTGCGGTCACCTCCTTTGCAAACCCTAATTTTTCTGTTGATGTGATCAGAAATGCCAACTGTGTTAGTCCAATGATAACCTCACCATTTACCACGGTATGCAATGGGCAGACCATTTATTTGCATACCACACCCGCTCCGGGTGTTGCGTTTGCTTGGTTCAAAAATGGCTTGGCATACCCACCAAGTGTTCTTGATTCGGCAGCGGTTACCTATGCAGATATTACCCCCCCTGGTTCGGGTACTTTTACAGTAAAGGCAACGGCAGAAGGAGGCACTTGCTCCATTACTTCGCTTGGGTTTGTACTGAACAGTAATACCGGCTCAGCGCCAACTAATCCAACGATAAGTAATAACACACCTTGTTTTGGAAGTGCACTAAATTTATCAACGCCATCAGTGGCGAGCGCTACTTACCAATGGATAGGGCCCAATAGTTTTTCTTCCACTTCACAAAACCCAACCATTAGTCCGGTCAACGATAATAATGCTGGACTTTACTCCTTGCAGGTTACCGTTGGGCAATGCTCTAGCAATGTAATAACGAAACAACTTGATGTGGCTTCTGTCCCCATTCTTCCCGTCACCTCCTCTCCCGCATCAACCGTTTGCTCTGGAACAACCATTACCCTCAACGTGAGTGGGGTTGGCTTTTCGTATCAATGGAACCTAAATGGATCTGCCCTCAGTGGCCAAACTGCATCGTCATTATCGGTAATTCAAGAAGGAAACTATAGCGCTGTTGTTACGGACAACACCACTACTTGCAGCCAGGAGACGACCCCAATTACTATTAGTATGTATGCCGCACCCATAGCAGCCTTTACTTTTTCGACAGCAAATTGTTTAGGGGTGTCCATTACTTTTACTAACCAAACAACTGCTGATTCTAGGGGCACCTTGGTTTATTCATGGAATTTTGGTGACACTCACACCTCGGCTTCTCAAAGCCCCTCCAATACCTATGCAAATGCTGGATCATTTAATCCTTCGTTAATGGTAAGTTACAGTGGTGTTGCAGGTTGTTCTTCTTCGATTAGCAAATCAATAATAGTAAATACACCGGTTGTTCCAGTTATAGCGGCCAGTTTAAATCCTATTTGTTCAGGTGAAACCACAACCCTCTCGATAACCGGCAGCTATTCAAGCATTGCATGGGCGGGTACTACTGGGACCTCAGCAAACCTTGATGTTAGTCAAACGGGGTTGTATAAGGTAAACACAACAGACACAAAAGGGTGTCTTTCGTCAGACTCAATTACCATTAACGCCAAACCAATTTTAACTTTTACTGTGTCCGCAGATACCACCATTAAATCGGGCGATCAGGTAACCTTGTTAGCCTCAGGCGCTGATAGCTATTTGTGGTCTCCAGGAAAGACATTAAGCGATTCGGTGATTGCTAATCCCATCGCAAAGCCTTCATTGACAACGACCTATAACGTTTTAGGTTCAAAGACTGGTTTCTGTGGTTCACGCGATTCCGTGAAAATAACTGTAATTACAACCGGGCAAATCATCAATCCACCGGTTCTTTTTTCACCTAATGGCGATTCTTTCAACGACTTATGGAAGATTCCAGAAACAGATAGTTACCCGGACTGTACCATGACTATATATGATGGACATGGAAGCCAGGTATACCAGCGTAAAGGATACAATAGCGCAAACTATTGGAATGGCACTTATAATGGTACACCTGTACCGGATGGAACTTATTTTTATGTTTTTAGTTGTCCAAATTCGCAAATTGCTACTGGCAGTGTATTAGTGGCGCGATAGATTTTATGACAAAAGTGGTTTTATGATTCGATGTGGCTTTTCAGAATTTTCCTTCTTATTATTACTCTTACTCTTGGTCGGGGGTTCATCGACTTTTGCACAGACGTGTAACACTGGCCCGTGCACAGGTGCTTGTGTCTTTCCAGTCAATGTGGAGAAAGGCTGTAATTGCTTTGATGGCAAGGACAATGATGGTAATGGACTTATCGACTCTGCCGATCCGACTTGCGCCAGCTATTATGGATTGACTTTTGTAGGAGCAGGCTCCAATTGCAGTATAACGCCTCCTAGTGCGAATAGTGGCTTTGCTAACATGGCCGCTCCTCAAACCTCTTCCCAAAATACGGCAGACACCCCTTCTAAGATTTCAGTGGGAGACATGAATGGAGATGGTGTACCTGATGCCGTGGTAACTTCAAAATGGAATAGTACCATTCAGGTAGTGGCAACTGCAACCGCTAGCGGTTTCAGTCCGGGCAACATTATGGGAGACTACACCACTCCAGGCTCAAAGATCTTTCCGAAAGCGGGAAGCAATTACGTATTCGAGCATGAAACGGCCATCGCGGATATTAATAAAGACGGAATCGGTGAGATGTATGCCATAGCAAGTTATCGCGGTGGAAGTCCTAATAATCCACCAACAGAATATTTTTTAACCGGCTTTGAATATGCTTCGGGCAAAGGAGCGCTTATTCCTTTATTTAATGCAGTGGATTTGGGCTCAGTTCGTCCAGGCAGCATGGGCATTGCTGATTTTGATGGTGATGGGAAAGCCGAAATTTATTTGAGAAATCAAATATATGCGGCGGAGTCGGGGGTGAAGCTCGCCGATGGAGGAGGAAATTGGTTGACCGAGATTAGCTCAGGGCCTGTCGCAGTTAATTTGCTTGGGGACAATAAATTGGAATTGGTTTGCGGTAATTTTATTTATACTGTACCCAGTCTTGCTTCACGAACCCTTCAAACATTAACGGTTGCAAAAGATCTAAATTCATTGGGATTAGGACCACACTATTATCCAAAGGGATATAATGACGTAAATCAATATGGTCATGATCAGGTGAGTACCACGAGCACAGCGGATCTGGATGCTGACGGCTTTATGGATGTGGTCATTACCGGATCGGTTAATTGTTCTGGAAATGAAGCTGTTCCTTGCGCGAATAATATCACTACTATATTTTATTGGAATGTCCAAAAAAATACACTTGCAACCTATGCACCCTCAGATCCAGTGTACCCTGCCAACGGCTGGATTTGGGGAACAGGCAGAGTGAACCTGGATGATGCAAATGGAGATGGAAAACTTGACTTAGTTTTTGTTGCTGGAGCTCAAATTTTTTGTTTGACACCAGATGCTACTGGCGCAACGCTTGTCAAGCAATGGGTCAGGACAATCAATGACAATCCCGGCGTTCTTTCTCTAACCATCTATGATTTTAATAATGACGGTAATCCGGAGGTGGTTTATCGCGATGCGCAGCAGCTTTCTGTGGCTGATGGCAAAACGGGACAAACGACTATTTGGTCTACGACTTGTCAGGCGTATACTTTTACTGAGGGACCGATTGTGGCCGATGTAAATGGCGATGGGAGTACTGATATCTGCATTACCTGTTATACCAGTAATGCTTTCAACCTAGCACATGACACACCACAACAAGAATCGTTGGGACAAACCAGACTTTATTATTCTTCCACAAATTCATGGCTCCCTACGCGACAGATATGGAACCAGCATCCTTATTATGTAACCAATATTACAGATAAGTTGACCCTGCCATTTCCACAACTCAATCCAAGTTTAGTATTTGGAAACGCGCCTTGTCCGAACGGTATCCCCGGTCCCCATCGACCCTTCAATGTTTTTATGGATCAAGTGCCAACGCTTAGCGCTGGTGGCTGCCCAATATTTCCCGCTCCAAATCTTACGTTCTTTGGTGATACGCCTAATCCAAATTGTTTGACTTCCCCCTTGCCTGCCGGTTGTGATACCAATGGCGATGGTGTTTATTCTCCAACAGTAGTCATTACCCCACCAATATGCGGTAATCTGGGAATCCAGGCACAGTTTAATCTTACAAATAATGGTAATTTACCGATTACGGATAATGTTCCAGTCAGTTTTTTTAATGGAGATCCAACTACGAGTCCAACAACCGCAGTAAGACTTTTCAACACTTCCATACCAATTACAAATTTGGCTGTTGGGGCAACCTTCACCTCTCCAATTTATAATTTCAACGGACCAGGTTCTGCTTTTACTTTATTCATCGCCATCTATAACGATGGATCGGTATTGCCGCTTAGTTTTTCTTCGATCAGTAACAAGGACTGTAACATCGCGGATAAAGTTTATTCGGTTCCGATAACCCCAACGCCATTTACAGTTACGGTTTCGAAAGTTTCAGATAACAACAATTGTCCACCCTACAATCCACCTAATACAGGATCATTGCAGGCAAATATCTCAGTGGGAGGAACTGCGGTGGTTGATTTAAGCCCTTATGCTTTTCAATGGTACACCGGAACGACCACCGCCAACCCGATTGCCGGAGCAACCAATTACAATATTACTGGTCTAACAGCTGATGATTATTCTGTAGTCGTGACCAACATCCAGAAGGGCTGCCAAAGTGCTGTAGTAACGGGTACCGTGGGTAATGTCAATGGAGGATTCCCTTCATTTAGCATTACAAAGTTATCGGATCAAACACTTTGTTCACCACCTAACGGTGAATTGTTGGCCGTGGCTGCAGATGGATCAACAGGCTATACCTATACATGGTTGGACACCAATTTGAACCCAATAGGAGTAACAGGGCCAGATGCCAAAAATCTGGTCACCGGAAATTATATTCTGAATATCACCCGAGGCACCTGTACCTATCCCGGTGTCAGGCCACAGCAGTATGTGGGTGGGCCGATCGTGCCTAATGCGCAGGCAGAAACTTTGCAGAATGTATTGGATTGCAATAATCCCAATACAGGGTCGATTCAAGCCGATGCTTTAGATGCCAGCGGTGTAATTCAAAATCCAGCAAACTATACCTTTAATTGGTATTACTACAATAATTCCACCAGTACCCAAGGTAGCATATTGCCCGCGACCTATGGAACGGGACAAACTAGAACAGGCCTCCCGGTAGGTTATTACCAAGCTGTCATTGTTGATAAGACTACACTATGCTCAGCCACTTTATCGCCCGTGACTCAGGTTCAAAGTCAAACGGTAATTCCCGATCCTCCGGTGATAACACAGGTGACACCTCTAACTTCTTGTGATCCAGCCCAACCTAATGGCGCAATGATTGCTAATGTAACTGTAGGAGGAGTACCACAAAGTCCAAATGGTTTTACTTTTCAATGGTTCAAAGGTCAAAACACCTTACCGGGAAATTTGGTGAATACCACTTCGGGGACGAATGGCCAACAAGTAAACCAAGTATCCGGTGGCGGAACCCCATATACGGTTTTGGTTTCTACACCTTTCCATTGCACCGCTAGTGCGTATGCACCCGTCATCGAAAATTTAAATGTACCAATCATTACACCTACCGCTACCCCAAACTCTATTTGTAACCCGGCTTTAGCAAGTAGTCAATACAATGGTACGGTTTCGGCTAGCGTTAGTTTTGCTGGGAGCAATGTTGTGCCGCCCTCTGATCCAAATTATCAATTCACTTGGTACAACGGAGCCACCACGGCAAGCCCAACAATTACAGTAGCTGACAACACCAATCCTGTGTTGTCTAATCTAAAAGATGGATCTTATACCCTCGTGGTAACGCGAACGGATCTTCATTGTACTTCCAGTGCTTCCACCATTGTTGTTAATAATACCACGGTACTTCCAGCGCTTAGCGCTACTTCCACCGGCTCCAATAATTGTGATCCCGCGCTTACACCGGATGGCACAGCCACCGTAGCAGTCACCAATATGGCTGGACCTTTTACCTACCAATGGTATGACGGAAATGCAGTTGGAACCGGAGCATTAGGCGCGGCCAATGACGGCACTTCTGTTACAGCCATCAAAGTTGGCGGGCCAACCGGTGCCCCAAATCCTTATACTGTATTGGTAACCAGTACAGCCACTGGATGTCAAAATAATACTACCCAATTTGTTGCTGACAATAGTATTATTCCTGTGCTTTCTTTTGCCTCCATTGTTCCGAATTCAATTTGCAGTCCTTCAACAAGTTTTAATGGAAGCTTAACGGCTCAGGTTAATAATATTCCTTCAGGTTATACTATTTCAGACTATACCTTCAAATGGTATGATGGTAATTCTAATGCAGCACCCGTTGATGGTACCTCTACTTCAACCTTATTGAATAAATTGGACGCAGGTTTTTACACAGTTGCAGCTAAGAATACATTGACGGGATGCCAATCTGCACCAATCACTAACCAGGTACCAAATGCAAAAATAATTCCGGCACTTGGACCAACATCTACAGGATCTCATAATTGTACTGCAGGGGTAACACCAGATGGGACGGCTTCAGTTTCCATTTCCAATATCCAACCGGGTGATGCTTTCACTTATCAGTGGCACGTGGGTAATACAACTGGAGGTGCTGCGCTTGGTGTGGGAAATAACGGCACTGCCGCTACCGCAACAGCAATTGGTGGACCAATCGGGGCGCCGAATCCTTATACCGTTTTGGTTACCAATACCACAACAGGTTGTACGAATTTCACTACGGCATCAGTTCCTGATAATAGTTTTGTACCCATTTTATCGCTGACACCTTCAGATAATTCAATATGTGATCCAGCCAAGGGTTACAATGGTAGTATTTCCAGCAGTTTTACGGACACCAATGGAGCAGCTGATCTGCACACATATGCCTGGTCAAACGGTAACACCATGGGCAGCATAATAGGTGGCGCTACGTCTTCAACGCTAATTGGTCAGAACGGTGGATTATTTTATACGGCCACGATTACTAATACTACG
>DAHVFH010000001.1 GCA_027317105.1 Cytophagales bacterium
CTTTTAAGGACCATAACCATTGCTTGTAAAGGATTACAAATTCAGAAAAAGAATAAAAAATTAATGGAAGAGAGAAGAAGGCAGCAAATGAAACAAATAAATAGAGAAGTGTTTTAATACGTGGGGATTTCAAAACAAAAAAAACACTAGCAATGCCTCCATAGCCTTTTATAAAGAAGTTTATTGCAGGATAGATTGAAGCCTGTTTAATTTTGTTTTTTTCTAATGTTGTTACTGAGAGGACAATAAAAGCTGCAATGATTGGGTTATTTTGCATGTTTTCTACCGATGTTATTAGTTCAGGGAGAATTAATAGTAGAAAAAACAACTCCTTATTACGACTAAGCTTTAAACTTCTTATCCCCCAAAAGTAGGTTGTAGTTATTGTTATGGTCCATGCAACTACCCCTAAACCAGTTTGTAAATAAGCAAATGGAATAAATAAAACTGAAAAGGAAGGATTATAAAGAAAGACATCAAAATACTCATTCGGGTATTCCAAATATAAGTTTTGATGGTTCACAAGATGAAAAACTGAATCTTTAAAAATCGTGAAGTTATTATAAGCATCAAGTAGATATTGTTGAAAACCTATAATTGTAGCTACAAGAATATATAGAATTAGAAGTAGTACAGCCTGTCTTTCTTGACTGGGTTGAAAACGGTTATAATAATTCAATAATTTAAGTTGTACTTTTTCCTTATCAATCTTTCCTACCAATTTCTCTTTAAAATAGATTACAAGTAACGTTCGATGTATTTGAAAATACCGAACCAAATGACCAAGAATCGTTAGCGGGTAAAATGGAGAGGAATATAGATTAGGTCTTTGATTAAACACGGCCATTTATAATAATTTGAATTTCAAGCTACTTTTAGATCCGCGCAATGCAAGGGGTATGATGGTTAGTTCAACAAAAATATAAACAGGCTGAACCATCTCTATTTTAAGATTTCGCGTATATTCATTTAGATCAAAATCTATAACCATAAAATTTGATAAATTTAAAAGAAAATATAGACCCCTCCCCTAACGCAAAAATCTATATAACCGTTGGTGACCTACAACCAACCAAAATGCAATATAATTGGGAATAGGAATTGCATTCTGCATAAAGCTAAATTAATTTGAAAAGATTTTCGATCCAGCAAGTAGTTTGACAATCGCATTTTGAGTTATTGTTTTTATTTTTTGGCCTGAATTGGACGATCCTATCCCGAACGAAGAACACCACTTATTACTGCCCGTATTTACAATTATCCCAGAAGACCTCGTTTTTTGAAGAATAACAAAAGTGCCAATAGTTTCCTTCCCTCCTCGGCTTCCTAGATCAAACCCAATTAATTCAAATTGCTGAAATTTTAATTGACTGTTATCAAGGATCGGAAAGCCACCTGAATCAAACCCTGAAGTGGGCGCGCCATCATATTCACTTGTAGGCAGGCTAATTATTTCCCCTTTTTTCAAATTTAATCCTTCTAAAAGTGGAGCGCTTGGATTGTAAATTTTATAGCCGTCCCAACCATTATCGACCTTGAGTCCATAACCCCCATGATTAAAATCTGCGCCTATGCTTGAAAGTATGGGGTATTGCAGCGAAGGATCATACCAATTAATAGTTTTTAATAAGGGATCAGGCTCGGGATCCATTCCCGCATTCTTGTAACAAATCATCGCGTCTTTTGCGGCCGTATATCGCACTTGCCACCACATGGTATTGCCGGACAAAATGATTGCATTTTTGCCTTCGTCAATAAACCGATCGAAATTGTTTCTGGCTTTCCGCGACCAGTATTCATTGTGCCCAATAATCGCTATAACCCTGCTAAATTGAAAAGTTGAATAATCGTCTAGATCGATATCAGAAATGTAGTTGACTTTAATATTGCTTAATGATGGAAACCATTTCAAGCATGCATCGCATCCGCTCTCCTCGACAGAGCCATCGGTTGGCCGGAGAAAAGAAACAATCGGGGCAGCAGAATTATGGGTGTACATATCTTTTCCACCGCTTAGGTTGTAGGCATTGATTGTATTGGTTGGATAGACCACGGTTAAGTCAGTTGTCGTTGCCGATTTTACGATGAATCGAATTTTATTTTCAATAAAGTAAATGCCACTGACTAGGGTGGAGGGCAATTTGACTTTACCGTTGCCTGCAAAGTTGAACCCATTTTTCCATGGCTCAACAGGCTGAGTTAGTTGAGGGTAAATTGAAACATTAGCAGTAAAAGCGAGAGTCCCATTTACATCATAAAAGTTTAGTCCACATTGAAGGCTTGAACTAGATTGAAGAAATACAGTTACGCTATCTCCCGGGTAGTAGGATGTCTTGTCGGTATAACCCGTAATGACATTCAATCCACAGGCCGATAAGGTTGGCACAGGTGGCGACTTTGGCGCTATTGTTTCCTTCGTGTTACAGGATTGGAGCACAGCCACGATACCAATAAATAGAATATATTTTTTTGCCATCATAAATCTACGTTCATTTTCCAGTGCCTGTAATTTTTCATTCGCATCTACAGTTTGAATTGTGCAGTGAACAGTACTCCAAAACTTCGGGCATTGGGGTTGCTCAAATAGGTTAACCGATGGACAAAGTCAACGCGAAAGAATTTGAAAATGTTTTCCACCCCATAGCCCATTTCCACATAGGGGATTCCGGCTGTAAAATACCCTGTTCTAAGGGCTACTTCTCCTGTGGGGGTTAAGCGCGCAATCGAGCGTTGGTTGGCGCTGCGGAGGCTGCCATAAATTACATTTGCGGTGCCTACCAACCGCCATTTTAACCTTCTCAAAACGGGAATTTGGTTTACAATAAACCCTTCAAAATACTGTCTGTAGTGCATCGAAACAGATTCATCGCTTACAAATTCTCCGTAGCTCATCAAATTAAAAGTGTATTTTGAATAGACCACAGACTGATTACCGAGATGTACTGTAAGAAGCGGGTAGGGCAGTCGGTTATAAATGTATTCGCCTGATACTGAAAGGACACCAACTCCCAGCGGCCCCATCCTAATCTTTTTGTCGAGGTTCAAGCGAACTTTATCATAATTAAAATCGCTACCCGCGAGCCCTTTCATTCCGTGGGTGTATCTGAAGGTAAGCGCAGGCCACTTCTTTAGCCCAAGGCTAAGTCTTTCGTTCCCATTTTGAAGAAAGGTTTCATCTCGGGCGTAGCGGGTTTCAACAAAAACCTCGGCAGTCTGAAACTGTCTGTAAACCGGGGCAGTAGGATCAACGGAATTGCGTTGAAACCCAAATGGATAGGTAGGCTCAAAAGTAGAATAACGCGTGGCCAACTGTCCGGATAGGCCTGGGAGGAACTCCCTTTTGAAGGAAATAAACGCCTCGTTAAAATAATATGCTCGTTGAAATTGACCCCACCGCGCAGCTGTCAAAAACAACGGATGGGTACTCAATGCATCTTCATCCACCCCTAGCCGTATCACATCTTTGTGAACACGGAAAGTAAGCGTGGTCCATCGGTTTCGTGATAATATTCGTTGGGCAGAGGCCAAAAATTTTAGTTTAGTATCGTGAAACCCATACGCGAGCATGCCCCGATAAACCATTTTCCTGCTGAAGCTAATGTTGGTTTTGAACCCGGTTTGCACCCGCACCCCCTCCACACTATTCCAAGCTACTGTGCGCAGGTATGGGCCCACTTTGTACTTACCTAAATCATAATAACCGTCCACCACTGCCTTGAATACCTCTGTGTAGGTTTTTACCACCGGAATATTTTTGATCGTGTCAATCATTTTATAAACATTCCTTTCCGTTGGACTCAATGGCTCATGCCGCAGCGAATCCCAATACTTTTCATTGTGTTTAAGTTCTGCTCCATCCATAATAATAATGCGCTTCCCATAAAAGGAATTTTCGTGAGAACGATTAATAACAATATTCTTGTTGTTGGTGTAGAATTTTGCCAATAAGCCTGCCGAGTTCTTGCTGATCTCACTCACGTTTACCAATACCCGGTTCTTAACGGGCAGCCATGGGCCACTTGGTGTGGGTGTCAACTCTTGTTGGATGCGGATCTTGTCAATAAAATTCACGTTTGATTCCTTTCCTACCGAGGCGTCAATTTGCCTGAGGGCAAAATCTTTTTTAGTGATCCAAAGAGATCCTTTGAAAGCTAGCTGTTGTGGATTTTTCGGGCTGAAGTCGAGACGATAACAAAAATCGTCTCCTACATATAGACTGTCGATCAAGTCATAGTCATAATACAATCGCCAACCGTCTGTTAGGGGCGAAACAAAATTTTTATTGAATATGCTGAGCCAATTTTGATAGAAGTTATACTCTTGAAACGAGGAGCCCACCAATTCTGTCACCGTAGAGCCATTGCTTATCCCCACCCCGCTTATTTTTGTGTTCAGAATTTGCTCTGTCTTTACCTTTGGTGAGCTTCTAAAATAAACCCTTGAGGCACTTTCTGTGATAAAGAGAGGAAGGATTGGTTTGCCATCTTCACCCACCATCCGATCAATACTGTCCATCACTTGGGTGATTTTTCGCATCACTTTTCGCTTGCGGAACTTTTCAGAGATCTGGTCTACATCCACTTCCGTTTTCGTATACGAATCATATTCATAGGCCGCGAGATTGCGCTTGTCGTTCTTGCTTTTATTTCGCACCATGTTTCGAAGTATGGGGAAGGCAGGATTTTCACCGGCAACGACCACTACCTCTTGCAGATGGGTTATGTCCTCCTCTAATTGAATGTTGATAACCTGCTTTCCCGCCCCCACGGCCTTTGTGCGCGGCTTGTACCCAATGGAAGTAACCATAATCGAATCGCAGGAAGTTGAGGTTCGCAACTGGAAATTGCCATCAAAGTCAGTGGTGACACCTATTGTTGTTCCTTTAAATATAACATTTGCAAATGGAATCGGATCGCCAGACCCCCCATCGGTGACTTTGCCCAGAACATTGATCTCTTGCGCTACCAATGATGTTGACACAAAGGTTAACCCTACAAAATACTTATGAAAATTCATTGCGATTGGCTCATTAAACTTTTACCTGACCTTAATTGAATAGGCCGTTCGCAAGCCAAAGAGTTGCATGTTCAGGTTCTGGTCACCAAATTTTCCTAAACTACGCTCGTAAAAGAGTGCGACCTCAAAAAAATTCTTCTTTTTAATAAGTCGGTTAATCCCTACTGCCAAATTTAAAGTACCCCCATTGAATTTCATTTGGTCAACTTGCTCGACATCGCTAATTACAAAGTCAGCGTATGGGGGCTTCTCTGGATACGTATAGGTGTAAGTATTTCGCAAACCAAGATAAGGTGAGTAGCCCGCCTTCATTACAAGAAGCTGTTTATGTGTGAGCCACCAGCGGTATTTCAAGTTGATGGGCATGGATAGCAATTGGTTTTTTATTTGAACATTCTCAAGGACGCCTAACTCGGGCTTTATGTTAGGAAGATAAAAGGACTGAAAATTTTTATCTGTGGTCAGTTTAGTGTTGGTGTAATCCAGTGAAGTTTCAATGCTCCAATGAGGTGATACGGTCCATTCCACAGTTACTCCTGCTCGCGGCAACAGCCCTCCTGAACCTAAAGAAAAGATTCCTGCAGCCAAATCAAGATGAGGTGCTATGCCAATACCTACACCTGCCTTGTAGGAATGGCTTTCCATTTTATTGATCATCTTGCTGGGCAAATTCTTTAAAATAATCTTGTGCGATTTTATAAGCCTACTTTCCTTTGAAGTAGACACAGAGTCGATTTCACCAGGGTTAACTATAGCAATGGGATCAAATAAGTACGCTTTATGCCTGATTCTCTTAACTCGGTCGGTAATGATCAGGAATGCCTCTCCGTTTTGGGTCTCCAGCACACCTTCTTGGGTTAACCGCTCATAAACCGTTTTTGGTAGAGAAGAAACGGAGCCAATGTGAAATCTTGAATCCGTACTCAATGAAGAAAGAACTTGCTTTTCAGGAGCAATGTCCATAGATGCTACGTTTTTTGCTGCTGGTTTAGATGGATCAATTATAAAAACTGAAGCGTTTGGTTGGTTTGAGTGAAGTTTTTCAATGACCAAAAGAAGCGAATCGATAATTGCCTTGCTATTGTCTAATTTTTGTGCAGATGAAATTTCTTTTTTATTAAAATTCCAATAAAAAAGACTATTAAACAGGGTAAATAAAATGAAGGTGGTGGCTACAAAAATTTCAGTGCGGTATTGTGAATACCAGGGTATTGTTTGGTAAGAAGCAAGACGGCTATGAAAACGATCTAATGCATTGGGCACTGAACCTGAAAATTCATGGCCTTCAAATTTATCTTTCAGCAATTCGTCAAAATCACTATCATCCATTTTGTTCAGTTTTTTTTTCTAGTTCAAGACTCAGGGCTTTCTTTAATTTTGAACGGGCTACACTTAAATTAGACTTTGAAGTGCCCTCGCTTATATTGAGTTTTTGCGCTATCTCACTGTGCTGATATCCCTCGATAGCATAAAGATTGAAAACAATCTGATAAGAAGGAGGGAGTCGCTGAATTGCCTGAAGAATCACCTCTGTAGACAGATTACTTAATACATCGGGTGTTACCTGTTCCGCCTTAATGAAAGAGATATCAACATGGTCATAATGCTTTTCGTTTCTTCTAAAATTATCAATAGAGGAATTGATCATTATCCTGCGCAACCATGCTTTAAACGAAGTTCCAGGGCTATAATCGCCAGCATGGGTCATAATTTTACAAAAGCCATCATTCACAACTTCCAAAGCCTCATCTTGCGTGCGAGTGTAGCGCATGCAGATGCCCAAGGCATACCGATAGAATTGATTGTAAAGTTGATCTTGTGCCTTCCGATCACCTTTTTTACAACCTTGTAAAAGGATATTGATATTTTTCTCTTCGTTGGTTATGATGGCTGATAAATTTATTAAGGGAAAGGTAGCCTGAACTGAACGTACCTATCATTAAAATAGTTGGTTCTCAAAATATATTAAACGCACTGACCAACGAAGTCGGCACTCGAGCCGTTTGGATGGCACTCATGTGTTAATATTAAAGCAAGCTAACCACAAACCAATCAAGTATGAAAAAAATAATAATTTTAACAAGTATGGTTGCCCTTTTAACGAGTTGCAGCCGATTAAGCAGCGTAAGCCCAACTAAAACGGCATCACTTAACCTGCTAGTATCAAATTCAAAAACAAAGACTTCTGGCCAGGCCGGAAAAATTACTGCTGCCAATGGAACGGTAGAGGTTTCTTCGTTTTTGATGAGCATCGCTAATGTGCATATTCAAGAAAATTCAGGAAATGATGTGCAACAAGGCGGCAACAATCAATCCAATGATGGAAGCGATACAACTGAATCTAATTCTCCCGAAGGTAGTGAAAACGCTGATGTGATTCTTGCTGGCCCATTTACTGTTGATGCAGCCAACGGCACAGTGTCCCTTCAAAATGTTGATGTCTTTCCGGGTACATTCAAAAAAGTGGAATTTTCGATGGCAGTTCAATCGGGTATTCCTTTCAATGGTGGATCCATTGTTGTCAAAGGATTTTTTAAGAGCACAACTTCTTCTATTCCCTTTACTATACAGTCAGCTTTTTCAAATCAGATCCAACTTCCGTTGCTTGGTAATGGGATCACCGCAAAGGCTAAAAGTGCAGCCACGATTACAATCAT
>DAHVFH010000156.1 GCA_027317105.1 Cytophagales bacterium
TCAATTGAAGAAAGAAGAAAAACCAAAAGTGGTTCATGTTTACAAGGAGCGGGCCGATAACAAGAGCCATGTAGAAAAACCGGTTCAGGCAGAAGTTCAAAACAAAGAACAAGTTCAACAAGTAGTTTCAGCTACGGATCAACAACCTGTATCAAAAAGGAAACTCGGTTTTTCAACAACCACAAAAGAACAGGCAAAAGTTGCTGGTCAGGACCCGAATGCTCCGCTTTCTGTTGAGCCTATCAATGCCGTAATTCAGGATGAGAGTACGGTAAAGAGCGGATCAAATGTTTTGATAAGAATTGTCGATGACAATGTTAAGATCGGTTCAGAAATAATTCCAAAAAATACTTTGGTTTATGGGGTCTGCAGTTTTACCAATGAGCGAATTGAGATTGTCGTTAATTCTATTCAGGTAGGTAATAACACAATTCAACAAAAACTTAAGGCATATGACTTGGATGGTAACCAAGGCCTTCTTGTCCAGGGGGGAATACAACAACAAGTAAAAAAGGATGTTCTCAATGATGCGGCCACCCAGGTTAATTCGGTTGTCAGGGTTCCAATTCTAAGGACCATTCCCTCGAGTGCCGGTAACCGGGCAGTAAATGCCATTACAATTCCATTGCCAAAAGGTCACAAACTAACATTGCGTTTATGAAGAAAATTGTTCTATCAATTCTCATTTTATTTCCGGCCGGTTTTATTCAGGCTCAAAAATACGATACCATTCAAGTTGGGTTAAGTACTGCGGTGCATTTAATTTTTGAATCCAACATAATTAAAACGCATATTGGTTTGGGCACAAAAGAGGAAGCGGGACAAACAGTAACAGATATTTTACTTGAAGATCCTGCGGGGGGACCGCGTCTTACCATTACTGCAGCCATTGAGAAATTTGAAAGAACAAATCTTTATGTAGAAACAGAAGATGGCCATTACAATTTCATTCTTGAGTATGCGAAGTGGCCACGTCAGCAATTAATTCCAATCACAATTGAAAAAGCAATTGTGCGGAAGCAAGTACGGACAACTCCTGAACAGAGCGCCAAAGCGAAAGAGGTAGTTGCACTTAGTAAGGAAACGAAATTGTTGGAAGTGCTTGCAAAGGATGTTTTGGAAAAGGGAAGTACAATGGATGATGTGGGAGAAAAAACTCAAAAGATGGAGTACTACTTGAACGCTATTTATGTAAAGGATAGCTATTATTTTTTTAGGGTCACTTTGGTAAACAAGGGAGCTGTGAAATATGATCTCGGTTTCGAGGGTTTTTTTATTCGTGATAAAAAAGCGAAGGGCGTAAACCAAGCACCTCAACAGGTGGAAGATCTTAAGAAGAAATGGTTGTACACCTTAAATGATGATGTGAAAACAATACAACGGAAAGAGAGCGTAAAGAAAGTGTACGTGTTTGAAAAGTTTACTCTCGATCCTGATAAACATTTTTCAATTGAATTTTGGGAAGATGAAGGGCAACGAAAGGTTGAGATAAAGTTGTCTGCAAAAGATTTGTTGAATGCTAAACCACTTTGAATATGAATATAAAATTACTTGTCCTTGTTGTTGTCCTGGTCTGTAGTCTTGGTGTTCGCTGTGTTAATGCTCAAGGTGGTCGTTTAAAAAACTCTCGGTTTTTCCAGATCGGTGCTGGCTTTAGCGGTGCCGGGCCTCTGTTATCAGGGTATGGCGGATTAGCCTTTGATCCAAAAATCAAAGGTCTTTTTGGAGGGGGAATTGGAATTGGTAATGACGCTGACATCAACTACACCTATACTTTCCTCGATGGTATGGGAAGTTTTAATCTGTATTCAGCAAATCGTTTTTTCTATTTCAATGGACTTGCGGGGGTTTCCTTTGCGGGTGACTTCATCAATAAGTTTCCCAACGATAAGAACACCAATCAATTTTCATTTAACTACGGTGTGATCGGAGGTTGTGAAGCGGAATTCTATGCCTCACGAAATCTAATTTTTGTCATCACCGGTACACAACGGTATTATGTGCGAAATGAATTTGGGAATTGGCGTTATCAGGCAACCGTTTCACTGCGAATCATTTTATAATCACACGAATTCAAAATTTTATGAATAAAAAACATTTCATAGTTCTATTGTTATGTCTGGTTGGTACTGTGGCTTACTCTCAAATCGTTTTGAAACAGATTACAGGAGACATGATGGATGCTGTTGCAGACGGTGGAAACATAAAGATTACCGTTGTAAAAACAGGAACATCATTATTGGACATTAAGTGGACAAAGGCGTTTATCAATTCTTCCGCAGGGAGGGTATATATAGCTAATCCCAACAGTAGTGCGTTAACTGATTTGGCGTGTAACGGATTGAGTAGAAATGATGACGCAACATTTTACATTTTTAGAATTAACCTTAACACGTTATGTACGGGAAGTTTTTTTGGCACTCCTTACGTATCCCGTGATATCCAATTAGGTGATTATACAAATGACCTCGGTAAAAAGGGAACGATACGTTTGTTTATAGTTGATCCCACAAAATTCACTTTACAACAAGAGGGAAATTTCTGTCCCTCCGGGACTGTTGATTATTGCGTAGCGTGTGGAATCACAGACGGACCTTATCAGAGTTTTGTGAAAATTAATACTGATAAAAACATTGCCTTCACTACTAGCGGACCTGGTGGAATTTTTGGGGGAGAAACCAGAAGTATTGATGCGTCTACCTTTGGTTGTGGCCTTATTAGTGGACCTGTGAACGCAAGAGCGGAGTGGACTTTCACTGCAAGTAATTGCGATTGGCCGGGACCTTACACGGTAAACACGCCATCAGCTTTTACAAAAATTGCGCAGATAAATTGTTTACCTACGGTATCTGCAGGAGCGGCAAATGTTTACTGCGATGACAGTGGTACACATGCTGTTACTGCAGGAACTCCAAGTGGCGGGACCTGGTCAGGATCTTTTATCGATGCAAGCGGAAACTTTAACACAAACTCAGCTCCTTCCGGGTCATACACAGTTACCTACACTTATACCGATGCCAACGGCTGTACTAATTCAGCCAACAAATCGGTTACTGTAAATGCTTTGCCGTTTGTAGATGCTGGTTCAGATAAATCAAAGTGTGATAATTCTGGCAGCTATCCCCTGGGCGGATCTCCTACCGGTGGCACCTGGTCGGGAAGCACCAATCTAAGCGGTGCGAACTTTGATACAAATGCTGCAACCTCTGGAACCTATGTTTTGACTTACACTTACACGGATCCCGTTACCGGTTGTACCAATAGCGATGTATTGAATTTCAATGTACTTGCACTTCCTACCGTTAGTGCCGGCAGTGATTTTTCGGTTTGCGTAGGTGGTGGAAATAAGGCTTTAACATCGGGAACGCCTTCGGGCGGGGCTTGGTCAGGACCAGGAGTAAGCGGAAGTACTTTTAATCCTGTAATAGCTGGTGTGGGCACTTCCGTTTTAACATACACATATTCGGATGGAACATGCTCAAACTCATCCAACGTTAATGTGACCGTGTTGTCGTCTCCGACTGTTGACGCTGGCTCTGATTTGGTGACGTGTAGTAACTCGGGATTGTTGACTTTGTCAGGTGGTTCACCAACAGGGGGCACCTGGTCGGGAACTGCTGTTTCAAGTGGGCAGTTTGATCCATCGATAGGGGCTGGGACTTACACTATTACTTACTCTTATACAAACGGAAGTAATTGTACATCAACAGACACAAGATCAATCACTGTCAATGCAAAGCCGACAGTCAGCGCGGGAAACAATTTCGCTGCGTGTGTGAATTCAGCGGATATAGATTTGGTGGGAAGTCCAAGCGGTGGGACTTGGTCAGGAACGGGAATAGTTGGGCCAACAAAGTTTAGCCCTTCTACTGCAGGTGCCGGAACTTTTACGTTAAGCTATACTTATACGAACTCAAATAGTTGTACTGCAACAAGTACGCTCACCGCAACGGTGAATAGTGTTTCAACATTTAGTATTGGTTCAGATCAGACCTTTTGTAATAACAGTGGAACTTACAACTTGAACAATGATCTTCAACTTCAATATCAAGGTGGCACCTGGTCAGGAAACGGAATAAGTGGAATTAATTTTAATCCGAGTAACGTTACTGCGGGCGCTTACACGATTACCTATAAGTTCACCAATGCTTCCGGTTGCCAAAGCACATACACAAAACAGTTTACCGTTGTCGCTGGTCCATCCGTAAGTGCGGGATCAACACTTGATATTTGCTTAAACGGTGGCATTATAAATTTGATAGGAGAATCACCTCTTGGTGGAGCTTGGAGCGGCCCTGGTGTACAATCAGGAACAAATAAATTCGATCCAACGGTGCCAGGTGTTGGAACAAGTGTGGTTACATATACATACACTACACCGTCTTGCATTGTCACCGCACAAAAACAAATTGTAATTGAAAGTCCGACCGCTATATCTGCAGGACCCAATTTTCAAGTTTGTAGTAATGCACCTGATTTCTTGATAACAGGCGCTTCGCTTAACGGTGGCGTTTGGCAGGGATCAGGCGTTACCGGTGGATTCTTTTCACCTACAAGCGTGGGTGCGGGATCTTATACTTTGACTTATGTCTACACGAACGGGAAAGGATGTGTGACAACTTCAACCCGGACTGTAACTGTGAATGCAGCTCCAACGGTAAATGCTGGTGTTGATATTGTCGTGTGTAGCAATGCTACAGTTTACAATTTGATAGCGGATGTAAATATTACAGGCGGCACATTTTCGGGTACGGGAATTCAGGGTTTGAATTTTAATCCTGCAATCGCGGGTGTGGGAGTCCACCAAATAACTTATAGCTATACAGACCCGGTGACAAACTGTACCGCAAGTGATTTCAGATTGATAAGTGTAATTGCTCCGGTCACGGTTACCGCGGGGGGAAATTTAAATGCGTGTATTGATGCTCCGGCAATTACGCTAACGGGAATAGAAAGTTTGCATGGTGGAATCTGGTCAGGTAACGGTGTAACTGCAGGCGCATTCACTCCTGCTGCAGCGGGAGCCGGTAACCAAATTTTAACTTATGCTGTCACTGACGGAAATGGTTGCGTGGCATCTGTAACAAAGCAGATAACCGTAATCGCAAAACCCGTGATAAGTGCCGGGCCTGATATCTTCGTTTGTTCGGGCGCACCTTTGGTCGCGTTAAACGGAACGGGTCAACCAATTGGCGGAGCGTTTACCGGTCCATTTGTGACAGGTGGAAATTTTGATGTTGGTTCATCAGGTGCCGGAACTTTTGCAGTAACATATAACTACACCGATGCCAACGGCTGCAGCAATACGGCAACGAAAAATATAATTGTTAATGGGGGAGCTTCTGTATTCGCTGGCTCTGATTTTTCTGTTTGTGTAGGTGGCCCTGTGGTTGACCTGGCCGGCCGTGTCACTCCGGGAGGTGGAACCTTCACCGGCACGGGTGTAAATGGTACAAGTTTTAATCCAGCCAATGTCACTCCGGGCAGCTACACAATTACGTACTCTCTGGCAAATTCGTATGGATGCTCTGGAACTGATCAGGTCGTGATAACAGTGAATTCATTACCAACGGTAAATGCCGGTACGGATAAAACACTTTGCTTAAATGCAGCTCCATTCGATTTAACTGCGACCGCATTTCCAAGTGGTGGAGTATTCAGCGGCTCAGGAGTAATCGGAACAAACTTTAACGCTTCATTGTCAGGAATCGGAGACGTACAAGTATATTATACTTACACGAATGCGTCTGGTTGTTCAACAACTGCAAGTAGAAAAATTACAGTAACCGATTTACCAACGGTGAATCCTGGACCAAATTTATTTATGTGTGTTGACAGGGGCCTTGTTGATTTAAGTCAGGGCGTAACTCCAAGTGGCGGGTCATGGACTGGATCAGGCGTAAGTGCTGGTTTGTTTGACCCATCAGTTGCGGGAGTGGGCATTCAAACAGTTACTTATAAAGTAACTCAAAGCAACGGTTGTTCAAATTCAAGTCAAAAAACTATTGCTGTATTTTCAAAACTTGTGATTGATGCGGGACCCGATGTTACCGTATGTACAAACGGTTCTACTGTTAATCTCAATAGTGGTGCAAGCGTGACCGGTGGCACGTGGACCGGGTTAAGTGTACAAGGAACAAATTTTACTCCTGGTCAAGTAGGGCCTGGAGCTTATCAAATGTCATACGCTTTTACAAATCAGTATGGTTGCGCTGCAACAGATACAAAAATCATTAACGTAATAAATCCTCAAAGCGTAAGCATAGGTTCTAACATTACCGTTTGTTCAACTTCATCTTCAATTAATTTGGCTACAGGTGTGTCACCTGGTGGCGGGGTATTCTCTGGTAGCGGTGTGGTTGGTAATACGTTCACTCCCTCTATTGCTGGCGTAGGCGACCAGGTTGTTACATATACTGTAACGGATGTTCTCGGTTGTCAATCGATAAAAACAAGAACGATTAAAGTACAGGATCCTACCGCTGTCGATGCTGGCGCGAATCAAGTGGTTTGTTTATCAAGTGGTTTGATTGACCTTGACGCGGGCGCAAGCGTAAGCGGTGGTGCGTGGAGTGGTGCAGGTGTAAGCGGTTCGTTCTTTAGTCCTCAAACCGCAGGAGTAAGTACAAATGTGATCAGCTACACATACAATAGTGGAAACGGGTGTATAAGTACAGACACAAAAACAATTACAGTTAGACCAGATATTACAGTCGATGCCGGAATTAGTAGAACCTTGTGTATCAATGCCGGCACAATTGATTTAACAAATGATCCTGATAAGCATGGGGGTACTTGGACAGGAAGCGGTTTGACCAATTCGACATTCGATCCAACAAAATCAGGCGTTGGTTCTTTTGTAATCACTTACAACTATAAAGATGCTTTTGGTTGTACTGCTAATGACACAAAGCAAATTACAGTAAATGATATTCCGTCTTTAAATGCCGGTCCTGCAGTTTCGATTTGCACTACAGCTTCACCATTGAATTTGAACACGGCAGTATTTCCAACGGGTGGAACGTGGACCGGTGCTGGAATAACGGGGGGTTTTTTCAATCCTCAAGTTTTGGGATCAGGAAGTTACAATTTGAATTATAAGTTGACGGATGCGAACGGATGTACAAACTCGACAACCAAGCAAGTAACAGTTACACTCCCACAAACGATAAGCGCTGGCGCTAACAAAATCATTTGTGTTTCAACTGGATTGTACGACCTGACAAAAGACGTTTCTGTTTCGGGCGGAACTTTCACCGGTACCGGTGTAAGTAATGGTCAATTTGATCCCGCGTTTGCCGGCCTGGGTGATTTTCAAATAACCTACACTTATAACAATGGTTCAGGTTGCATCAGTGTTGCAACACGGATCATTACTGTAAAAAACGATGCTGTTGTTTCGGCTGGTTCTGATAAAACTTTTTGCAGTGCAGACGCGGTCTATGACTTAACGAATGACGCAAGCTTGCCGGGTGGAACATGGTCGGGCCTTGGTGTGAATGGAAATTTATTTAATCCTTCATCTGTCTCAGCGGGGATTCATCCTGTCAAATATTCATACACAAATGCTTTCGGTTGTTCTGCAACTGCAACGAAAAACATAACAGTAAATAAGAACCCCGTGGTAGATCCCGGGCCTACTGTTTCGGTTTGCACTACAGCTCCGGCAATTCTGTTAAATAATTTTTCGTTCCCAACGCCTGGCACCTGGTCGGGTCCGGGTGTTTCAAATAACATATTCAATCCAGGCAATTCAACTCTTGGAGCGCACACACTAAATTATTCCTTTACAGATAATAACGGTTGTGTTGGAGGTTCGACAAGAACAATAACGGTGGTTACACCTCCGGTAGTGACCATTGGCAGTGATAAAATTCTATGCGTTAACAGCGGTCGGGTTGACCTGGCTCAAGGCATATCTCAACTAGGGGGGATTTGGTCGGGACCAGGCTTAGAAGGTGGAAGCTTTTTTAATCCGGCACTGGCAACGATAGGAAATAATGTTTTGACATATACTTATGACAATGGCAGCGGTTGTATAAGCACTGCAAAAAGAAATATCCAGGTGCGTTCGGCTGTGGTTGTTGATGCGGGTCCAGACAGAACGTTTTGTTTGAACTCGGCCGTTTACTCTTTGGTGAGTGATCCAAGTATAGCCGGTGGGACCTGGTCGGGAACAGGCGTCACACAAAACAGTTTTGATGCGTCAAAGGCGGGAGCTGGTTCTTTTATCTTAACATACAATTATCAAGATGCCTTTGGTTGTCCGGCCAGCGACACGAGAACATTTACTGTTGATGTGTTGCCAACAGTAACGTCAGGACCAGACGCAACGGTTTGTACAACTGCAAGTACGATAGATCTTACTGCCGCGGAGTTTCCCTTGGGCGGAAACTGGACAGGACCAGGAGTAAGCAACAATAGTTTTAATCCTCAAAATTTAAGTGTAGGGGTCTATCCTTTGACTTATAGCTTCACAAGTTCTTCGGGGTGTACAAATACAGCAATTCGTTCTATTACAATTAAGGCCCCTCCTGTGATTAGCATAGGTGGTAACCTGGTCATGTGTGCTAATAATGATAAAATAGATTTGGCACAAAACGTTTCTCAGATAGGAGGGGTTTGGTCAGGATCCACGGGCATCGAGAACGGAACCTTCTTTAACCCTGCAGTTGCACCGGTGGGAACAAATGTTCTAACATACACTTACAATGATGGGGCTGGTTGCATAAGTGCATCATCAAGAACTATCGTGGTAAGAGCGCCTATTACTGTAGACGCTGGAATAGATTTGTCATTCTGTTTGAACTCGGCCGTCTATTCACTCACAAACGATGGAAGCATTTTGGGCGGGACCTGGTCGGGGCCAGGTGTTTCTCAAGGAAATTTTGATGCATCAAAAGCTGGTGTAGGGAACGTTGTGTTGACCTACACTTACAAAGATGCTTTTGGTTGCTCAGCATTAGATACAAGAAATGTAACTGTTAACTCAATCCCAACGATCACCGCTGGACCAGACGCAACGGTTTGTACAACTGCAAGTACAATTGATCTTACAACGGCTGAATTTCCCTTGGGAGGATCCTGGACGGGTGCAGGTGTGAGCAACAACAACTTCAATCCTCAAAATTTAAGTGTAGGGGTCTATCCTTTGACTTATAGCTACACAAGTCCTTCGGGGTGTACAAATACAGGTATTCGTTCATTCACCGTTAAAGCGCCTCCTGTGATCAATGTGGGGGGCAACCTGGTCATGTGTGCAAACAGTGACCGTGTGGATCTCGCGCAAGGAATTACTCAAATAGGAGGGGTTTGGTCAGGATCTACGGGCCTTGAAAACGGAAGCTTCTTTAATCCTCTAATCGCACCGGTGGGAACAAACGTTTTGACTTATACTTACAACGATGGCGCGGGCTGTGTAAGCACGTCAACAAAAACAATCGTTGTCCGTACTCCAATCACTGTTGATGCGGGAATCGATCTTGCTTTTTGTTTAAATGCTCCTGTCTATTCGTTAGTAAATGATGGAAGTATTTTAGGAGGAACTTGGTCAGGCACGGGTGTACAACAAAATAGTTTCGATCCATCGAAAGCGGGCGTAGGAAATGTTTTATTGACTTACACTTACAAAGATGCCTTCGGCTGCACGGCCGTTGATACACGAAGCGTAACGATCAATGCTATACCAACCGTAACAGGCGGACCACCGCTAACCCTTTGTACAACGGCAAGTGCTGTAGACTTGACAACAGGTGAATTTCCTGGTGGTGGAACATGGAACGGATCAGGCGTAAATAACAATTCATTTGCTCCACAAAATTTAGGTGCAGGAATTTATTCAGTAACATACAATTTCACGAGTGCTGCAGGTTGTACAAATACTGCCACAAAATCAATTACTGTAAGAACTCCACCGGTTGTAACTGTTGGAAATAATTTGGTCATGTGTGCAAACAGTGACCGTATTGATTTGACTCAGGGGGTTTCACAAATAGGCGGTACCTGGTCAGGATCTACGGGCCTTGAAAACGGAAGTTTCTTTAACCCTTCTCTCGCTCCAATCGGAACCAATACACTGACTTACTCTTATGACGATGGGGCGGGTTGTATTAGTACTGCAAACAAAACAATTGTTGTAAGATCATCGATCACGGTAGACGCTGGTGTCGATCTTGCTTTCTGTTTAAATGCTCCTACCTATTCACTCACAAATGATGGAAGTATTTTAGGGGGGACCTGGTCAGGCACGGGCGTACAACAAAACAACTTTATTCCATCACAGGCAGGTGTAGGAAATGTTTTATTGACTTACACTTACAAAGATGCCTTCGGCTGCACGGCTGTTGATACACGAAGCGTAACAATCAATTCAATTCCAACGGTAACGTCTGGACCTGACGTGACGCTTTGCACAACAGCAACACCTTTCGACTTAACGACTGCAGAATTTCCGGCCGGTGGAACATGGAGCGGATCAGGTGTAGGTAGCAATGCTTTTGATCCTAAAAATTTGGGAGTGGGCATTTACACGGTGACTTACAAATACACAAGCCCTTCGGGATGTTTCAATACAGTGAATCGATCAATGACCGTAAAAAGTCCTGACGTAATCTCTGTTGGTAATAACCTGGTGCTTTGCTTGAACAGCGCCCAAATAGATCTTGATCTTAGTGTCAGCAAGCTTGGTGGCACCTGGTCGGGTCCGGGTCTGGATGGAAGTTATTTCGATCCTTCTGTTGCTGGCCAGGGAACATTTCAACTCACTTATACTTACAATGATGGCAGCGGTTGTATAAGCACATCAACACGTGGTATTCAAGTACGTGGACCAATCACAGTGGATGCCGGACCAGACAAAGCCTTCTGCAAAAATTCTTCTTCGTATTCGCTTCTAAATGATAGTAACATTCAAGGCGGTTCATGGAGTGGAACAGGAGTAAGCGGAACGAATTTTTCGCCTTTGTCTGCAGCTATTGGAACGAATATTATTACCTACACTTACCAAAATCAATTTGGATGCGTTGCCACTGATTCAAGAGTGTTTACGGTGTCAGACGTGATCACTGTTAATGCAGGTCCTCCAATCTCGGCATGTATTAATGCGACCGCAATTGATTTGACAAATGCTGGCTTTCCTTTGGGTGGTACTTGGTCTGGCCAGGGGACAACCAATAATAAATTTGATCCAACCAGCGTAGGCAGCGGTACATACTCCGTGTCGTATAACTATGCAGACGTGTCAACGGGATGTACAGGATCTGCGACCAAGCAAATAACAGTTAATGACCTGCCCGTAGTTGGGGCCGGTTCTGATTTTGATATTTGTGTTAACGCTACACCACTAACGCTCTCGAATGGTACTCCGCTAAATGGATCTTGGAGCGGAACGGGTGTAATCTCTGGTGTGTTTGATCCAATCTCTGCAGGTCTTGGAAGCCATGACGTAACATACTCGTACACTAACTCATCGAATTGTACAGCATCTAAAACAATTAAAGTAAATGTTTTAGCCGAACCAACATTAACCACCGGCTCGGCTCTCTCTCTTTGCATTGCTGACAACCCTGTCAATCTAATGAATGATGTTTCATTAAAAGGGGGAACATTCACCGGCAAGGGAATGACAGGATCTATTTTCAATCCTCAAGATGCCGGCACGGGCACGAAGGTTATTACTTACACTGTTCGTTACAATGGTTGTGATCTTTCACAATTCAGAAGTATAACAGTAAACAAACCAGATTCTCTTGCGATTGGTAAGGATCTTACTTTGTGCGTTGCCGCAAATACAATCGATCTGCAAAAAGATGCAAACATACCAGGAGGGACCTGGTCAGGATCGGGAGTGACGGGAAATACTTTTGATCCTGCTGCAGCGGGTTTAGGAAGTCAGATAATAACTTATTCATTCACTAATGCCTATAACTGTACATCGACCGCAACACGGGTGATCACAGTACAACAACAACTTCCTATCGATGCGGGCGCAGATATTTCATTGTGTAGTTCCGTGAATACTTTTGATCTTTCATCGCACGGAAATCCAACGGGTGGAGTCTTTGTCGGCACCGGTGTTACCAACAATATTTTTAATCCTTCTGCCTCGGGCCTGGGATCATTCACAATCAATTACATCATCAATAATGGAAACGGTTGTGTAAGCACTGATCAGGTCGCTATTACCGTCTCGGCAAGCCCGATCACTGATTTTGGAAAAGATAGTATTGTTTGTATTACTGCTCAGCCCATAACACTGAATTTCAAAACAGATCTTCTTACCGGATCATGGGACGGAAAGGGTGTAGTCAACAACGTATTTTATCCAAGCTTAGCGGGCCTGGGAACAAACACCCTGACTTATACCAATTCGTCAATTGCCTGCGACATAGTAGGCCGAAGAAATTTAACAGTTGTCGGTTTGCCACAAACTGCAACTTCAACAATGACTTCTGCGGCTGCTTGTTTCGGGGATTTCATTACACTGTCTGCCAGTGTCTCTCCGCAAGATCGAGCCACAAACGCTACGGTTGCTTGGTTCCATGGTTCGGATAAAAAGTATTTCGATCAGGGGGAACAAATAGTTTATCAAGTGGGTGTAAACGAAAAAGTTCACTATCAAGCGATTAATCAATACGGATGTACAAGCGGTCAAGCTGATTATGTAACAATACAAACCAACAACCCGGAAGGTGTAATTCATTCTTCCGATCGGGATATCGCTTACGGAAAATCTGTTCAATTTTTCGCTGACAGTTTAAAAAGTGCTGCGAAGTTTCAATGGGATTTCGGAGACGGCTTAATCAATTACGAACAAAACCCTTTCCATTACTATTACGACTCAGGTTACTTTGACATTAAGCTCAAACTGACCAGCTCGTCAGGTTGCGTCACCACCGTACAACGGAAAGGGTACATCCATGTCAAGCAAGAACCAGGACGAGAGAACGGTATTGTAATGGGCATCGAACCAACTCCGGGTGAAAAAGCGGAACTGATCAGCTTCTTTCCAAATCCAACTAACGGGGACATTACGGTAGAAATCAATTCGCTTTACAGTGTTAATTATTTAGTGAAAGTGGTTGACATCATGGGAACGATAACGAATTTAAAAGACGTGTTCTTGGAAAGCGGCTACAACAAAATAAGGCTTCCCCTGGAATCATTTACGGCCGGTGTTTATACTGTTCTAATTGTTGGTCCTGCAGATTCATTCAAGTTTAAAGTTGTAAAACAATGAAAAAAATATTTTTTAGCTGTCTATTTCTCGCGCTCATAGTAGTTGGGTGTGATCAGACGAAAGATTATTTGAGCGGTCTAAACGATGCGCCTGAAATCAATTTCTTTGAAAATCCAAACGCTCCTGTTCTTTCTGATAGTATAAAGCTCGGGTTGAGTATGAAAACCTCTCAAAAGAGCTATCATATCTCCTTGAAGGTGACTGATAAAAACAAGAATATCAAAGAAGTCGTCTACACACAACTTCAAGGGCAAGGAAAGCTATTTCAAAGTGGTGTGCAGATCATTGACAACAACATAAGTATCAAAGCTGATTCTGCAAAGCTCGAATTCGACTACTATCCTGCGGTCCTAGGTCAACACCTTCTGAGGCTTACAGTGGTTGACAATTTCAATCTAAGTAAAAGCGTAACGATCCAGATTACTGCGTTCGACAATCTTCCACCGGTGGCCGTATTCAACAACAGTAGAATTGGTCAACGCGATCATTACGAATATGTAATTAATGCAGGAGAGAGTTACGATAAAGACGAGCGCTTTGGTGGAAGCCTTTACCAGTTTGAATTTACTTTCTTAGGAAAGATCGTTTATGTTCTGGCCGAAAATGATCACCAATTATTTGTCATTTTTCCTGTAGATCCTAACCAGACCGGTCCACTTATTTTTCCTGTGGCCGTTCGTGTCCAGGACAATGATGGTCGTTGGTCTGCAAAGGTATCTCAGGATATTCAGGTAAATTGAGGGATGGTGCGAGGAAGGGAAAGATAACTTGGAGAGCTGCAGCTCAGGATCCTCCGGACGCAGACCAGGGGCTTTAAGATAACTTGAAGTGTGCCGGTGGCGCCAGGCCTGGCCAGCGCTCAGCGCGTCCAAGATAACTTTGATTTGGGGTTCTTAACTTTATCACTCTTTTATGAAAGCCCGAGATATTGAAAACTTACCTGTAGTCGAATCCATCCGCAACGGGTTTTCGCAATGCGGGGATGGTCGAAAGAAAGCTCTGTTAAAGGGATTATCGGAGGAAGAATTTATTACTTCCCGGACAGAGCTATTCTTGAAGGAATTGAATGGTTTTTTGGCTCAGGGAATTGAGCCTATTTTTGCGGAAGAACTGGCCTTTATTTGTTGCATGAGAGGCCTAAAAAAGCCGAATTAGAGCGCGTGTATGCTTTTTGGCGAAAACCGACAACTTTTGCCCAGGAAATAGAGTTATATTTACATCATGAACGAAGTAGCTGTAGGGGATATCAAGATTAGAGCCACCAAAGCGCGTGACAAAAACGGCCGGGAGGGTTATTTTATTTCTACGGAAGATTGGGTAACCGTTAAGACCGTAATTGTAAGCAAGGGCGCTAAAGTGACCACTAAAAAAAGCCTTCTCCCAGGAATGAAAGATGCCTTCAACGAAATTCGGGCAGATCTCTTGGGCACAAACTCTTTGCCCAATGCCAGCGAACCAATCCCAGGACTTTGAGGTAAAAAGAACTCTTACGTTTGAAAAGGATTTAAAGCATATCCTTAAGACTTATCCAGAATTCAATCAGAACATTCAGGCTCTTTCTGAGTCGCTAAAAAAAAATCCAGAACAAGGGGATCACCTCGGATCAGGCGTTTATAAAGTCCGTGTAGATATTGAGGGGAAGCCTGCAGGGGACCGGTACGGTGCCCGTGTTATTCATGCAATCTTCTCAGTGGTAAACAAAGTTTATTTGATGCGGGTGTACGATAAGAGCGACACTAAAGATTTATCGAAGGCGGAAGTAAAAGAGGTACGCCAAATCGCAAGTGATTTGAGAAAAGAATTTACAAAAGAGAAACAGAAGGAACAGGGTGGAACATCGATGCAAAGATAACTTGAACCCCTGCAGCTCGAGCGGATCTCACCGGATATCGAACCTCGAAGGTAACTTGAAGGCCTCCGGGAGCGGCCGGCCAGGTGATCAGCTCATCCAAGATAACTCCACTTAAAAAAGGATTTTTTGTTTTTCCGTTTCCCCTCGATACGGAATTTTGAATTTTGTGGCCGTAGGGATTTTTCGTTTACCGTTCCCCTCGCGAAGCGATCCAGGGCGGGCGTAACCTGACACAAGGGACTGGCAAAAATAAATACGACCCGTTGTGAATGGGTAAGCGAAGCATACCAAATGAACAATGGTGTGGAGATTTTTTTTGCAACAGTCGCGCAGCGTTTACCCTTGTGGGAGGTCTAGCCCGCCCTGACCTTGGGAACAGCGGAATTTCCCGTTAAGCGGCCACACCGTAAGTAGGGCCTTTCCCAGTCAACTTCCTTGTGGTTCATAAGACCTCTCTAAGATTGATTTAACGTTGAACTACAAGGGTGTTGGCGAGTGGAGACGAAAGGTGTCGCAAAGAAAGAAAGACTTCTCTCGCTTAGTGGTAGCGGAACTTCTGCAGCGCAGTGTAGCCGGTTTGATAAAACGAGGCGTAACGGAACGGAAGGGGTGGAGCGATAAGGAGCGTGGCTTTCGAAAAGCCTTTCTTGATGAGTCTCCTTGAGGCGGGGAAGGTGCTGCAGGTGAAAGCCTATGGTTTTATTGTTGGTTGCTTTTTGCAATACGTGCCAATGTTGCCCCGGCTTTCTTGTGGATGTAAGCTTGCCGTTCAGCAAAGGTCATTTTTTCCATATCCTTAGACATTTTCTCTCTGACCATTCGCTGGAAGGCAACGGCATCAAAATCCTTGGTGTGGGTTACTGTCTTCATAAGTCAATTATTTCTCCAATAATATTTATTTTTTTGATTTCGGAATATAACCAACGGCCTTTCCGAACTCAGGATTGTCGGTCAAGAACGCAGCCAATTTTTGTACTGAGTCAAATTCCTTTCCTCCTGAACCATAACCATCAGTCCAATTCAGTTCGATTGTTATGCGTTTAAAAGGTGGGCTGACGGGCACAATATTGTTATTGTATGAACCCATAATTTAACCTAGAAACGCTGTTTTGATTAGTGTATGCTAAATTAATGCTAAAATATTTAGTAAAACAAATTGGGACGCTATTACTTTGTGTAATGATCGACCCGGTTGTTAGATATATCATAGTCCACAATACATCCTTTATACACCTGTACGCTTTTGATGGATTCAAAAAGAGAAAAATCAACGTACAGAAAATTGAGAAAAAGATACGTGAAGTTTACGGAGAACATTACAATGGACATCAGTTCCTTGAATTCGGAGAGAAATATCTGAATGATTATCTGGTTGAGAAACATCAGGTTACTTTTAATGATTTGCTATTGGAATCGTTTCAATCAATCATCCACAGATTCAGGCATCTTGTGAAACAGTAGTCAGAAATTTCGACAGCAATCTTCGATGACTTCTCCGTAGTTAGTTTAACGGACTATTATTCATCCGAAGAAAATAGAAATTGAATTTGTCGAGAACAGCTTTAAACGCGGGCCAACGGTAGAACAAAAAAAGGGGGCGCTAGCCCCCGATTTGTTTTATGACCCGCAATTTTCGCAATTGGGGTTCTCATCGGCAGTTCCGCAAAGGTTGGTAACGATCTGTTTTGCACGGTGGACCGCATAAGGTGTAACCTGTCGCTGCCATGCACCAACTTGTGGTGACCAGTGAAAGCCATTGCTCTTAAGCTCATGCCTGACCTTTTCAGAAGGCTTGTCAGGGAAGAATATCTGTACTCTGTTGTCTTCCATGTTTGTAAGGATCCGAACGTTGTTGATCGTAACCTCAGAAGTTTTCATGGATTCCTTCTTTTCGAGTTCCGTTATCCGCTCCTTTATCCTGGTCATGTTTGCGTTGTTGTTGGTCAATCTATATGAGGCAAAGCCAATACGGCCACAGTAGTCGGGTGTCAACAATTTCCAAGCGTACGCATCTGTTATTTTGTCGTTGTAGGCAATCAGCTTTTCTACTTTCTGGTTATCCGTGAGCTTTTTGTTCTTGACAATCTTGTTGCACCCTTTCATAAGCTCCTGAAGTTCTTGCAGCCCTTCGAGTTTTTCCTTTAAGCGCTCAAGGGCTTGTGGATCGTCAGAACTGATTGAATGGTTGGCTTCCATTGACTCAAGCCTGGATTCATAGTAGTCGGCTTTTTGTTTGGTCTCTACGGCCTTGTCCATGGTGGCATGGATTTTCTTTCTGTAGTTCCGGTCGCTCTTTTCTGAATGATGGCCGACAAGTATCGGTTGGCCGAATGGGATGACACTTGCCATTTTCCGGGAGTGTTCAAAAAGGCGTTCTGCTTCGCGCTTGCTTTTTTCTGCACGTTCCGCAAGGCGTTCCATGATCCTTGCTTTTCTTTCTTCATAATCTGATTTCATATGTGTTTATTTATTGGTTAAAACTTTATTTTATTTTTATTTACTATGCTGCTTTGTCGAATGGAATGACCTTGCACTTTTTGGGACGGGTCAACTCGTAGCGGTGTGCCTTGAGTTCGTTCCTCGCCTCCGTGTCCCACACATCGCAGCCGGCATCAAGGTTTGTTAAGTACTTGACGTGCTCTTGTATTTCATCATCGTAGTAAAACCGGATATCGAGATAAATCCCTGCATCGTGCGGGCACTGAATTATTTTAAATCGTGTACCTGACGGGTTATTGCCAAACACTCTTTGAAGCTGGTGGATCAAAGCATTTGCTTCTATCCTGGCCATGCTCTCATAATCCTTATTGCCCACCTGAGCGCACGGCTCATCGTTCGGGGTCGTCTGTACCAAGTCCATGTAGTCTCTCATAAATTTTTGTTTTAATGTTTAGTGTGTTAAGTGATTGAAAAAAGAAAGGGGGCTTTTGGCCCCCGGTAATTTTTAGTTTGTTGTATTTTACTTCATCTCCTTCAGCTTCGCTTTCAGGTGGTCTGAGATTTCACTTGCATAGTGTTCCACCGTGCCATCCTTTTTGCGTTTCATCCCAATGCGGAAAGCCATCTTTGAAAGCTCATCGAGCGGCTGTGCCTTTAGGAAACCAACTTTGTCTTTCGCTTTGATCGCCTGGTGCAATAGGGGATACCCTTCTTCTGCATTTTTGATCAAATTGGAAATCGCTTTAAGCCTCTCTTTTTCTTTTTTGGCAAGGTCTTTTACCTGTGCGTTTTCTTGTTGGTGCTGCTCTTTCCTTGCTTCGAAAGCATCTTTAAGGAACGGTTTGAATTCAATGCCAAGGCTTGTGCCGTGAATAAGCAAATTGTCATCTTCGGCTTCCCGGTGTACAATCCCTTTATCGTCCGGACAAAGGTTTTCCAAAAGGATCAGCGTGCGAAGGAATGTTACCATCGAAGCCTTTCCTTGTTTTTCTATATAGGTCAGGAACTCATCGATCCAGTCGTGCATGTAGGAGCTTTCCGAATCTGTTTTGAAACCACAGGCTTTGGCAGCTTCCAGCGCCCTTGAGGATCCACGCCCTGCCATGATCTTTATCAGGTAGGCAAGTTCAAACTCATTATTGGTGGCATTTTTTACCGATGCAGCTTTGTCAAGGAATGCTTTTCGCGCTGTATGGTAATCTTGAGTTTCTTCTTTTACCCTTCTGTTTTCAAGCCTTCTCGAAAGTGTTTCTGACGGCTTTTCATTTTCCGGTACTTCGCTAACCTTTTTATTTTCTTCCTGGTTTTTGAAATGCACTTTGCAAGACTTGTCTGAGCAGATCATGACTGCCTGTTCTGGCCAGTTGTGCTCTTTGATAAAACCAACACTCACTGTCTGGCACTCATCCGCTTTGGATACCATCCTCCATTTATTGCACGAAAGTTCTCCCTGATATGGATATGAACTGTTGCTCACAAGTGGGCAATCTGCTTTCTTCAAATTGAATTGTGCAAGCAGGGCTTTGTTCTGAAGTGCCACGAAGACATTGGTTTTGTTTATGAAACATTTCTGGTCCATACATTTTGCCTCAGTGGTTACACAAGCAAAGAGTTCTGTGTTGGCACCACTTTGTTTAGGGCATTTGTTACATGCTCCTGCTTTCGGGACAAGCTGCTCATCGTTGACATCAAAGACTGCCTCGCTCAGCGCACAAAGGATACGCTGGTTCATATAATCTTTTAGGTCTTGCGGATGGTTGAAATACTGGAAGCCCTTTTCTTGCTGGATTACTTCTTCAATGGCTTTGTTCTGGTGTTCCTTTTTGAATACACAAAGGATCAAAGCGTGGCCAAGTTGCATAGTTCCGGAACGGAACAACTCTTTTGCTTTTGATGCCAGGTTATTTAGTGCAAGGCGCTCATGGATATACTTTAACGATTTGCCCACCTGCAAGGAAATTTGTTGCTCGGTCAGCAGCTCTGACAAGCGCAGAAAACTATCGCACTCATCCAATGGGTGGATATCCTCGCGCTGAACATTTTCGATAAGCATCACCTCTTTGAATTCAGTGTCGCTGAGTTCTTTGACAGTGCAGGGGACTTCTGAAAGCCCTGCTATTGTTGCTGCCCTTAACCTTCTCTCACCGATCGCGAGTTCATAATGGTTGGGCTTACCATTTTTTCTGACGGTCAGGTTTTGCAGGATGCCGTGTGTTTTGATCGACTCGGCAAGTTCGTTCAGCTTGACCGGATCGAATACTTTTCGATCATTTAGGCCGGTGATGGTGATCTCATGGATCGGGATGTTCATTGTAGTTTGCATAGTTTTAAAAGTTTAATTGAATTTGATTTTTAGAAATTTTTGTTTGACTAAAAGGTTTATTGTTGAAGCTCGCAAGGATGAAGCGTGTCGCATCCTCAAAATCGTATGCCGCACTTTTCAGCTTCAGGTAATTGACTGCCTTGAAATGATTAGGGCCAATCTCTTCGATCAGCCCTATCAGGTTTCCTTCTGGCGTTCTCAGCTCGGTAACCTTGTCATCGAACAGAGATTTGGATTTGAAGTAGTTCATTGCATATTGTTATTATTCATTTTGATTACAATTGGAACTTTTATGGCTTAACACAAGCCTTCGTCTGCGAAGGAATAGTAACCTTCATTAGTAACTATTATGTGGTCGCTGACTTGTATTTCAAGAAGTTTTCCTCCCTCTTTTATTTTCTTTGTCAGGTCGATGTCCTGCTGGGAGGGTCTGAGGTTTCCGGAGGGGTGGTTATGTGCTACTATGATTGACGAGGCCAGGCCCCGGAGCGCTGCGATGAATATCAGCTTGGGATCTGCAACTGTCCCCGCTACTCCACCGCTGGACACATCGTACACGGCGAGGACGCGGTTTGCACGGTTAAGCAGAAGAACCTTAAACTCTTCATGCAGTTCAATTGTGTTCTCGTTCCAGAGCGACTTCAAGATGCTGTAGGCATCGCGTGAAGACGTGATTTTTGGGCGAAGGCTGGGCGATACTTTTGATTTGTACACGAGCTGCACTTCTGCAACTGAGAACATTTCATTTTGTGTGATACCTGCATTTTCATTTTTCATGATTTTTAGTTTAAGGTTGTACATTGATTTATGCCCAATGCAATGCGGGTTTTTTCCTGACCGGAAAGGGGAGAGGGGATTCGCGCGTAAGTCCAAAAGGAAACGGAATAAATGGGAAGGCAGGCCGTAGGCAGGTGCCCGTTTATGCCGTAGTCTTTTGGACGCAGTCAGGAAAAGCTTGCCTCAAGCGTAAACCCGACCTTTAGCATAAATCAGTGATACAACTACACTATGGCTTTTTAATTTGGGGTATTATGGAATTCGGGGTGCTTCACTAAACGGATTGATTAGAATTACACTTGGGATTTCCGATAATTACTTAACGATTTCAGTCACGATGGTTTTTGCTTAATTTGTTACATTGAATTCAGATTCAATCGTATAGGTCAATCAGACGACTGAAAGGGCATGGGACAAAAGATCGTTTACATAGATTGGAATTTGTACTCCATCCTTAAAAATCCAACTCTTAAACCACATTCCATTTTAAAGGAGTTTCTTATCGCCAATCGGACTAAAATAAAACAGGTTTATTCCCCAGCACACTTGGGAGATTTAGACCAGACGTCCGACCACTTTGCAGACAAAAGAATTCAAGACTTAAAGTACTTATCGCAACAGACAAATGATTTTTGCATCGTAAATTATTTTGGATCAGCAGATGTCGTTTTCGAAACGAGGAACGCACTAGAATTCTACGAAACCAATAAAACAGATAATTCTACTTCAATAATCCAGGCACTTGATAATGGAAGAAAAATAATTACCGACAACTATGGACAAATAAGAGATGAGATAATAAGGAGTCATTTTAAAACAGAGCCGAGTGAAATCTGCAATTTCTCAAAAGAGCAGTTGAACGAACTGATTAAGATGATTAAGCTTGCCAACTCACTTGACGAATTTCTCAAATTTGGATTAAAACTTCGTACTCATTCTGTCGATAAGTTAAGTCAAATTGACGTTTACTTTACTGCATATACAACCTTGGACTTGATAAGTTTTTTTCCTGACTCAATGTTGGAAAAGGGCGACTTTGAGAACTTAAAGAATGATGCGTTCCACTCAGCCTATGGTTCACTATGTGACGCATTTATAACTAACGACAATAAATGCTTTCACAAATCCAAATTTCTCTTTAACTATTTTGAAAGCAAGGCCAGATTAATTAGAACTTGTAAGATAAAAGACACGAGCAAATTGAGTGAGGACTTAGATAGAATCTTTGATTAAAAACCAACGTTGCGGTTATGTGACGGTTGGAAAATTTTGGGTACAAGGCTTACTTTGATAAATATCAGCGAAAATTTATGGCGAACACAAAAGACTACACATTAGAAAAAGACCGATTCATTAAGATTGATGTCATTCGATTGAACGGTAAAAAGGCTACTTGCAATCTTCACACTGGAGTAGGGGCATATGAGATTACAATGAACAGACAAGCTTACGATGAGCTTTGCTTGCAAGGTTTTTTTAACTCTGGGCAAGGCCAACACACTTCATCTGAAGCGATCAACGGGTCTGAGGTTTATACCCTGAAGAATGCGATGCTTACGGCGTAAGCCTTCAAAATCACTATCTTTGGGACAGCTATTTGCATGCAAAAGAATTAACTAGAATGGATGAATTGCTGAAATTAAAGGAACGGGTCGACATTGCCATAGAGATAGGTGAAAGTTATTACCGTGAATTCAAAAGTGCTTTAGAGGGACCAGCCGGCAATAAAACTGCAAGAGATTTAAAGGAGATATGCTATGACATCGCAAAAACACTGGTTGCTTTTGCAAATGCTGATGGTGGCGAACTCTTTGTCGGGATTGAAGATAATAATGCCATTAGCGGGATACCACACAATGAAGATAAGATTTCGGCGATTCTTGGCGCTCCTGAAAACTACGTTATAAAAGAGACACCGTTACCATTGAAAAGGGCATCCATTATTGATTACCATGGAAAACAAATTGCTTATTTCTCTGTTGAAAAAGGCTCAAAATTTGTCCACTTGACTTCTAAAGGTGAATGCTTTCAGAGAAAAGACAGAGAATCCGTTCCGACAGCCTCTGAATTGATTCGGTTTGCAAGAGAAGAGGAAATTTCAAGGGAATATGACAGGCAATTTGTTGATTTGGCAAGTGTCAGCGACTTAGATTTAAGTCTAATCTTGTCGATTTCACAAACCATTTCTAAAACAATGTCTCCCGAGAAGTTCTTGCAATACTTGGAACTTGCCGAGTTTGATGGAACCCGTTTAAGACTGCGCAGGGCTGCTCTACTTTTATTTGCAAAAAATCCTTCTAAGTGGCATCCTCGTTCACAGGTTAGAATTTTAAGGGTAAAGGGAATAGAGGAGAAAACCGGTGAGAAATTTAATGTCTCCGAAGCAGGGGAAGCAAATGGAAATATCTTTCAACTAATTGAAAATAGTTGGGAATTACTAAGGCCACATTTGACTGAAACAAGGTTTTCGAAAGATGCAATTTTTAAAACTCAAATTATTTATCCTGAATTAGCTTGTAAAGAAGCGCTTATTAATGGCATCACTCATAGAGACTACAGTTTAGAGGGTAGAGGAATCGAAGTTAAAATATTTGATGACAGGCTTGAGATTTTAAGCCCAGGCAAATTGTTATCTTCAATCACAATTAAGGATTTAGAAGAACTAAAGGGTGTACACCAATCACGAAATACATATATAGCACGGGTATTAAGGGAGAGTGGATACATTCGAGAACTTGGTGAAGGGATAAGGAGAATTTTCGAGTTAATGCAAACTAACGATTTAGTAAAACCTAAAATCGAATCACCCAACAAATCATTTATTGTTTCTCTGTTTTACAAATTTGCTTATTCAAAAGAGGAGAAAATTTGGCTTGACAATTTTGAACACTTGAATTTATCTCGAGAGCAAAAAACAGTTGTGAGGCTAGGTATTAATGGAAGACTTGTTTCAACAAAAGAAATATTCGAGCAAGTAGGAATTGTCAGTGAAGACTACTACAGACAACTAATTGAATCTTTACGAAAGTTGGGAATTCTTCAAAACAAATTATCTCAAATTCAAGTAACAAATCAGCGGAAGCTCTATGATAACTCACGAAAAGCAGTTCCAAGATTTGAAATATCACTGCCGTTAAAATCAAAAGTAAAACCACCTACTCAAATTGACATTGAGACATCAGAGTATGCAAAGGTTTATATAACAAACATTCCTTTCGTTGTTACTGAAGCGGAAGTGGAGAGACTTTTTGAGCAATTCGGAGAAGTGTCTGATATTTCTATACCAAGGGATTTTGTGACTGGAAATTCTCGTGGTTTTGGATTTATAGAATTTGAGAAAAAGGAAAATGCAATTAAAGCCATTAATCACAAAACACCAATAACAATTAAAGGTAGAAAGGTATTTATCCAAGAATATAAAAAATAACTGGCCAATTAAAAACGCAATTGGCTTCTATTCCACCTGTATTTGTAGCGGCTTGTTGAGAATGAAACAAATCAGGGAAGCTCTTAACTTCCCTGATTTGGGTTTGAAAGAAAGGGATTATTTTTTCCCTTTCTTGTCTTTTTTCTCTGGCACGTACTGATCGATTTCGATGTAGTGGGTTGCGCCAAATTCGCTGGCCTCTTTTCTTTGAACCACTTTCACGTTCAAATATTGTTTGCCCTCATAGGTGTAAATGAGTTTCTTAACCTTTTCATCGCTTAAGATGTCCAGGTTGATTGCACCTTCGACAAGTGAGGCACCGAATTTTGCAGAAGCCTTGAGGTTTCCAGCGAGCATGATTTTTTCTGACTTTTCCATGTTGTTTTTAATTTTAAGTGAAACATTAATTTTATATGCTTGTCGATTACGAACAGGCAATGGAAACCTCCGAAGCGGATGGGTAGGAGGGGAGTGGGAATTGGTGCAAAAAAAGTCAGGAAGGGTTCCGCCTTAAAATGATAATGGAATACTACCCGCTATAAATGTTGCAACGCAAAAATGTTAGCGGGTGGAGATTTTATGTGGAAAGCCTTACTTTATTTGCCCCCAATGGAACGACTTTATTTTCGATTGAAGGTTCGAGACATTTGCGTATAAAAATGATGTGGGAACGAGAAATAAAACGGCAGGGTAAAAGTTAGAATGCACTCGAGAAAACGAGGGTTGTGCATAAAATTGTATTCCGGTGGTAATCTTGTTGAATCAACTAGACACGAAGGTGGAAAGGGAAAATTCAGTTTCAGATGATGAGGGCTTTTGAATGGGAGAGAGGTAAGAAAAGGTTTGGGGGATTAAGTTCTACATCGGAATATGGTTAGTGTGTCGGGGAAAATTATTAGGAAGGGAAGCGCAATCTTTTTTTGTAAATTCAAATTAGGGTAACGGCTTGCTGTTTGATTTTTATTGATGAAGGTTCGAAAAGGAAAAGAAGCCAGTTCAAACGAGGCAATGTGGTTTCGCAGGCTACTTTGGTTACAACACTTTTTAAAACGGCTCGCTAGTGTGGCCTTAGATCAACGATCGCGAGGGACGGAAGGGTATTGGGCCTTACAAGATTGAGGGCCGCTAATGGGGTCAATTCACAAAACGGAAAATAGGATACAAATTTTTATGCTTCCAAGATCCTGTTGATATCTATTTTAATCCCTGCTAGCCTTCCGCTTTTTACGAGATAAACTAAATAGGGTGTTAAAAATCTGCCGGTGTATTGGCCGTGTTCAATACGAGAAATGGTACTCTGCTCGCAGACCAGCTTTTTAGTTGACAGGTCCTTGGCAACTGTTACCTGTGATAGCTGGAGAGCTAGTCTGGCATCGTGAATGTTCTGCCCCAGTTTTTTGAAATTTACCACTAGATGCATAATGTAAAACAGTTAGGGTAAGAAAGATAGAAAAATATCTGCTGTGATTCCGGGTTGTTCTTTATGAGCGGTCGAAAAAGGGTGGCTCACGAAACTGAGCAAGGCATTTGATTGATGGTGGGTTCGAAAAGGAAATTGGTTCTCCAAGGCTCGAAGCACGAAACGGAAGTTATGGCCTGGGGGTTTAAATTTCAAATAGGGTATTGAGTTAACGCATGCCAATAAAATGCTGCGTATAACTATTTGGTGTCCCCGCAAAGTTAAAGGTGTAGTTGAATGACTTGCCATTCATATCGAAATAGCCGTAATGCATATCACCAGGTTTGTGTTCTGCACTCATGTGTTGTTGCCATGAGGTCCCGTTCCCCATATTTCCCATCATTTGATTGTTGCTTCCCATCATTTGACTACCGGTCGACATGTTGTGACCGTATTGATTCTTGAAATCATTGCCTGTAAGACATACCCTCATCATATTTCCATCTGGATATAGTCCAAGAGACAATGTTGTATCGAATTTAGCGCTGTAACAGTGGACTCGGATGTTATTATCATTAATGGAGGTGATTTCAGCTGTTGCCGCCACTCCAGTCTGTGACAGGCTTGACGTTAGCGTGCCTTGATACGTGCCAATAATCTGATTTGATAGTTTGGGACTAGCTGCATTGTTCATATTACAAGAAATTACAGTTGATGCCAAAGCTATACCCAGCACAATTTTTATAGTTTTCATATTACCTTATTTAGTATCCATTTTTAAGTCTATCCATCTCACGTTGACCATGAGGTTCGGTCAATGATGTGAAAACTTAAATTGCCAATTCGCCTGTCACAACCCTGACCCACCATTTGCATAGTTACGCAGAAGGTAATATTCGGTCAGTGACCGATGTCACACAATAGAGCGATTAAAATCATACCTAAATATTTCTGGCCTTACACTTGAAATCAAGCCGTCTCAAGAGTAAGTCAAATGAATAACTTAACCGAAATAACAATGAGGAAGACGCGAATTACGAAGTAACATCATCAACATGCGCAAGCAGTAATAAATGCGTCATTTACTGGTGCAAAAGGAAAACTAATATTAATTACCTCTGACCCTGATAAAGGTCATAGGCTCAAAATCAGGATTTATAAATATTTACGCGAAATACTTAAAATCAAAATCGCAATGAAAACAAAACAAGCCATCATTATCCCAAGCCTTTTGATAATGGTATGCACCGTTGCCTTCTCTCAAAAGGATAGCAGTGGAATCTATTTCAAGGCAAGTGATTATATCCATCACAAACTAAGCTTAGCTATTAATTGCAAAACGCAGAAACATAAAATAAATGATGAAATGATATTTCATCCAAAGGAGATTTCGGTCAAACACAACGGGACCGCTTATAAATATCCCAAGGATTCTGTGTATGCGATAAAATACTGTGATGGCTCCATTGTTAGGATTTATGATAACTCCGAATACCCGCTAATAAATCCGGATGAGGCAATAATGATTTACAAGATGATTTCAGGTTCGGCTGGAAAGGGAGGCTCATCCACGACAAACTACTATTTCAGTAAAGACGCAAACAGTAAATTAAGTGATTTGACTATTCTCAATATTAAAAAGGCGTTTCCTGATAATCACAAGTTTCATGATGCCTTGGATGCGGAATTTAAATCTAATGATGAGCTGGCACAATATGATTCATTTCACAAGGTATATAAAATCAACAGGCTTTATTCCAATAGCATAAGTCATTGAGCCATTTAATTTAACAGAAAAAAAACTGTTTGAAACTAAACCGAACAAATTTAAAAATGGGAACAACCGCAAAATCAACGCGGTTCAATCCATTGTCATTTCAAATGCCAATTCATTAATTGGCATTGTTACTGTTCTCTGATAGGGGTTATTGTTCTTTTGGAAAACTCAGGCAATGCTTGAGTTTTCTTTTTTAGTTTGGTATTAATTTTAATGAACACTGAATCAGTCATTCCGGAAATTGCGCATCACTTAGTTCGAAAACTTGGCTCACGCCCACCCACTTCGAATTTCAAAAGACCAAATAAAGCCTTGCGATTGGCATTGAAATGTCAACGGGTCTGATGCTTTTCAAATTTTTGTGGGCAACTACAACCGCATTTTGCAGCAAGTGAATTACTTCCTGAACGAGAACAAACTGTCCGAAAAACAATTCTTGATCGGATTTAATATTAACCGTCTTAGGAGCTTTTAACGTATATTCCGCAATTCAGGAGCTTACACTATTTAATCTAAAAAAAGTGCTTTCCCTGACAACCACAAATTTCATGATGTACTAGATGCTGAATTCAAATCTGACGATGAACTGGCTAAATATTGATTCATTTCACAAAGTATATAAAGTTAACAGACGTTATTCCAATAACCTGATTCACTAAGATTATTCGCTCATGCAAGTCGCGGTTTACAGCACCCATAAGTTCGAGAGGGAATACCTCAAAAAAGCTTTGTCGAATTACCAATTGCTCTTACTGGAAACCCGACTCACTTTGGAAACGGCAAGTTTGGCGCAAGGAAGTCAAGCCGTTTCTATTTTTGTAAATGATGATGCATCAGCACCGGTGCTCCAAAAGCTACAGGAAGTCGGGGTAAAATATTTAGCTCTTCGATCAGCAGGATACAATCATGTAGATCTGAAGGAAGCGGGCCGTCTTGGAATAAGAGTAGCCCGTGTTCCTGAATATTCACCGGCAGCGATAGCAGAGCATACCATTGCGCTGATGCTCGCGTTGAATCGAAAACTTATTAAAGCACACAGCCGGGTTCGGGATATGAACTTCTCATTGGATGGGCTGGCTGGCTTTGACATGTCTGGAAAAACGGCAGGTATCATTGGCACTGGCAAGATCGGTAGTGCGGTAGCCCGAATCCTTCACGGATTTGAATGTAAAATATTGGCATACGATCCGCATCAAAACGAAGAGCTAAAAATCAAGTACAATGTGCAATATCTGGATTGCCTGACGGTGTGCCAACAGTCAGATATTATCACACTACACCTTCCTTTGACAAACGAATCCAGGTACATTATAAATGAAGAGTGTATTAACAATATGAAGCATGGAACAATGCTGATCAACACGAGTAGGGGCGGATTAGTAAATACGAAAGACGTGATCAAAGCTCTAAAGACGGGAAAGATCGGATTCTTTGGAATGGATGTCTACGAGGAAGAAGAAGGGTTGTTCTTTGAAGACCATTCCGATGACATTCTTCAGGATGACGTAATCTCCCGCTTGATGTCTTTTCAAAATGTTATCATCACAAGTCATCAAGCTTTTTTAACTCATGAGGCGCTGCTTAAGATAGCGGAGACCACCAGTCACAATCTGGATTGTTGGGAGAAAGGCATTCCTTCAGAGAATGAATTACAACTTTAAAATCTTAATTGCATTCTGTTTTCAGAAATGATCTGGATATTCTAATAAAAATCCATTGCCACTGAATGCGCGAAGTGGATATAGATGGGCTTTTGCTTGGATGCAGTCAAACACATGAGGCCACTTGTTCTCAGGAAGCATTGCGGAAGATGTGGTGAACCTCATCGATTGTCCAATTTGGACCTGTGCCAAGGATTAGATTAATTATTTTTTAGTTGAGGCCAATTTTGCAAACGAGTGAAATTCAATTTTGAGCTGTTTATTTAAAAAAAGAACTATATGTTTTAATTTGATGGCTTAAGTTGAACGCCTTTTAGTAGATTTATCCAATAAATTTATAAAACACGGCCATAAATCACCTAATACCAAAGAAATATGAAAACCACTGCAAGCGCATTTTTTATCATTGCAATCTTGATCGCATCATTTTCAAACCTAATCGCACAAGAGAATTACAAACATCCCCATCTCAATTCATCAGGCCAAGTATTGGATTCAACTGGGACAAAATTAGGATGGATCAAAGAAGGCGTGATCTATAAGGGGTCACCTCACGAAACGGATTATAAAGTACGCTAACAGGTCAATCACGAAATAGTACTCATGGGTTACTATGGTCGCCAACGTATAACCCGACAAAAACCGCTGCCAAACAAAGAAGTAAACTTATTACGATATAGCTGATGGTGACGAAGTGAAAACCACCTTGCAAAAGGGTAAGTGTTTCGGCGCTAAAACTTGAAAACGTGCTGAAGCCGCCGCAAAAACCCACAGTCCAGAAAAATCGCAGGCCAGGCGAAATCAATTGACGATGATCTGCGAACCCCACTATATAGCCCAACAACAGACATGCCACAACGTTGACCACCAATGTACCAAACGGAAAGTTAAGATCGTGCAAGGAGTTGATCCAGCGGCCTAAAACAAACCTCACCACACTGCCTGCTCCACCGCCGACAAAAACTAACATCACGTCAAATCCACGCATCGCTTTCGGGTTTGTAAGAATCGTAAACAATCAGCGGCCACACTATAGAAAGGTAGTAGAAAAAATTGTAAATCTGGGATGAGAGTTTTGTCCAAATTATTTGAATAAGCATTCATCGGGATGAGTTACACGCCCCGAAAATAGACTATTCAATTTTTATGGGTCCGTAATTTGGACATAATGAACTCCCCAGCCTGCTTCCCCTGAACTTTCCCAATCTCACAAGCTGGCAGATAGTGAATTCCTCCGTATACTCTGCTTACAGCGGCTTCTTGCGAAGCCTGTAAAAATGATTTGAATTTTCTGGGTGGCATCCCATACTCAACCTCGGTTGAGTCCGTGTAAGAAAAATTATCACCAAACAAATCGGTTAGTGCGGTTGCCGCAGATGTTGAAATTACAGCATGGCCACTGGTATATTCGGGAAACGGCGGGGTCTGTAATAATGGAACCCAGTTTTCATCTATGTTCTGATTAATATATGTTTCAGGACGTACCGATTTAGATCTGTATTTTTCATCCCAGCAAACAATGAAAGCGTCAGCCAATGAAAAAGCTACGCGTAAATATGCTTCTGCTGATTTTACCATGTTGGAATGTGTGTTGGTACAGACCACCCGGGTGATATTGATCCAATGACCTCCTGGGGAGATTTTTTTTGTGGCGAACATTACATGGCCTTTCACATTCATAACAAACGGGTTACAATCCCAGAAACTTGCAATTGCACGTTGTTCATAGGTCATGTTTTTTCCGGTTTCATAAACGTAATAGGCATCTTTAAAAAATTGGCTCGTTTTATCTGTTGAAAAGGCCGACGGAGGCACTGGTTTAAACTGTTGGGCGGAGTCGATTACGAAAGTCCGGATCTTATTCCAATGGGGCTCGACGGCATCCATATAAGCCGGCGGAGTCGGCTGCCAAGTTGCAGGGTTGTGCTCGATGGAGTATTTCGGAAACGTGCGCGATTCCTTGTAATTATCTTTTGATGACCATCTAATCACGTGTTTGGCAATACTGTCGCCAAAGGCAATCGATCTGTTCATTACACTCTTGGGAACGTCTGCATCCTTGAATGCCTGAATCTCTCGCTCGTAAAATTTATCCAAATCATCTTCCGAGAAAATCAACGCTCTTCCAACTTTGAGAATTGCTTCTGTTGCAGCTAATGGATAACAATATTCCTTAGTAGAATCAGGCTGCGGAAACTTATCAAGCCCTTTTAATTGGCCAGCCATGCTCAGGTAATTTCTATCTTGGTGAATGATGGCCTCATACCCTGCCAGGGATACATAAGCGTATATCCGGCTTGCTACCGGTGGTGAAAAGATATCATGGACTATACGATCAGTAATTTCTTTGATCGATCGGTGAAGGTATTCAGGATCTTGAGTTTTAGCCTTGTATAACCCTGAGTTTTCCTGACATGATGCAATAAGTAAAACCAGGAAAAGTAATGGAATAATTCTATTCATAATTTGCATGTCTTTGTAGTAATGATCCATTTGATGAAAGGATTTTGTGAGTTTATATTTTAAAGCCCAGTGTAACATACATCGTTCTGCCGTCCGCTGGTAAAATCCCCGGTCCCGGATACATGTTTATTCTTCGGCTGAAGTACATCGTGTTTGCAAGATTATTGATGCCCGCCGAGATATGGTACTGATGTAAAAAACGGTAGTTGATGGCCCAGTCATAAATTGTATAGGATGGTACAACACCAACAACACCAGTCGCGCTAAACACCGTGTTATTTGCATCATTAAACTTCTGGCTCGTGTAGCTAGCTTGAATTGTAGTTGAAAGCCCTTTATGTGCAAACTCCAGTCCGAACCTGTTTATCCAATCAGGGACTCCTTCCACGTGATTCCCAACCAAAGAAATGTTATCAGTGTTATTGCTTAATGCGCCGCTGACATAGCGTGCATTGGTGTAGGCGACAGAACTAAACAATCGTACGTCCGTGTTCTTGATATTTCCCTGGGCGGCTTTCAGTAAAGAAAGATTCAAGTAAAGCTCAAAACCTTTTGCAACCGAATTTCCAATATTGGTGGTAAATTGATAGGTTGACCCGTTACTTGATGTTTCCGTGAGATTGCCGATTTTGTCTCCGTAAAAAAGATAAAAACCATTAATATCAAATTTTAAAAGGTCAGAAACTTGCCCGCGATAGCCCGCATCAATATCATATCCCTTGCTATCCTTAAGGTTTGGATCTATTAAACCTAATTGATCAGCTGGTGTGATGTTAGCATAGAGAAAGGGCCGGTAAGCTTGGGAAATGTTTCCATAAAGTTGACCGTTTTTATCGACTAAATATTGCATGCCCATTCCAAAAAGTGGAAACACCCGATTTCCTTTGTATGACACTGGAAAGGTTGCTTTATTGATTACCCCGGTAAGGTCTGAATTGATTACTTCGTAACGAAGCCCTGGCGTTACAGAAAACCTTTCGCTAAGCTGAAACATATTTTCGACAAATCCGGCATAGTTTGTTGTTCGGAAGACAAGGTCAATGCCGTATTGCCCGATTACAGTCATATCGTAGTCACTCCCAGTCGTTCCTTTCCCTTTTTGCCTGCGTTTAGTTTGTTCGTCAGAATAACGAATACCTCCGGCGAATGTCGCCTTTATACGACCAAGCTCATAGTGATGCAGCAATCTGCCTTCAAGCGTAACTCCTGTATAAAAGTCGCGATCAACTTGTCTTGGGTTGTAAGAGCCAATAGTCGAGTTGACAGTATCCATCACGTTAGGGGTATTAATGAATTGCACACTGCTTCGCTCGCCCCAGATACCATTGGTAGTAACTTTAAGAAGCGTCCTTTTCGACACTGAGTAGTTAAGGATCACTGAAGGGATATTGATCTTTGGGCTAAAAAAATTACGTGATCGAAAAGACTGTTGTGCGTTTTGATTGAACTGTGCATCTGTTAAACCGCCAGCAATCTGTTGTCGATAATCCATTCGCGAAAACTGAAATGACAAGCTTCCTTTTTTAGAAAAATTGTATTTGATATTCGCGTAGAAGGATTGATAGTTAAATGCAGCATTCGGCCTCCATCCATCGCCATGCCTGTTGTCGTAGTAGGCATAGTAGTTCACTTTGCCGACTGTTCCTCCAACGGCGTTATATGAATTAAAGAAATTATATGAGCCAGTAGTTTGCTCACTCTCCAATGAAAAAGCTTTTGTGCTATCGCCTTCCTTCATCACAAAATTCATCATCCCTCCAAACTGACTTCCGAATTGTAGGGCAGCGGAACCCCTGACCAATTGAACTTGCCGTACTCCCTGCATTGGAACAGTGTAATGATTCTCCGGGTACCCAAAGATATCCGAGTTTGTGCCGTACCCATTCTGACGCATATTCATTTCTATACATCTATGCGAATCAGTTCCACGCGTCCCAATATTCAATTGTGTTCCGGCTCCATCCATGTCCCAGGTATTGATCCCGGGGATTTTAGCGAACATCATTCTGGCAACGTTTTGAGGAAGATTTGCTTCCCCATTGTTCAAAAGAATAACATTAGTTTTCTTTCCGGAGAAAATATTGACTCCCTGAACATCAGGTAAGTATTGCCTTTCCGAAATTCCTTGCACTGTTACCTGATTTAATATTTTAGCTGGCAAGGAGTCGGGCTCATTTTTTTGTGCAATGCCAGAGATATATTGAGTTATTAATAAGAAGAATATAAATATGTTTTTCATACAGGTGTTTCATAAGTTTTAGTTGATAGAAAATAATGCAAGCTCCACCGTAATTCAGGATAGAATTGCAAAAAAGAAAAATGCATGCTATTCAGATCAATAGGCAATTGGCATTTAAACCAATCAACATCAATCTGAATTGTTAGCAGTATTGTGGGGGGCGGAAAATTGAAGAAATAAAATCGAAACGATAAAGATTGGAAAACCCAGAATATAAAACCTTGGTCAATGGTTTGTATGCCGGTTTGGGCCAAGCAACTTTTGAAACGTAGTCCTTGGATAAAGAATTAATCATCTTAAAACTTGAGTTTGCACTCCCAGCCCGCTTACCTGAAAACAACTTCGAATAGTCTGCGATTGCGGAATTTAATTTAGTGCTTTGATCGTCTTTTATACAAACCACATAGAGCATGCTGTGATAAAATTTCTGTTTAACCATTCTATAGACTTCCCCATTATAAACGAATTGCCCTTCAATAGTAGTGTACCCCTCAGAATCGGATGAATATGGTAATTCAATCGGAATTGCCAGAATAAGGTTTCCACCAAGTTCGCTTGAATTTGCCTCTATCTTATGAAGCACCTGTTCAGTCATTTGCGTTTGAGCAAGAAAAATAAGGCCGTAATATTCAACGGAGTTGAATATTACTAGGAGAACAAAAAATGCGCAGAAAAGCCTTTTCATTTTCAATGGGACGCCAAAGTTAGAAATCTTGGTGCATATCTTAAAGTAAATACTTTAAATCTGAATAGGGGAACGCAACATAAAATAGATTACCTGGGACCTGAAATCAATTCTTAGAGCTTAGAACCCTTCCGACGTAACTTTAAGACTGGTCTTTGATTCCGTTTTATGATCCTTTGTGACAACATCTTTTGGTAGACCTCAGGTTTGTCTCTACTACTTTTGGTAGCGAAATCCCTCACAATCTTCTCCAAAAATGGTTTCAGAGATCCAAACCCCGAAAGTGTTGCTTCGATTTGAAGAATTGCGACCGTCTCATTGGAGAGATCAATATTTTTGCGAAGCGTTTTCATATCTATTTATTTATACCTAAATTAATTTATTGTTATTACAAAATAAATAAGGCTTTATAACATACAGTAAATATAAAAAGATTGTAAATTCCTTCCTCAACATGTAGAAAATTATTGTGAAACTGGTCCGTAAAAATATCGAGATAAAAAGAAGCCCTCTATTGGCCTCTAAAGTCATTCAGGACTATGACTATTGGCTGAACAGGCACTATGGGAAGGCCGGCACCTACCTGACCAATGCAAAAACGTTCCTAAGAACTTACAAAGAAGGTGGTACGGTGATCTCCCAGCTGGAAAGTTATTCAGAGGATAAAAGCCTGACGATCCAATCTTTCCTGAGACGGTTCAGGAGATTTCTGGAAGAGCAGGACATCAACTATTTGGTCAATGACCTGAATGAAAGGAAACTTCCGATCGGAAATATCTACGTCAAAATATTCCTTGCCAGCAGAAAGGATCGGCTCCGGGGCGAGCTTTCCTTATCGACCTATGCAACTATCCTCAATCAATTTTTTAACAGGATCGATTCCAACCTGAACTTGTTCAACAAACGGAACGCAGAAAGATTTGTACTTTCTCCCGCACTGTCTGATTACACCAAGAGGTTGTACAAATCTGTGTTGAAAACATTTTGCGACTGGGCACTCCTGTATCAAAATACCTCGGACCGTGATCTGTCCAAAGATCAACTTCTTGTAAAGAAAGGACTCGGTTTAATAAGTGTTCAGTCCCTGCGTGAAATTTCCGCTATCAAAGTGCGATCATCAGGGATTCAGCTTAAACGCTATCACAAGGAAAGCCTTACTGAAAAACAGCGGGACAGGCTTTTGAAACTTTGCCGAACCCAACGTGAACGCGCTGTAGTTTCGCTTATGGCCTGGAATGGACTGAGGACCATTGAAGTACTCAGGCTCTCTGTTTCAGATTGTTTGTTCAAAGAAAAAAAGATCGCTGTTTGGGGCAAAGGACGATCAAGCAAGGCGAAGGATGTGATCCGGTTCTTTTCAATTCCAAAAAATGAAACCCAAAGATATTTTAAAGAGAATTCCATTACGAGGGGAAAAGCATTTCCAGAGGTATCAAAGAATGAGATTGAACAAATGATCAAAAGTAAGTTTCAATTATTGGGTGTCTTAAATAAGCCTGGCAAATTCTCCCCTCACAGCCTCAGGCATACGGCTGGTCAAATCATGTACGACAAAGGGATACCACTTGAGTTCGTACAAAAAACCCTACGGCATTCTTCGATGGAAACCACGATGGTCTATGCCCAGAATGCAATTGACAGGAATTATTTCAATAAAATGCCGATAAATATATGACTGATTAACTATGCCACGCCGCCAAATTCTATCGGAAAGTGAACGCGAGGCACTGCTGGCAATTCCATCAGGGCAGCATGAACTTATCCAACTATTTGCATTCAGTGAAAAAGACTTGTCAATTATCCGAAAGCATAGGGGTGCCGAAAACCGTCTTGGCTTTGCCATTCAACTATGCTACATGCGCTATCCGGGAATAATATTCCCGGCAAACCAAAAGCCGGACACTTTATTATTGAAACTTGTCAGCGAGCAGCTTGCAGTCACTCCGGAGGAATGGGGCAATTATAGTGACCGCGCTGAAACCAGAAGGGAACATCTCCTGGACATCCAATCCAAGTTTGGTTTTAAACCGTTTACAATGCACTACTATAAGCCCGCTGTTGAAGGCCTTGGAACGACAGCACTTCAAACCGATAAAGGGGTCGTGCTGGCAAAAGAGCTTATTGAAAGATTTAGGAGCAAAAAGATATTATTGCCGTCGATCAGTGTTGTTGAACGTATATGCGCTGAAGCAATAACAGTTGCCGAAAGGCTTATCTATAAGTCTCTTACCGAGCCGCTGTCGAGCAAGCAAAAAAACGAACTGGATAGTCTGTTGTCAACGCGGGATCAGAGTAAAATATCGACTTTGGTTTGGCTACGTCAACGGCCGTCCGCTCCAAATGCGAAACACTTGCTTGAGCATATTGAACGGCTTAAGACAATGGAATCACTGCAACTGCCGCCCAGCCTGGAACAAGGTGTACATCAAAACCGGTTATTAAAACTTGCCCGGGAAGGCGGGCAGATGACAGCGCAGCATTTAAATGATCTGGAAAAAGCAAGGAGACATGCGACATTGGTTGCCATCGTGGTGGAAACAAAGGCCACGGTGATCGATGAAATAGTCGACTTGCACGACCGGATTGTGGGCACTTTGTTTAGCCGTGCCAAACATTTGCACCAGCAGCAATTTCATCAATCGGGCAAAGAGATCAATAATAAGGTGGTACTCTACTGGCGGATAGGTAAGGTGTTGCTTGCAGCAAAAGAAACAGGTGAAGACGCTTTCTCTGCAATTGAAACGGTAATACCGTGGGATGAGTTCACACAAAGTATCATTGAAGCTGAACGATTGATCCAACCCGCAAGCTTTGACTATATACATCTCATCGGCGACAGCTACTCTCAGGTAAGGCGATATGCGCCCGTGTTGCTTGAAACCCTTCAATTAAACGCGGCACCTGCTGCACGCGAGATACTCAAGGCAAGTGAGATGCTCAAAGGTTTGAATGCCGATAATCTCCGTAAACTTCCACCCGATGCACCAACAGGCTTCATCCGTAAACGCTGGGAGGATTTGATATTCAAGGAAGATGGTCTTGACCGAAGGTTCTATGAACTTTGTTTGTTCTCGGAACTAAAAAATGCGCTCAGGTCCGGTGATGTTTGGGTAAAAGGATCTCGCCAATTCAAAGACTTTGAAGAGTACCTGATACCGGTCGAAAAATTTTCCGCAATCAAAAGCGAACCTGCGACAAAATTGGCAGTGAATTCCAATGTGGATGAGTATCTGAATGAAAGAATGTCCTTATTGAACAACCAATTGGAAACGGTCAGTCGCTTAGTGCAAAACAATGAACTTACCGATGTCACCATTTCTGAATCCGGTTTACATGTATCGCCACTGACTAATTCAGTGCCCAAGGAAGCGGAAGGTTTAATGCATCAAGCTTACGCTCTTTTGCCGCATATTAAAATAACGGACCTCCTTTTGGAAGTGGATAACTGGACAGGCTTTACTGATCACTTCACGCATGTAAAAAGTGGTGAGGTGGCAAAGGACAAGACATTGTTGCTAACTGCAATTTTAGCTGATGCCATTAATCTCGGGCTAACAAAAATGGCTGAGTCTTGTCCGGGAATAACATACGCCAAGCTCTCCTGGCTTCAGGCCTGGCACGTACGGGATGAAACTTATTCTACTGCGCTTGCTGATTTGGTCAATGCACAATATCACCATCCCTTCGCGGCCAACTGGGGCGATGGCACAACGTCATCTTCTGACGGGCAACGGTTCAGGACCGGTGGCCAGGCTGAGCGCGGTGGGAACGTAAATCCAAAGTATGGAAGTGAGCCAGGTGTGCAGTTCTATACGCACATATCGGATCAGTATTCACCATTCCATACGAAGGTTATCAATGTTGGCGTTCGCGATGCAACCTATGTTTTGGATGGGTTGTTGTACCATGAATCTGATTTGCGGATAGAGGAGCACTATACCGATACGGCAGGCTTTACCGATCATGTGTTTGCCCTGATGCACTTGCTTGGTTTTCGTTTTGCACCTCGCATCCGTGATTTGGCGGACAAGAAATTATATGTTCCTTCTTCCAAAGATTACCCTGCCCTCAGCGCATTGATCGGCGGAACGATCAACCAAAACCAAATACGTTCCAACTGGGACGATGTGCTTCGGCTTGCTGCTTCCATCCAACAAGGCACCGTTACAGCTTCACTGATGGTGCGAAAAATTGGAAGTTATCCGCGTCAAAATGGATTGGCCACGGCATTGCGTGAACTTGGCCGCATAGAGCGCACTTTGTTTACATTGAATTGGTTCCTCGATCCGGCCCTGAGAAGGAGGGTTACTGCTGGATTAAACAAAGGGGAAGCGCGTAATACATTAGCCAGGGCTGTATTCTTCAATCGGTTAGGCGAACTGCGGGATAGGAGTTTTGAAAGCCAGGGTTACCGGGCAAGTGGCCTTACACTGGTGACAGCAGCTATTGCTCTCTGGAACACTGTGTATATTGAAAAGTCAATCAAGTCACTCAAAGAGCATGGGATGCACGTGGACGAAAATCTGTTGCAGCATTTATCGCCGGTCGGGTGGGAGCACATCAACCTTACCGGTGATTATGTCTGGCAACAAAGCACCCTACCTAAGAAGGGTAAATTCAGACCATTAAGACCAATAACTTAAACCTTTAACAAGATTATTTCCCCTTGTGAGGGGGCTTTTTGGTAAAACGGTTCGGGAAAAGGTACGACTCGATCGCAACCATTGAACTGTAGCGGAGTTTCAATCAATGGTTTTGGGCTAGAGCGATTCTTAACGTACTTTATAATCCGTTTCGTGAGGCGACCCCTATAATGCTAAGGGTGAAAAAGTCGGTAAAATTGAAAAAGATGAGCTATTCGATTATAAGGGTCACAAATTAGGAAAGATTGGCAAGGATGGAACATTCTACGACCCTGCCGGAACCGTGGTATTTACAATCGAACCTAACAGCAAGGGCGAAAAGTGCAAAATATTTGATCCACAAGGTAAAGTGATCGCTACTGTTCACGAAAGCTATAAGAGCCAAGCTTGTGCCATTCACTGCTTGTACAAAAAAATGTCTCCGCATTAATGCTGGTAAGTTGAATTTCATTCGCTTTAAGAAGCTGCTTGAAATATTCAGATCAAATACCTCATCTTAAAATTGGAAGCCCTGCAATCGCTTGTTTTTTATTTTTGTCAGTATTTAACCCGCATTCATATACATGACAGGAATCAGGCTGTTCTTTAACGAGAGCTCATCATAATCTACCTATCCACGTTACTATTAAACTCGGTAAGGCTGTTAGTCATTGTCGAGTTCTCTCTACACTCAACATCTCTTTAATCTCATCTGACTAAACATCGTTTTGGTTCTAATTAGAACCTATTTATATAAAATGCTGCATGCAGTTAAACCTGTGAATGATGTAAATAATATCTGCTTTGGTGTAACACTTTTGTGATCAAAATAGAAAATATTTGTTTTCTTCATCATTAAACAAATGGAGCACACAATAAAAAATTAAAAACAATGAGTCACGAAAAATTTAAAACCGCCATTGATGCTTGCAATGATTGCGCGGCATCATGTGAACACTGTGCAACTTCATGCTTGCATGAAAAGGATGCTACCTTATATGCAAAATGCATTGAACTTGACCGATACTGCGCTGATATGTGCAGAACAGCAGCGGCCTTTATGGCAAGGTCAGATGAACACACTATCGACTTTGTAAATAAGTTTTGCAATCTGTGCGCAGAAATTTGTGATGCGTGTGCTAAGGAATGTGAAAAACATTCACACGATGAGCATTGCAAAAAATGCGCTGAGGCCTGCCGCGCGTGTGTCGAAGAGTGCAGAATGATGGGGATGCAACACGCATAATTGAATGAGTTACTTTCTTACTATTAAATCAAAAAAAATGAAAATATTATTTTTCCTATGCTTAGCTCTTGTTGCAACGGTTTCATCGTTCGCTCAAACAGATACTACTAAGAAGAAAATGGATCATAGCAAAATGATGAACCATGACCAAATGGATATGTCAAAAACAGATGGTTGTATGATGATGAATGGGAAAATGATGATGATAAAAGACGGGAAAATGTCGCCCATGACAAACCCAATGACCATGAGTAATGGCACCAAAATGCTGGTAGATGGAACGTGCGTCAAAAAAGACGGTACCAAAATGAAAATGAAAGAAGGCGATCATATGGATATGTCTGGGAACATGCACTCAAAGAAAAAATGAAGACAAAGGAGTGATCATCCCTAACTATTATTAATTGTTTTCTCCGACACGATCATTCACTTTGACGAGTTGTGGTGTATCGTTCGGATCTTGACAAGGCGTAGTTGCTGACTTTAATCATGTTTTGAGCAAAGTTCCGTCATAGTTAGCAGTATATATTGATTTTTATTTTGTCTTAAGATTTGGAAATGATAAGTCTCAAAACCATAAGGAAATTCAGATGCCCATTCGCAATATGCATCACCTTGTCCATTGCACTTGTTTTGGGTTGCGACCTTCTGTGTGATTTAGGACTAATTTCATTTCAGCTTCCTCAACCATCGCTTGTTTCTGAATCCACCATCCATAGTCACGATCATGAAGATGAGCATCATTCCTCAGGCAATCGAGATAACCAGCAATCATACGATCAAGAGTCTGTTAAACATCACCATGAATCAACAAATGAAGAAGGCTGTTGTGGCGATCTCACTCAACGATTTTATTCTTCGTTAATAAACGCAGCCGGTACTCAAGTAAGCTTAGTCCATGCTGCGGTTTATAAACTAATCACCACAATCACATTTGTTGATTTAAATGAAAGCTACTTAAAAGAATACTTACTATTCACTTCAAAGTTTGACCATAGGCCCAACGGACCACCTGGATACACAGGTCATAGAATTCGGGTTCTCTTCTGTTCCTTTCTTATTTAATCAATTTCTCATCAGCATAGGTCGAACCTTTTAAGGTCTGACTTGTAGTGCTATGTCATTAGCTGAAGTCACATGTTGCTTACTTAATGACAATCTTAATTTGATATTCAAATTGATACGCTGACAAAAATCACTCTTCTAATTGATCAAGATCATTATGCAGAATCGGTACTATACGCAATTTGGTATACCAAATAACAAGAACATGAAACCGAAGAAGGCTACGAAATCAAATATCGATTGGAACGCCCTCGCTGAAGCAATGAAATCAGCGGCTCATCCCGAACGGCTAGCTATCCTTCACTTGATGTGCAATTGCGGGTGTGGTCAAATAGTGGTTAAGAATATTTATGAAACACTTCATCTGGAGCAATCGATCACTTCTCGTCACTTGGGCATTATGAAGAAGAGCAAGTTATTAAAAAGAGAAGTAAGGGGCAGGAAAACACTTTATGGCTTCAATAGCGAAAGTCTAACTGCTCAATGCATCAAAAAACTTTTAACAGAATAACAAATGGTAGAAAAAATAATCGGTTGGGCAATTCATAACAGGTTTATGGTACTGATAGGTATTGTGATGATCACCATTGGGGGAGTTTACTCCATCAAAGAAACACCTGTGGATGCGTTGCCTGATCTTTCCGAAAACCAAGTGATCGTCTTCACAGAGTGGATGGGTCGCAACCCGCAGATCATGGAAGACCAGATCACCTATCCACTTGTTACGAATCTTCAAGGCATTCCTAAAATCAAAACCATCCGGGCAGCTTCGATGTTTGGCATGAGTTTCATCTTTGTGATTTTCGATGATGACGCAGAAATCTATTGGTCGCGCACCCGGGTATTGGAGCGGTTGAATTATGCTCAAAAGTTTCTTCCCCCCGGCATCACTCCTACGCTTGGCCCGGATGGCACCGGCATTGGCCACATCTTCTGGTACACACTGAAAGGTGAAGGTTACAATCTGGGTGAACTGCGCGCACTTCAAGACTGGTATGTGAAGTTTGCTCTGCAAAATGTGCCAGGAGTTAGCGAAGTAGCTTCGTATGGAGGATTTCAAAAGCAATACCAGGTAGCCATTGATCCGCTCAAGCTCATCTACTTTGGAGTGCCTTTGATGGATGTAGCAAAAGCTGTTACTAATAACAACAGAGATGTAGGTGGCAGTCTCTTTGAGATGAATGACATGGGATACATGATCCGTGGGCTGGGCTACATTAAAACCGTAGAAGATATTGAGAATATTTCGGTAGGAACGTACCGCTCGATTCCCATTCGCTTGAAAGATGTAGCACATGTACAAATGGGTGGAGAGTTGCGTCTGGGCATCATCGAAGAAAATGGCGAAGGTGAGGCAGTGGGTGGCATCGTGGTGATGCGCTACGGGCAAAACGCGAAGGATGTAATCGAAAACGTAAAGACACACATCAAGGAGTTTGAAAAGGGATTACCGAAGGGCGTTACATTCCATATAGCTTATGACCGAAGTGGTCTTATCAACGATTCTATTGCTACGTTAACAGATGCTCTTTGGCAGGAAATCCTGATTGTTTCGGTAACGGTAGTACTTTTCTTGTTTCATTTCAGGAGCGGACTAGTGGCCATTGCTGCCATCTTGCTCTCGGTGCTGATCGGTTTCATCTTAATGCGATTGTTTGGTGTCACCTCCAACATCATGTCACTGGGGGGCATCGCGTTAGCGGTTGGGGATGTGGTCGATCCAGGGATTGTTATTGCCGAAAATGCGTACCGCTCATTAACCAACAGGGTACTACAAATAAGTCAAGATCATGAACAAAACTGAAAAAGAGCGGATAGGTAACACGAGTGAAATTTCGGAAGAGGAGCGCGTGAAGATTATTGAAGAGTCTACCAAGGCTGTGGGGCGCTCGGTTTTCTTCTCTGTTATCATCATGATCATTTCGTTCGCGCCAATTCTGTTTCTTACCGGCCAGGAGAAAAAATTATTTACTCCATTAGTTCTCACAAAAACATTTTCGCTGATCGGAGCTGCTCTATTGGCTGTCACGGTTTCTCCGATGCTGGCTCGGGTATTTGTAAAGGGGCGGTTGACTCCTGAAAGCCGAAATCCGGTTTCTAATTTTTTTGTAAAAATCTATACACCTGTTATCCGTCTTTGCCAGCGGTTCAAATATATGACACTTGTTGTTTGTGTTGTGTTGGTGGCCGCCAGCATACCATCTATACTCAACCTTGGCACGGAATTCATGCCCCCGTTGGATGAAGGATCCTTGCTTATGATGCCGGTAACCTTGCCGGATGTTTCCAATGCAGAAGCCAAGCGCATCATTCAAATCCAGGACAGGATTTTGAAAAGCGTGCCCGAAGTAGAGAATGTGCTAGGCAAGGCAGGTCGAGCTTATACGGCTACTGACAACTCGCCCATGTCTATGATTGAAACCATTGTGGTGCTCAAGCCGAAATCGAAATGGAGAGAAGGAATGACAAAAGAAAAACTCATTGCCGAGATGAATGAACGTGTCCGGATTCCAGGAGTTGTTGTTGGATGGACACAGCCCATCATTAACCGGATCAACATGCTTTCCACAGGCATCCGCACCGATGTAGGTGTAAAAGTATTCGGCTCCAACCTCGATTCAGTTTTCACCCTCACGGCACAAATTGAAAAAGCACTGAGAGGCATTGATGGACTAACCGATCTTTATCTTGAGCAACTCACCGGAGGAAAATACTTGAATATTAAAATCAACCGGGAGGCAATCGCCCGATATGGTCTCAGCGTGGAAGATGTAAACATGGTGATTGAGACCGCTCTGGGTGGAATGATTTTAACGAGCACGGTTGAAGGCAGAGAGCGATTTACGGTTACAGTACGGCTGGCGCAAGACTACCGAAATGATCTCGATGAAATTAAACGCGTACCCGTTCAAACCGCTTCTTATGGAGTAGTGCCCCTTTCCTCTGTGGCGGAGATTTTTGTAAATGAAGGACCTCCTATGATCAACTCTGAAAATACACGGTTAAGAGGTACCGTGTTATTCAATGTACGCGGTCGCGATATGGGTAGCGTAGTGAATGAAGCCAAGGCAAAAATCGAAAACGAATTTAAAAAACTTCCCAAAGGATATTTCATTCAATGGAGTGGTCAATACGAAAACCAGGTACGTGCTCAGAAGCGTCTCATGATTATCATTCCCATTACACTGTTTGTTATTGGCATTATACTCTACATCACGTTCCATACCTTCCGCGAGGTGATTATCGTTTTCACTAGCGTACCAGTCGCTTTAGTTGGGGGCGTGTATTCGTTATACTTCTTCAATATAAACTTTTCGGTGGCTGTCGCGGTAGGCTTCACTGCCTTGTTTGGAGTGGCCGTGGAAACGGGTGTGCTGATGATCGCCTACATGAACGGCTCTATCAAACAGTTGGTGGAGAGAAAGAATGGAGCGAACGAGTCCATTGATAAGCAAGACTTGCAGGATTCCATTTTCAACGGCGCAGTGCCGCGTGTACGCCCGTTGCTGATGACCGTGCTTGCCAATATCCTGGGATTAATTCCGGTATTGATCTCTACAGGAACAGGCAGTGATGTGATGAAGCCCATAGCAATCCCATTTGTTTTTGGACTCATAACCTCTACCCTTTTTGTACTGGTGGTGCTACCAGTGTTTTACCAGGTAGTCAGGGAGCATGAATTAAAGAAAACCGGAAAACTTAAAATATTAGACATTGAAGATTAACGTCATGAAAGAAATCACTTTGTATATGACTCTTGGTTTATCACTACTCTTCTACAGTTGTCAAAAGCAGTCGCATGATGAGCACAACGCGCATCTATCTCATCAGGTAGGAGAAGCAAACATGAAGGCTCTCTCTATTTCGGCAGAGCCAACTAACCGGAAAGTTATTTCAAGCCAGACTCTTGTAAAACCTGTAAAGCAACTTCAGTCAAGTCCGGTTAACGCATATGGATTTATTTCTCTGGATGAGCGCAGAAGTAATCAGGTAGCGGCTCGGGTAAGTGGTCGCATCGAAAGGCTTTATGTAAAATACGAAAATCAATTTGTTCGCAAAGGCGATAAAATACTGGAACTGTACAGTCCCGATCTTAATGCGAATCAGGAAGAACTCTTGTACGCACATAAAGCTGACCCTGATGGTGAAATCACAAAACATGCCGCCCACAAACTTAAGCTTCTTGGAATAACCGATGCACAGATAAAGCAAATTATCGAATCGGGCAAAACACTCTTTACACTTTCCATCTACAGCGCTTATGACGGATATATCTTTTATAATCCATCCAGTCAAATATCACCTTCAAAAACTTCTATGACTTCTTCATCTGCAGGCAGTAAAATGGGCAGTGGAATGAGCGCAGACTCCCAGGAAAAATCGGCCTCATCTTCTATGTCTTCATCATCTGGTCCCATCCGCGATGGTGCATACGTTTCAGCCGGGCAAACACTCTTTTGGATAAATGATTTGCGTGAAGTATGGGGTATTTTATCGGTGGACAATCTTCATCAGGATGAGATAATACTTAATGATAGTGTAACAGTGGTTAGCGAGTTAATTCCGGAAAAACCATTCAAGACAGTTATTCGATTTATTGAACCCCAATATACTGCCAGTCAGAAGTTCATCCAGGTGAGGACCTATCTTCCTAACCCAAACAACAGCTTGCGAATCAACTCACTCATTGAAGCAACCATCTCCTCCAAAACAAAGGACTCAATGACGTTGCCTGCGTCCAGCATTCTGTATTTAGGTGGCAGGCAGGCAGTATGGAAAAAGGTTGGCCAAACGGATGAAGGCGCTCACATTCTGGAAATCCGGTTTGTAAAACTCGGATCTGTTTCGCAAGGGCGTGTGGTCGTGCTTAGTGGATTGCAGGTGAATGATGAAATAGCCTTAGATGCCGGGTACTTGATGGATCGCGAAAGCTTGGTTAAACCGGAATAAGATATGAGAAAAAAATGCATATATCTGTCGTTACTCATCCTTGTTGCTTCATGTGGCAAAAAATCAGAGCAGTTACATCAGGGGCATAATGGAAAAAGTAACGCAATGCTGACACTTACTGATCAGGACCGAATGGTTGTCAATTTGCAAGTTGATACGGCTGCTATCAAAACTTTGTCTGAGGAAACTACTTTGATTGGCACCGCAGCCGTAGATGAACGTGCTATCAATGTGATCAGTGCGAGGGTAAAAGGTAGGGTTGATAAATTGTTTGTGCGCAATCCTGGCACGTATGTAAAAAATGGTGATCCTTTATACAGCATTTACAGCGAAGATCTTTTGTCATACGAAAATGAATACCTGCTTGCTATCGATGAAAACAAATTAGCAACAACTCAAAAAGAGGTCACGCAAAGAATGGTGGAAGCAGCCCGCAGAAGGTTGGAGTTATGGACACTTTCAGAAAAACAGATTGATGAGCTTGAGGAAACAAAAGCGATATCGTCTTTGATCACTTTCTATAGCAATAGAAAGGGATTCTTGTCAGAGCTTCTTATCCGTGAGGGTGAATATGTGGAGATCGGTAGTCCTTTGTTCCGACTGGCAGACTTAAATATACTGTGGATTGAATCACAATTGTATAGCAGTGAAATCAATTACCTGAGACAGTCTCCAACTCTCGAAGTAGAGTTCGAAGCTTTTCCGGATGAGCGGATCAAGGGTGAGATTGTGTACGATAATCCAAGGCTGGAAGAGAATACGAAGATCAACTTGGTGCGCATCAAAGTAAACAATCAAAAGGGTAATTATAAGCCAGGCATGATGGCGTATATCTACTTCAAACGCAATCAGAGAAAAACATTAGTCATACCGAAGTCAGCTTTATTGATTGAGAATAATATTATCGTTTGGGCAGAGACATCTGACGGTATGTTCGAACAACGCATGGTGAAAATTGGTATTCAGAACAAACGTGAAGTTGAAATTCTCAGTGGCTTATCACCAGGCGACAGGGTGGTAACGCGTGGTGGGTTTCTGTTGAACAGTGCATGGAAAATAAAACAAGGTGGTGGTGCGATGGAGGGTATGAAGATGTAATACAAAAAAAACAAAGTGTACCAGATAATCAACAAGCTGTTTAATCAAAATTTAGAAATCATGAAAAAATCAAGGGATGTAATAGTAATCGCAGGACTCGCTTTCCTGCTGGCTCGGTGCGTAAATGATAAGACTACGGAGATAACACCTACCGTCAAGAACAACGTTTCCTTCCAATTGGATATACAGCCCATATTCAATCAGGAATGTATTATGTGCCATAGACCGATGATGGGAGTTGCCCCAGACTTAACCAATGGTCATGCATATGAATCCTTAATAAACCGCGAGGGCAGTATTATGCCTGGAGACTCAGGAGGAAGTGAACTGATGGACATGCTGCATGGTGGAGGGGACAACCCCATGCCTCCTGGCACTAAAATATCTCCAATGAAAATTGCATTGATTGCCAAGTGGATAGATGAGGGTGCTAAAAATAATTAATCGACTTAAAACAAAACAACTATGAAACCCTACAATGTATTCTCTGTTATAATTTTTTTATTAGTGAGTACGAGCCTATTTGCGCAGGAAGCAGATTCACTCGTTAAAACAAAAGATAAACCCGCACGCAATGCTTTTCAAAGTACCTGGCTTATTGATAATGTAACAGGCGTTGTTAATACGAAGGGTACTTTACAATTTGATATTCAACATCGCTTTGGTTTGATAAACAGCGGCAACAATGACTTGGGTGGTCTTTGGGGCCCGTCAAACATCCGGATAGCAATGGCTTACTCGATCTCAAACCGTATCACTATAGGTTTGGGTACTACCAAGGGGAATCTCTTACAGGATTTGAATATCAAAGTGGCTTTGATCCGTCAAACGCGTTCAGGAAAAATCCCCGTGAGCTTGACGTTTTATGGCAACGCAGCAATCGATACGAGGTCAGCTGATTATTTCTCAAAAGATTCTGAACGCTATTCCTACTTCAGCCAGTTGCTGATTATGAGAAGATTTAGCAGTGCGATATCTCTTCAGGTAGCACCAAGCTATTCTCACAACAATCTGGTTGACCCATCGCAGTCAAATGATTTGTTTGCCATTGCTGCTGGAGGAAAATTAAACATCAGCAGCAAGACAGCGATATTGGTTGATTACAACCAGCCTCTAGGTCAATACTCGAGTAACCCAGGCCTCGCCTTAGGAATAGAAATGTCAACTGGCTCTCACGCCTTCCAGATTTTTGTCGGCAATTACAACCGAATTTTACCACAAGCGAATTACTTCCTGAATGAGAACAAATTATCCGAAAAGCAATTCCTTGTTGGGTTCAATATCAACCGCCTTTGGAATTTTTAATCCCCGATCAAGTATGAAAACCGAAAACGAGAACAGTCTCTCGCGAAGAAACTTCTTAGGCATTGGCCTGACGTTTCCTTTTCTGAGTGTTGCTGGCCGACTCGCAGCAGATCCAACAAGTAAAAAAGCAGACAATACCGAGTTTACCACCATGCTTACCTCTGAAGGCAAGGCCGTGAAGGTGAGAACAAGCGAATTAAAAAATTCGAAAGTCATTGAAAAGAAAATGTCAAACCAGTCTTTGCTTAATTGGCTGAAGCCGAAAGGATTCACTTCAAAATAAAGAGCCATGGAAAAAGAAAATAACAGCGACAACAAAACCAGACGCACCTTTGTTGAGCGGGGCCTTAAAGCAGGTCTGCTCACCATTGCTAGCGGGGCCTTGTTGGCGAAAGTTTTCGGTAAATCTGAAAACAAAAAATCAGAAGAAACTATTGAATTGATGTCTACCGATGGCACACTCTTGCAAGTACCATTATCGGCTGTAGAGCATACGCACGAAAAGAAGTCCAACTACAACCCGCGTGAAGGGTTTCCCAATCGCAAATTTGTAATGGTAGTGGATCTGGCTAAATGCAGGAATGCGCGAAAATGTCAAAGCTCCTGCAATAAAAACCATTATATCACGGGCGAAAATGCGTGGATCAAGATTTATAAAATGCAGGACAATGAAAAAAGTGCGCCCTACTGGCAACCCACTTTGTGTCAACATTGTGATGAACCTCCATGTGTGAAGGTTTGCCCGGTTGATGCCACCTTTAAAAGAAGAGATGGTATTGTTTTGATTGACAACAACCGCTGTATTGGTTGCAGGTTTTGTATGGCGGCTTGTCCTTACTCAGTAAGAATATTTAATTGGGCAGAGCCATGGCAAGGTGAAACAGCAGAGCACACTCATTATTCTCCCGATTATGCCGGTGTGCCGAGTCAGAAGGGGACTGTTGATAAATGTGATTTTTGTCCCCACATGATTGATAAGGGTGAACTGCCACATTGCGTCAGCGCCTGCCCCAACGATGTATTCAGTTTTGGTGACATGTATGAAGATACGGTAGCCAACGGAAGCGGTCAATCTTTTAAGCTCAGCAAGCTGTTGAAAGATAGGGCTGGCTACCGACTAATGGAAAATTTAGGCACTCAACCCAGCGTCTATTATCTCCCACCATCAGATAGAGTTGTTGATTTTGAAGAAGGGTTAAAGAATTACACAGAGTTCAAATCAGTAGATAAACCTGAAGGAGTATGAACACCACATACGATCAACTCGTAAATGACCTTGCCCCAAAAAAATTCGGATGGAGAGGAAATACCTGGATAGCGGTTCTGGTAATCATTATCATAATCGGGTTTTACTCCTATATACAACAGTTAGAGCATGGTCTTGTGATAACAGGCATGCGAGACTATGCCCTTTGGGGTATTTACATATCTAACTTTGTATTCTTTGTAGCAGTTAGCCTGGTTGGTTCTTTAATAACAGCAATCCTAAGATTGTCCTACGTGCAATGGAATACACCACTCACTAGGATTGCCGAGATCGTTGCTGTTGCTGCAATTATTATGGCTGGGCTAACCATCATCATTGACATGGGAAGGCCTGACCGGATGCTGAATTTATTTACACATGGCAGACTTCAGTCACCTATCATTTGGGACGTGATTGTGATCAGTACGTACCTAGTGATAAGCCTGCTGTTATTGTATTATCCTTTACTGCCCGACTTTCGCATACTAAGCAAATATTTTCAAAAAGATGCCCAAGTAAGAAAATGGTACGGAAGGCTATCATTGAACTGGACTGGCAACCACAAACAGCGAAGAATTTATTCCAACTCCATTCGGGCACTTTCAATAATGATCATTCCAGTCGCCTTTGCCATTCACACCGTTACAGCGTGGCTTTTTGAAACTACCTACCGACCAGGTTGGGACAGTACCAACTTCGGACCTTATTTCATAGCTGGTGCTTTTGTAGCCGGTACCAGCGCTGTAATCATAGTCATGTTTGTGCTTTGCAAAGTGTACCATTTAGAAAATTATATCACAGACAACCACTGTGATAAGATGGGAAAAATACTTGTGCTACTATGCCTGGTGTACCTGTACTTTAATCTAAATGAGTATATGATGCCTACTTATAAATCGACTGAAGAAGAGGCAACACATCTCCGAAGTTTATTTACAGGACAATACGCACGATTGTTTTGGACAGCTATCATTGGAGGATTGGTATTACCAGTAATTATTTTAGTTTTTCCACAAGGGCGCAAACCATTGCCATTATTTATTGTGTCATTGGCAGTAGTGCTTGGTGCCTGGTGGAAGCGCTATATTATTGTAATCCCCACGCTTAGCCACCCGTTTCTTCCAATTCAAGGAGTGCCTGAATCATGGCGGCACTATTCACCAACTTGGATGGAATGGTCAATAACATTTGCCACACTAGCGAGTGCACTCCTTATCATCACATTTCTTGTAAGGTTTCTGCCGATCATCCCAATCCATGAGACTGCACAAGAAAGAAACATAGTAGAACCATCTTCAACTAATTCGTTATGAGAACAAGTTTCATTGTAGTGACTTTACTTATTGCAAGTGCCTCTTTTGCCCAAAACAAAAAAATCAAAGCCCGGGTATCCGCTCAATATACCAAAGTCATGAACCAGGAATCCTTCATCACTCTTTCCGCTAAGTACAAAAGTGAAAACGGATTTGAACCTGGCACAAGCCTGGAGTTCAAGATTTATAAAACAGCCTCAAATGACTCTTTGGCCTACCAAGGAAAGATAAAAACTGATATGAATGGTAAAGCTCGATTTATCCTGAACCCGAGTGACTTAATAGCTAACGAGCCTTCCACCGCTATTACATACGTTGCTAAAATTGAGAATGATAACAAGTTTGAGGACAATGAAACAACCATCAGCTTTTCAGGTGCGATTTTAAAAGCCGAAGTGCAAACAGTTGACAGTGTAAATCAGATCAAAGCTGTATTGACAGATGCTTCTGGAAATCCTTTAGGCGGTCAGGCGCTGAAAGTAGGACTAAAAAGATTATTTGGTTTGCTTCAGGTCGGAGAAGAAAGTTATGATACAGATGAGAGGGGTTCCATCATTGTTCCTTTGAAAGATCCCATGCCGGGTATTGGAGGAAATCTAACCTATGAAGTGGTCTTAAGCGAGAGCGACACTTACGGTACTGTAAGGGCACTTGTCAATGCTCATAGCGGAACCTCTATTCATGATCAGTCGACATTTGATCAGCGAACATTGTGGTCGCCTCCGACCAAAGCCCCACTTTATCTACTTCTGTTTCCGAGTCTAATCCTGCTCGGTATTTGGGGGCCGATCTTCACACTGATCTTCAATCTCTATCGAATTTCAAAATCAAAATAAATTAATTACTTAAATCAAAAACTATGAAAAAGTCAAGGATCATTCTGCTCGCTTTCTTTACTGTTGGACTTTCTTCTTTCACGCTCTTACAATCGAAGGAATGGGTTGTGCCCGAGTCGGCAAAAAAAGCAAAGAACCCAACCGATAAAACAAATAAAGAAGACCTGGCTAATGGAAAGAGCCTTTACTCGAAATATTGTCAATCCTGCCACGGCAAGGAAGGCTATGGAGATGGACCGAAAGCGAAAGAACTGAAAGGCAAAGTCGGTGATTTTTCAAGTGCAGAATTTCAGGGCCAAACAGACGGGTCATTGTTTTACAAAGTAACCACCGGCCGGGATGACATGCCCGCATTTGATAAAAAAATCCCGGATGTTGAGGATCGGTGGCTTATCATCAATTATGTAAGAACACTAAAACAGTAATCAGCCATGAGCGAAGAGAAGCAAGAAATTTCGCGTGCTGAAATGGCTGATAAGTTTATCGAATTAGCCAACGAGTTTATGAAAACGGAATCGAAAGAACGCGTAGGCGCGGCTATTATGTTTGCAGCAGCAAGATACAATGCATTTGAGGCTTCGTCTAAATCCAAAGAGATGATGAAAGACAAAAATGATGCTCTTAATTGGTATAGCCTGGAATACAAAAGGATGCTGGAGGCAAACATCGATGACTTAATTGACAACCACTCTTAGAAAAATAAATTTTATCAACATGAAAAAGGTCGTATCAATTTGGACACTTCTTTTCTATGCATCACTCTTGACTGCTCAAGATAACCCGCCAGCTAAATTAAGAGTGGGCTTGTATGCCAATGCGGGAACAAGTTCGCTTGTTCAAGGAATGGGTATGAACATGAATATGTATAACTACAATTATTATGGAACCAATACCCCAATGTACAGCTACACCGGTTCTTTCGGAGGTGGTGTAAGCCTTACAGTGCCGTTGCATCAACGATGGTCATTTGTTGGGAATCTCGGTTATATGAATCGTGGTGCTAACTATATGAGCTTGAATTCCACTTCCTATGATTCGCGATACCGTTTGTCTTACATAGATGTTTGGGCTTTGGGGCAGTACAACAACGTGCCTAAAGGCGCTGTAAAATTTATCGGATCATTTGGACTCACCGAGAGCACATTAATCTCAGCTCGAAATGAAACACCAACGGGCAGTACGAGTATGATGGACAATGTGAGCCGAGTGGACATTGGAATGGCGCTGGGGCCTGGTTTGGAATTTGCGCTGAAGAAAAAAAGTGCTATCCAAGCAAAGCTGCTTTATACCTACGGCTTCGGCAATGCATTTACAGGCATGTATTACCAAAACGGAATGCATTCAAACAATGCTGCTTTTCTCTTACAAGTAGGTTATCTGTTCAAATAAAAAAATCGGGACGTCTTATGGGATTGGGTGTAATCATAACCAAAGCTTCGGGCGAAAAAGAATTGTTTGCAAAGAACAAGCTCTACCAATCCCTGCTGAGGGCAGGCGCATCACCAGTTCATGCTAATCAAATCACACAAGAGATTGAAAGTAATCTGACAGAGGGTGCAAGTACAAAAAGCATTTACAAAAGAGCGCATAAACTCCTGAGCAAAACCGAACGATCAATTGCGGGGCGCTATCACCTCAAGAATGGAATAATGGAACTTGGGCCTTCCGGGTTTCCATTCGAAAAATACTTATCAGAAATTCTAGCGCACCAAGGCTACACTGTGCAAGTTGGAAAAATAATCGAAGGCAAATGTGTGAAGCATGAAGTGGATGTGATAGCAGAAAAAGATGAACAGCATTTTATGATCGAATGTAAATATCACAATAGCCCTGGAATATTCTGCGATGTTAAAATACCACTCTATATCCAAGCCCGCTTCAAGGATGTTGAATCGCAGTGGAAGTTAAAGTCGGGTCACGGAGGAAAATTTCACCAAGGGTTGGTAGTCACAAATACTCGCTTTACTACGGATGCTATTACGTATGGCACTTGTGCTGGTTTAAAGTTGGTTAGTCTTGATTTTCCAGAAACCGGAAGCTTGCGCGAGATGATTGAGGAACCCGGCTTGTATCCATTGACATGTCTTACCTCTCTCACTCAGCAGGAGAAAAAATTATTGCTAGAAAAGAAAATTGTCTTGTGCAGGGAAATATGCCATCGACCTCAGTATTTACATGAACTGAACATTCCTGCCAATCGCATCAAAATCATTTTGGAAGAAGGAAATCAACTTTGCCATAAACTTATTGGACATGATCAACATTGACATTTTAAAACAATCCCCCCACAGTAAGTCACAGGAAGACATCATTCGTGAATATCAGGCCGATGCTGAAAAAGGGCTGACTTCCGAAGAAGCAGTATTACGATTGGATGCACTTGGGCGAAACACAATCAGCCACGAAGAGAAACAAAGTCTTTGGGTAATATTCCTCAGCCAATTTAATAATGCGCTAGTGTATATGTTGATTATTGCCGCGGGTCTATCTTTTTTCTTTAAAGAGTGGCTCGATGGCTCGGCAATATTGGTTGTAATTTTGATCAATGCGATCATCGGCTTCTATATGGAGTACCAGGCAGAGCGCTCAATGGAAGCATTAAAAAAATTATCCATGCTTCCGGCTAAAGTTATTCGCAATGGGATAACGACAGAGATCAACGCTGAAGAACTAGTGCCCGGTGATCTGCTATTTCTCGAAGCGGGGGATATGGTTCCGGCAGACGGCAGAATATTCAGGCCATCTCAACTTCAAGTCGATGAAGCTGCGCTCACAGGAGAATCGATCCCTGTAGAAAAGAAGAAGGCAAAAGTCGATGAAGGCACTACTCTTGCAGAACGCACCAATATGCTTTACAAGGGAACCTTCGTTACAAAGGGGAACACGCGCTGCATTATTACAGGCACGGGCATGCTTACCGAGCTTGGCAAAATTGCCAGCCTGGTGCAATCGGCAGAACAAGCTGCAACACCTCTCGAAAAAAAACTGGAACAGTTCAGTAAGAAGCTAATCAAGATAACGGTGGTTTTGGTAGTCATCATATTTTTGGTTGGGATTCTCAATGGACAAAAGTTTGTGGAAATGCTTGTGACTTCAATTGCTCTGGCAGTAGCGGCAATACCCGAGGGGTTGCCCATTGTCGCAACTCTTGCCTTGGCCCAAGGCATGCTTAAAATGGCAAAGCACAATGTGATCGTGAAAAAACTTTCGGCTGTAGAAACGCTCGGGGGCACTAATGTGATCTGCACCGATAAGACAGGGACGCTGACTCAAAATAAAATTGAAGTCAATCTGATCCTTACTCCTTCTGGAAAATATGATGTAAGCAATTCAAAAAAAGCTGACACAAATGAAGAGTCATTCCAACAAATAATTTGGGCCTCAGTCTTGTGCAATACGGCATCCCTTGGAAAGGAAGGAAAGGAAACTGGCGACCCTCTCGAAGTAGGACTTTTAAAATTTGTCCAACAGCAAGGTTCAAACATTGAATCTTTGCGGAGGGATAACCCATTGGTGAAGGAAGAACCTTTCTCGTCCGACACAAAAATCATGGCTACCATGCACCGGACGAAAGATGGTCAGCGGGTGTATGCAAAAGGGGCCAGCGAAGAGTTAATTAATCGCTGCAATCGAATAACCGATCAGAGCGGAGAGCATGAATTTAATGCAAATCTTAAAGCAACATGGTTATCAGAATCTGAAAAACTGGCGGCATCCGGCCTTCGAGTTATTGCAGCTGGAAGTAAAATTTCTGCAGATGAGAACAACCTGTCAACAGATCTAGTTTTCCTCGGTCTAATGGGCATGATTGATCCACCTCGTGAAGAGGTTTTCACAGCCGTGCAGGAATGTAAATCCGCAGGAATCAAAGTGGTGATGATTACTGGCGATCATCCATCAACAGCCCAAAATATTGCGCGTAAACTTGGCATCATTGAAGATGACAAGCAGGCTGTGATGAATGGTAAGGATATGAGTGACTATCAACACCTCACAGAAGAGGAAAAAGATCGGTGGATAAATACAGCCGTTTTCGCCCGTGTAAATCCCAAACAAAAGCTTGATCTCGTAAGCGTTTTACAAGACCGCAAATATATCGTTGGTATGACAGGAGATGGTGTGAACGATGCGCCAGCTCTTAAGAAATCGGACATTGGAATAGCGATGGGTTTACGTGGAACACAAGTAGCGCAAGAGGTTGCTGACATGGTGCTGAAAGACGATTCATTTTCATCAATCGTACTAGCTGTTCGTCAAGGTCGTATCATCTTCGACAACATCCGCAAGTTTGTAATCTTCTTGCTCTCGTGTAACATGAGTGAATTATTCGTGATTGCATTAGCTTCAGTCTTGAACCTTCATTTTCAACTCTTCCCCTTACAGATTTTATATATCAATATTATTACAGACGTTCTTCCCGCGCTTGCGCTCGGTGTAACGGCTGGAAGCGCATCTATTATGAAACAACCGCCCCGCAATACCGAAGAGCCGATTATCGACCATAAAAGATGGACGGCTATGATTTATTATTCAGTAGTAATCACTATTACTACATTGAGTGCAGTTTTTATCAGCCATTACACCACACATAAAACTGAAACCTGGAACCCTGAACTTTGTAATAATATCTTGTTCTTTACTCTGATCATCTCTCAGTTGTTTCATGTATTCAACATGAGTTCATCAGGCAGTGGTAACTTTTTCAAAAATGAAGTTTTTACCAATAAGTATGTCTGGTATGCTACAGTTGTATCCTTTGTTCTGTTGTTCTTGTCCTATCAGGTAACAATTGTGCGAAAAGCGCTTGATATATACCCGATGACTGCAGAAGATTGGTTGATTGTCTTTGGAATGAGTTTCGTCTCACTCGTTCTTATTCAGATTTCAAAGACATTTAAAATTGTCAGTCAATGAAAACTCTTTCGAGAACCACAACCTATCCATTTTATAGTGACATTGTTTTTCAGTGCCTGGATAATCTTGGCGTTACCGGAATGCACATGACGCAATCGTCAATGATGATGATGGGAAGCAAACTCGATTTGATGTTTCTTTCAGAAAACCACACTGGCCTTGGAACGAAATATCGGTGGACAGGTAAAATGATGGGTATGAAAATGGACTTTACCGTTGAAGTTACCAAGTGGATACCATGGGAAGAGAAAACATGGGAAACTATAGGCAGTCCCAAACTGATTATCTACTCCTGGTATCAAATGCATTTGTTGCTTACAAAAATTCAGAATGGAACAACAGCACAACTTTCCATAAGTTACAGGAAGCCCGATGGAGTATTTTACAAAATAATCTCGTTCTTATTTGCCGACTGGTATTGCAAGTGGTGTTTAAAGAATATGCTAGAAGACGCTAAGAAGATTCTAATAAAAAATCATTCTAACAATGATGGCTTATGAAACCCATTTGGTCTATTGAAGACATTGATCTGGCTCCGAAGCTAGGGAAAAAATATTGGAAAAATTGTCATCGCGAATGGAGGGAGGAATTCATTTACTTTTTGTTAGTGGACAGGTTCCATGATGACCATGCCCGAAAGTCCATGACTACAAGTAGGTCTAAAGGTTTTGGAAAAGAAGAACAGTTAAAAAAAATCTGTGGAGGCACGATCAGAGGAATCATCAACAACCTCGATTATATCTCAGGCCTTGGCTGTACTGCATTATGGCTTAGCCCAGTGTTTGAAAACAACCCAGAATCGTATCATGGCTATGCCATTCAAAATTATCTCGCAATTGACAAAAGGTTTGGCACAAAGGAAGATTTAGAAGAACTCGTGGACGCAGCCCATAAGCTTGACATGAGAGTATTCCTGGATGTGGTACTCCACCATTCTGGTAACAATTGGTTTTATCCTGATGATGCAACTTATTATTACTACAATGGCGCAACTTTCCCACTAGTGGGATGGCGCTCTGATGATCACCCTATACCCATTGAACTTCGCGACCCGGAATTGTACGGACGCAAAGGCCAGATCAGAAATTACGATAATTATCCGGAAACGCGCGAGGGCGATTTCATGGAACTCAAAGCCTTTCGCATGGACGATTCGACAGAGGCACGTTATGTGCAAAACCTACTGATCGCATGTCATTGCTATTGGATAAGAGAAATAGATATTGATGGCTTTCGATTGGACGCAGTGAAACACATGGGTGAAGAAGCCATCAGCAGATTTTGTTCGCACATCCGTGAATATTCATACTCGCTGGGGAAAAAGAATTTCTTTCTCTTTGGAGAATTAGTAGCCTCCGAAGATACTTACAACAGATACATCGGCCCTAAAACAACAGTATCCGTGGATGGGCAAAATATTTATTATGGTCTCAATTCCGTATTAGATTTTCCGTTGTACCATATTTTAGCCGATGTCATTAAGGGAAAAGCTTCGCCCGAAAGATTGATAGAACGATACCAGTCATTGCACGACAATGCGCTTGGCCGTGGTGAGTTCGGAGAATTTTTAGTCACCTTCATTGACAATCATGACCAGGTTGGGCAATCTTTCAAGCATCGCTTTGGAAAAGATGCGACTGAAGAACAGATCATTGCAGGCATCGGTTTTTTGTTATGTGCGTTAGGCACACCCTGCATTTATTATGGCACCGAGCAAGGCTTTGACGGTTCAGGCGAACAGGATTCGTGTATCCGCGAAACGATGTTCAGTCTCGAAGATCAAGTGACCAGTGCATTAAACAAGTCAAGTAAAACCTATCAATGTATTTCTCAAATAGCCGTTATAAGAAAACAAAGTTCAATATTGAAATTCGGACACATGCACATGCGCAAAATTTCGACTAATGGTAAATACTTTCATCTACCCGAATGCGAAAAATGCTTGATTGCTTTTTCAAGAGTTTTATTTGATCAGGAAATTGTAGTGGCCTACAACTCCTCTACTTTGAAGGAAAAGGAAGAATATGTGACAGTAAAACAGCAACCGACCGAAAAAAAGCGTTCCTATAAGTTTCTGTTTGGTGATACCGGGAAGGTGGAAGTGCTTGAAAACACCGATGGCAGCAGGCACTTCATTAAGCTCCACCTAAAGCCAATGCAGTTTGTGATGCTGACTAATCAATAATGAAGTATGCTGAAAGAAAAAATCGAAATACTGAGAATCAATCCTGACAAAGAGTTTATCATAGCCAAAACGCCTACGAAGGTGAAAAATTTATATGCCTGCAAGAATGATTATAAAAAGCTCCTGAATAAATACAAAAAGAACATTGACTACCTGCAACTTAAATTCTATGCATCTGCGAACCATGCGTTATTAATTATCGTGCAAGGCATGGACACCGCTGGCAAGGACAGTATGATCAGGCACGTGATGTCAGGAGTTAATCCACAAGGTTGTAGTGTATCTAGTTTCAAAAAGCCAAGCGTTAATGAGCTTCAACATGATTACTTATGGCGCTACCAACAGATGATTCCAGCTCAGGGCATGATCGGAATTTTCAACCGCTCTTATTATGAAGATATTATTGTTCCCGCTGTCCATCCGGGAGTTTTAAATATTATCTCAGGGAATTGGTTTGAACAGCGCTGTCTTCAAATAAACGAGTACGAGAAATACCTGACTGAAAATAAAGTAATAGTGATGAAGTTTTTCCTGCACCTTTCAAAGGACGAACAGCGAAAACGGTTGCTCAAGCGCGTTGAAAGCCCAGCCTCGAATTGGAAATTTTCAATGGATGATATTTTGGAACGCCAGCATTGGAAAGACTATCTAACGGCATATGAACAATGCCTTGGCAAAACCTCAACCGAATATGCTCCCTGGTATATTCTTCCTGCAGACGATAAAAAGAATGCCCGAATATTCCTCTCTTACATTTTGTGTGAAAAATTCTGTGAACTAAACGTGAATTTTCCGGTGCCGGATGAAAAACACAAGATCCTATTGAAGAAGGTTCGAAAACAACTGGAATCAAGAAAAGCCTAAAACGACTCGAATTTGGGCTAAAAGTTGGCAAGACCTTAAATTCTACAACTCTTTACCCGAATTGTATAAAAACTAAAATCAAATAATCACGTACATTTACACAGCAATTTGAAAACTATACGCACCATATTTACAGGCTTCCTTGCCCTATTTGTGCTGATATCCACGATCAGTCATTCAGTGAGTTTTCATATTTGTGGTGGAGAAATTCAAAATGTCGCTATTTTTAGTAAAGCCCAATCGTGTGAAGGACATGATAAAGCTTGCGATCATGATGGGCGAACAAATCAGGCATCCCTTAACCATAAGGGATGCTGCGAAGATGCTACTTTCTTCATCGATTTAGACAAATACGCTTCCAAAATCACGGAGGTTACCATCGAAGGCACACAGAACGTATTTCTTCCTGTAACATACTTGGTTCAGGAATTTAACCCTTCGATTGATTTATCCGGAACTTATTTCTTAGACTACCGACCGCCATTAATTGAACGAGATATTAACATTCTCATTCAATCATTTCTAATCTGATTTTTTTCCGGAGCAAATAAGTGATTTCTTATTTTAAACGATAAGAATCCACTTATGTCTTTTTAGTCTTTGGTTACCGCCAAGGCTTTGTTCCTTACATGATCCTTTCTTCTAAAGGCATTTTACCATACTTTCTTTTTTTATGATTGAAAAACTCATTTCCTATTCTCTACACAATCGATTCATTATTTTGTTGATTGCTGCGGGCTTGTTTGCCTGGGGACTGCATTCGGTTCAAGTAAATAAGATTGATGCTATTCCTGATCTTTCTGAAAACCAAGTAATCGTATTCACCGAATGGATGGGCCGGAGCCCGCAAATCATGGAGGATCAGGTGACCTATCCGCTGGTGACAAATCTTCAAGCCTTGCCAAGAATAAAATATGTTCGCGGTACTTCCATGTTCGGGATGAGCTTTGTATATGTAATCTTCGAAGACGATGTTGACGTTTACTGGGCACGTCAGCGGGTTCTCGAAAGATTGAACTACGCTTCTCGCTTACTGCCGGAAGGAGTTGTTCCAACAATCGGTCCTGATGGTACAGGAGTTGGCCACATTCTTTGGTACACGTTGGAGGCTCCTGGAATGGATTTAGGAGAACAACGCGCTATCCAGGATTGGTATATAAAATTCGGTTTGCAAAATGTTCAGGGCGTAGCCGAAGTTGCCTCATTTGGTGGATTTGAAAAACAATACCAAGTCACTGTCAATCCTAATAAACTTACCTACTACGGACTTTCTATTCCTCAAGTGATTCAAGCCGTTCGCTCGAATAATAATGAAGCGGGTGGAAGAAAATTTGAAGTCAACGACATCGGTTATGTGATCAAAACAACTGGGTATATCAAAAGTGTGGAAGCAATAGAGAAGATTCCACTAAAGACCGTCAATTCAATTCCCGTAACAATCAAAGATGTAGCGAGTGTACAAATGACAGGACAATTAAGACTTGGAATATTCGATGTTAGCGGAGAAGGTGAAGCAGTGGGAGGCATTGTGGTGATGCGTTACGGAGAAAATGCAGATGAAGTGATCAAAAAAGTAAAAAAGAAAATGGAAGAGGTTGCGAAAGGATTTCCAGAGGGAATGAAATTCAATCTTGCGTATGACCGGAGCGAACTAATCGAAGAATCTGTGTCTTCGATAAAAGAGACTCTCATAGAAGAAATGATTGTGGTTTCGTTGGTTGTGATCATTTTTCTTTTTCACTGGCGAAGTGCCTTGAGCATTATCATACAAATACCCATTACGCTGGCTACAGCTTTCATCCTCTTAAATATGTTCAACATTTCTTCCAACATCATGTCTCTCACAGGCATTGCCCTCGCCATTGGTGTGATTGTAGATAACGGTATCATCATGTCAGAGAATGCTTATAAACATCTTTCTCACCGGTATGCAGAAGAAATGGCAAAGAAATCCGGTAACTCTTAAAATTGATTCCTATGAAAATATTTAAAATATTCTCCCGCAAAAAAGAAGACCCCTGGATAACTGAAGAAGAACGCCTTGCAATAATTGAAAAATCAAGTAAGCAAGTTTCAAGGGGAGTTTTTTACTCAACAATAATTATCATCACCTCTTTTCTTCCGGTGTTTATGTTGACCGGACAAGAGGGTAAGCTATTTAGTCCTCTGGCCTACACAAAGACATTTATCCTGTTGGTAGATGCAATCCTTGTTGTGACGCTCGCCCCTGTGTTAATCTCCTTTTTTATGAAAGGAAAATTCAAAGATGAAAACACGAATCCGATTAATAGGTTTTTGGAACGGGTCTATGAGCCGGTTATCCGCTGGTGTATGAAATGGAGAAAGACTACAATAGGAATTAATTTAGCCGCATTAGCTGTCAGCGTTCCTCTCATCATCAGCCTTGGATCGGAATTTATGCCACCATTGGATGAGCAATCAATTTTGTTTATGCCCATTACATTGCCCGACATTTCAAATGCCGAAGTAAAACGTATTCTTCAGGTACAGGATAAAATCATTCACTCAATACCTGAGGTTGATAAAGTACTGGGCAAAGCAGGACGAGCCAGTACAGCAACAGACAATTCACCGATCAGCATGATCGAAACGATCATCATGCTGAAACCAAAAAGTGAATGGAGACCAGGAATCACCAAAAAAGATATTGTGAATGAACTTGATGCGAAACTGCAAATTCCAGGAGTGGTTAACGGCTGGACGCAACCGATTATCAATAGAATCAACATGCTGGCTACAGGGATTCGCACAGATGTTGGCGTGAAAGTTTACGGTCAAAATCTAGATAGCATATATGTTATAGAGGAGAGGGTAAAGACTGCACTTGAGAGTGTTCGCGGCGTGAAAGATTTATACGCAGAGCCGATTACGGGAGGAAAATATTTAGTTGTTGATATTAATCGCGATGAGATCGGACGGTATGGTTTAACTGTTGATGATGTTAACATGATGGTTGAATCAGCCATTGGAGGAACTCCTATTAGCAAAACCATTGAAGGACGCCAGCGGTTTTCAATAAATGTGCGTTTGCCGCAAGACTACCGGAATAGTTTGGATCAACTTAAACGCATTCCAATCTTAACTCCCTCTTTGGGTACTGTACCGCTTTCCACAGTGGCCGACATGCGATTTGAAGATGGCCCACCAATGATCAACTCAGAAAATGCGATGCTCCGCGGTGCCGTGCTCTTTAATGTGCGTGATCGTGATTTAGGAAGCACTGTGCAAGAAGCAATTGAAAAACTCAATCAAGAACTTACCGGTCTTCCCAATGGATATTATATAGAGTGGAGTGGCCAATATGAGAACCTCATCCGGAGCAAGCAAACTCTAACCTTGATTGCACCTATTGTTTTAATCGTCATTTTCCTTTCTCTATATTTTGCATTCAACTCCATCCGTGAAGCATTTTTTAGTTTGATAACTGTACCCTTTGCACTAATCGGAGGAGCATATATGGTTTATTTCTATGGAGTTAATCTATCCGTAGCTGTTGCAGTTGGATTCATTGCTTTGTTTGGGATAGCGGTGGAGACTGGTGTAGTGATGGTGATCTATCTTAATGACGCCATGCGACAACTGGTTGAGTTAAGGGGCAACTCACGCGAAACCATTTCAATGAATGAATTGAAGGAGTATGTAATTGCCGGAGCAGCAAAACGCCTGAGACCAAAACTGATGACGGTTTCTGTTGCCTTGTTTGGTCTGGTGCCGGTATTGTGGGCTACCGGTGTGGGTAGTGACGTAATGCAGCCCATTGTGCTTCCCATGATTGGTGGAGTGTTGACATCTTCCACACACATCCTGCTAGTAACTCCTTTGATCTTTCTGATGACCAAAGAATATGAACTTAAAAAACTCGGTAAACTCGAAATCCATGAAACCAAACATTAAAAATATTTTCATTGCGGGCTGGTTGTTGCTGGCTCTGAATTCTCAGGCACAACATCCGGTAAAGCTGGACAGCGTCCTGCAAGTAATTAATGAAAACAACCCCATGTTGAAAGACTATCGCTACCGGGCTGAGGCAATGACCAACTTTGCTGCTGGCGCGAAAAGCCTTATGGCACCTGAAGTGGGCGGAGGCCCGTGGATGGTTCCTTATCCCGGAACGAAAGATACCGATCCAGCGAATAAAGGGCAGATCATGCTTTCGGTTCAACAGAAATTTACTAATCCGGCTAAGCTGCGTGCTAACCAGTCTTACCTCAATTCAAAAGCGGCTATCGAAAAAGCCGGAGAAACATTTACGTTCAACGAGTTGAGAGCTATGGCGAAGACCGCTTTCTTTCAATGGATGGTTTTAGAAAAGAAGAAAAAAGTTCTTCAGGAAAATGAAGAGATCATTCAGTTGGTGTTGAAGATAAGCCGGGTGCGCTATCCTTACAACCAATCTAAACTTGGAAATATCTATAAGGCAGAAGGACGATTGTTGGAAGTGCAGAACATGATCCTGATGAACGACAATGAGATCGTTCAGAAAAACATTTTGCTTAATCAATTGATGAACATTCCAAAAGAGCTTCGGTATTCCATTGACACAACAGTTCATTACCGTGAGTTTGTTGCTGAACTTGTGGACACGACAACGCTTGCTCAAAACCGCAGCGATATAAGAAGGATAGACAAAAGCATTTTATCAATGCGTCTGAACCAGGCACTGGAAGGCAACCAATCTAAACCAGATTTTACGATAGGCTATAATCATATGATTCCGAGAGGGTCAGGTATGCCAAGTCAGTTTATGCTATTGGGAATGGTGACTATACCTATTGCGCCTTGGTCTTCCAAAATGTACAAATCAAATGTAAAAGGTATGTCTAGCCAAATTCAATCGATGCAACGTGAACGTGAATCGATCTTAAATGAAACACAAGGAATGACGGCCAGTATGGTGAATGAGATCACAACGCTGGACAAGCAAGTTAACAACTATGAAAAACGAATCATTCCTGTCCTGAGAAAAAATTATGAAACCCTGATGCTCGGCTACCAGGAGAACAGGGAAGAGTTGTACATCGTGCTGGACGCGTACGAAACTTTGATTATGTCTCAAAGTCAATACTTAGATACGTTGAGAAGATATTATGAAATGGTCGTGAATTATGAAAAGCTATTGGAGAAGTAATATGATAAGTATCGTGAAGACAAATGTTGCGGTTTTGCTGACGCTATTATCCGTTCTTTTTTTGGCTTGTTCTTCAGGAAAAAAGGAAAAGAAGAGCACAGATGAAGCCGTTGAATACACATGCTCCATGCATCCGCAAATTGTACAGGAGAAACCCGGAACATGTCCGATCTGCGGCATGGAATTGGTCAAAAAATCAAATGGTGGAAATGAAGTGGTAATTACGGAAGGCCTCAAAGACCTGATCAAGCCAACCAATACTTCGGTGGTTGCTAAAATTCAAACTACCCATGCCGAACGGAAGACTCTAGTTGTTAACGCCAAGGCTTCCGGAATAATTGCATATGATACGCGTAAAACATATTCTGTTCCTGTTCGCTTTGGCGGACGAATTGAAAAGTTGTTTGTGAAATACAACTACCAGCCGGTAAAAAAGGGCCAGGTAATCATGGAAATATACAGCCCTGAATTACTTACCGCCCAACGCGAATTACTCTATGTCGTCAAGGAACAAAAAGAAGATGTACAGCTTCTTGAAGGCGCTAAGCAGAAACTCCTTTTGCTTGGACTAACTGAAGAGCAAATAGAAAAAGTTATTGCAGCCGGACAGGAGACCTTCGCATTTCCTGTGCTCAGTCCATACACAGGGTACGTTGTCGAGTCAACAACTAGCTCCATTGAATCGTCACCCGCAAGCCTACCTCAAGCTGCTTCGATGGGAGGTGGGGGCAAAAAAAATAGCGGAGGTATGCAAACGTCCAATGGGATGAGTGCAATTTCCCCGACATCTCTTGGTCAGCAAATTTCCATACGAGAAGGAATGTATGTCACTACGGGGCAAAGTTTATTCAAGGTAATTGATGGCGCACGGGTTTGGGCTGAACTTTATTTCTCCAGTGAAGGAATACAAATTCGAAAGGGTAACCAGATAGAATTACAAGTGAAGGGATTGAACGGAACCATTTCTTCCCATGCTGATTTTATTCAACCCTTTTTCAGTGAGGGCAAACAGTTTCTACAAGTGCGATCTTATTTGAATGACGATAAGAATACTCTTCGCGTTGGTCAGCTCGTAAAGGCCAAAGTCAATCAAACCCGCACTGATGCATTGTGGATTCCAAAAAAAGCGACACTTGATTTAGGTGTTCAACAAATCGTATTCTTAAAAAATAAAGGAACGTTTACTCCTCTCAAAATAAAAACAGGATTGGAGTCGGATGGATGGATTGAGATCATTGAGGGCCTGGATGAATCTTCTGAGATCGCAATCAATGCTCAATATTTAGTGGATAGCGAAAGTTTTATAAAAGTTATGAACCCATAGTGTCATGAACAAAATACTTAAATATATAGTGATTGCCCTCGTCTTCAGCTTATCAGCTTGTGACAAGAAGAAGCATGAAAATCACGCAGAAGAGGCAAAGAAAACTTACACCTGTCCTATGCATCCGCAGATCGTGCGGGATAAGCCAGGCACCTGCCCGATATGTGGCATGGATCTCGTACTGGTAACCGCAGGTGGAGATAAAACAGAAGTTACCTTGAGTGAAAGCCAGATCGAACTATCTAATATAAAAGTGCAACCGGTAATTGTTCAAGACATTGGCAATAGCATATTGCTAAATGGAAGACTTAAAGCGGATGAAAATCAAACTGAAGTTGTGAGTACACGGGTGCCCGGCCGCTTGGATAAACTCTTTATTAAAGAAACTGGCGTACCCATCCGCAGTGGTCAAGTCATTTACGAAATATACAGCGAGCAACTTCTTACTCTCCAGCAGGAGTTTTTATTAGCACGTGAACAAGTAAACTCAGATGATGGAAAAAAGTACCAGTCATATCTGCAGGCTGCAAAAAAGAAATTATGGTTGTATGGAATGACAGAAGCCCAAATAAATGACTTGGCAAATTCCAAAGTGGCCAATTCACGAATCCAATTTGTGGCTCCCGCTTCTGGCGTCATCACAGAGATAATGGTTTCTGAAGGACAGTATGCCACAGAAGGAACTGCCATTTATCGTTTGGAGAAATTGAACCAACTCTGGGTCGAAGCAGAGTTATATCCCAATGAAGCTTCTCTGATAAAATTGCACGACCCGGTTGCGATTTATGTCAACGGTTTTGAAAATCAGCCTGTCGAAAGTAAAGTCATTTTCCTTTCACCTGAGTATCGGCAAGGAAGCCAGATATTCATTTTGAGAGCTGGGTTGTCCAATCCGAACTATCAATTTGTTCCTGGCATGCAGGCTGAAATAGTTTTTGAACATTCAAAAAAGAAAGCCCTTACACTCCCAGCTGACGCAGTGATCCGTGAACAGAATGGTGGACATGTTTACAAAAAAACAGGCAAGGGGAAATTTAAAGCTCAAATGGTAACAACCGGATTGGAGAATTTTAATAAGGTAGAGATAAAGGAAGGCATTGAGGTCGGTGATTCAATTGTAGTTACGGGGGCATACTTACTCTATAGTGAAATTGTTTTAAAGAAAGGTGCCAACCCGATGGCTGGTCATCATCATAGAGAAATGAAAATGGTAAGTCAGACAGAAACACCATCAAAACAGCAGTCAACCGTTGATGTAAAACCGATGGCAGTCGATCCAAAATTCTCGAAGCAACTTGGATTAGTCGTGGCAACTTATCTGAAAGTAAAAGATGCTTTAGTTTCATCAGATGCAGGAAGAACATCTTCGTTAGTTAAGAATATTGCTACTGCTTTGAAGAATGTAGACATGACCCTTCTTCAAGGTGACTCGCACATGAAGTGGATGGAACAACTGAAGATCATGGAAAGAGCAGTAAAACTGATCGAATCAGCTAAGGATATTGAAATACAACGCGCTTCATTTTCTCAATTGACCGATGCGCTTTACACATCCATTAAAAGTTTTGGTGTAGAAGGCCTTCACGCATATTATCAATTTTGCCCGATGGCCTTTGATCGTAAAGGCGCGCATTGGATTAGTCAAGAGAAACAAATCAGCAATCCATATTTCGGAGAACAGATGTTGCGATGTGGTGAAACGAAAGAAACTTTAAAGTGAAAATTATGGTCGAACATAAAGAATATATTCCCGCCCTTAAATATGATTGGCTGACGAAAGTCTATGACCCCGTGCTTCAGTTCACGATGCCGGAGCGAAAATTTAAAACTGCTTTAATTGATGAGATGCGAATACAAGCTGATAATCGAATTCTTGATTTCGGTTGCGGATCGCTCACGCTTTCTATCATGGCCGCGCAAATTTACCCTCAAGCCATGTTTTACGGAGTGGACATCGATGATAAAATTCTTTCTATCGCGGACAGGAAAATGAAATCAGCTAGAGTGTCAATTAAAATACAACAATATGATGGCGGCAGACTTCCCTATCCCGATAACTATTTCGACCGGGTTATGTCAAGTCTTGTTTTTCATCACCTGACACTCAGACAAAAATATAAGGCGCTGAACGAAATATATCGAATACTCAAACCATCAGGAGAAGTTCACATCGCTGACTTCGGACAGCCTTCCAGTGCATTGCAACGACTTGGGTTTTACAGTGTACAATTACTCGATGGTTTTGAAACCACTAATGATAGTTTGAAAAACGCACTACCAAGGGCCATGACAGATACTGGTTTTTTGGAGGTGAAAGAAAAAGGAATTTTTCAAACACTGGTAGGTACGGTAAGATTAACGAAGGGTGTCAAACCCAATAAATCAATTTTATAAAGCTATGACGAAACCTTGCTGTGAACCCGGTGATCCTAAACCAACTGCTTCATGGAAATCATGGATGAAACGTGCCGGGTATGTTATACTGATTCTTATTGTACTAATTCTTCTTTGGAAGCAATTCTATGTTTAATGTTTAACCTTTTAAAATAAATATAACTATGAAAACAAAAACGAGATCAGCAGCACAAAATAAATCGTGAACCCTTACATGGGCAACGAATGTTGACCTGTGGAAAAACAAAGAAATTAAAAATATAAACCAGAATTAAAATTATGAAAACTCTCAAGAAAATCTCATTAGCGTTACTAACAATGGTATTCGTTTTTCAAATTGCTCAAGCGCAAAATTACAAAGCACCTAAGATAGACGCCTCAGGAAAGATCACCGACAAAGAAGGTAAACAAATTGGAAGTGTGTCAAGCGAAGGAGTAATTATGGATGCTATGGGAATGAAAATTGGACATGTTGACTCCAATGGCACGTTAATAGACGACAAGACGGGTAAAAAACTTGGCAAGGCGGAGAAGAACGGAAACTTTATTCCTGAATTTGCTAAAACACCAGATGAAGGCTGGTCAGTAAGTACACCGATGAACGGCACGTGCCTCGTAAAAGACAAGGCCGGAAACATCAAAGCCGAAGTACATGAAAACTACAAGGCATTTGGCGCATGTGCTATTCATTGCCTTAACCATCACATGGATCATAATAAAGTTATGAATGAAGATAAAATGGAAGCAACCGCGTATGTATGCCCTATGCATCCTGATGTAACTTCTGATAAAGCTGGCAAATGTAGCAAGTGCGGAATGGCACTCGTGAAGAAAGAAAAATAGATACAGATCGCAGGCCGGATGAAATTGCAAATGACTTTTTTAACCCTAAAATGAATATGAAAACAAAAATGATAATGCTTTTTCTGGTTCTAGGTAGCTGGGGAGCTTTTGCACAACACGATCACGCCAAACATGGCGAACAAAAAAAAGAAGAAAATATGGTGATGTTCAAAGATGACAACATCGGAAAAGCCTATGAACATTACTTGCATCTGAAAGATGCATTGGTAGCATCCAATCAGGAGGACGCAAAGAAAGCAGCAGGTGAATTGCAAAAATCAGTAGCAAGTGTTAGCAACGGCAAGATGGTAGCAGATGAAGCAGCTAAAGTAGTTGCTGCGACCAATCTCGAAGGTCAGCGCAAAGCATTCTCAGGTGTGAGCGACATGATGGCCATGTTGGTAAAAGATGGGAAACTTTCCATGGGAATGATCTACGTGGAATATTGCCCGATGGTAAAAGCCTCCTGGCTTTCCAATGAAAAGGAGATCAAGAACCCTTACTACGGAGACAAAATGCTGAAGTGCGGTAATGTAAAAGAAATGATTCATTAGTTGCGGGTAAGATGGGAGACGGAGTAACAAAGACGTGAAATGTCTCTCCATCTTTTTTTGATCACTGATATGAAAAAGAAAGAAATCATCAAGCCGACCACGAATAGCAAAAAGAAGAAAATAAAGTGGTTCGATGTATTTATAACTGCACTCGCCATTGTGGTGATTGTGGGCTTCTTTGCCTGGCTAATTATACATACCTATCAACAAGAAAAATATGAACAAGCCGCAAAGGAGAAGTACGAAGCTACATTGCCTGCCCCGGGAGTGATACTGGATCACAAAATGGTTTGCATGGTAGGTAATCTTTACCACGGGACAGATCAGATTCGAGTAACGGTTTCTGACAAAACCTATTACGGTTGTAACCAAAAAAGTGTAAGAGAACTTAATACAGATGAGAAAGTGCGTTTCGGAATTGATCCCTACAGCAAGAAGGCAGTTGATAAAGCCCTTGCCGTTATAGCCATAAACCCTGATAAAACAGGCTCCATACTTTATTTTGAATCGAAAGAGAATTTAAGAAACTATTTTAGACAACATCACTAGAACTACTAACTAAATCTTACATGAAATTATCAAAAAAAGTCTTCCTTTTTCTATTGGCCACAACCATTGGCGCAGGTGTCGCATCAGCTCAAAATGACACTGATCAGGTAAAGCAAATTCTCTCCAATTATAAAGATGCATTGGAAAAACTCGATTTAACTGGAACGGAAGTTCTGTTTTCGGCTAATAGTCAAATTCTAGAATCGGGCGGTATAGAAGGAACTTACAAGGAATACAAGGCTCATCACCTCACGCCAGAACTAGGCGAATTCAAATCATTTAAATTCAGTGACTATAAAGCCGATGTTACCATTGATCTTCCATATGCTTTTGTTACTGAATCCTATAAGTACACAATTGTCGCTAAGAAGGACAATTCAGTTGCCGAGCGAAAAGGAGTTGCGACTTCAATATTAAAGAAAGAAAAAGGTGTCTGGAAAATTATTCAATCGCATAGTTCATCCCGAAGATTTTGATCAATAAGAAAAACGGAGCATGTCTGTGAGGTATCGAACATATTTACAGGTTCATCAAGATTTTCGATTTGATGGGGGACTATTTTATCAAAATGGATTTTATGGCGATCCTTCGTTTATCAAAAGTTATTTGGAACTCAGGCAAAATGAAGGAAGGCTTTATACTGATAAATTAGTTTTAACTCTTCCTGAAATTCCTTCGAGCCTTTCCGCTTCAATGGAGTGGATGATCCGTAAACGTTCCACTGATCGATTAATAAAGAAACTTGAAACAAGGATGCTGGCAAAAATCGCTGAAATCGGAAGCGGCAACGGCTGGTTGGTAAATTACATGTCCAAAGCTCTTCCATTTGATTTCTGCGGAATTGATATTAATGATGTGGAATTAAAGCAGGCGGCAAGGCTTTTTGGTGGAAACGAAAAAATGAGTTTTGTCTGCGGAGATATTTTTTCGCAAAGTTTTACAGGCTTTAGTGCTGACGTGTTCGTCTTAGCAGGCGCTATCCAATACTTCTCAGATCCTAAAGCCCTGCTTCAAAGACTTCTGTCGTTGCTTAGGCCGAAAGGTGAAATACATATTCTTGATAGCCCTTTTTATAATGAAAAAGATTTAGGTGCTGCTGCGAGAAGGGGAAGAAAACATTTTGAGAAAATAGGTCATTCAATTATGCAAAATTATTATTTCTACCACTCATGGGAATCGATTCAACCTGTCCAGTACGAATTGCTCTATGATCCCTCTTCAATAGTTGAAAAATTAAAGAGATTCGTGATTACCGATTCACCGTTTCCATGGATAAGAATAACAAAGATTTAGCCTTTAATATGGACTTATGAACCAACAGCAACTCTTGAGCGAGATTATCACAAAATATAAGTCTGATCCGGCTTCAGTTTATAATTCTTGGTTCATAGGAAGCGGAGAACGCTTAAAAGCATTTCGTGCAATAAAGCGTGGCGTATTGCAAGTAATTGAGGATATAAAGAATGAAAAGTTCGGCAACGATTTTAAAGGCTCATCACTTGAATTTGTACTAACAGCCATTACAGAACAAAAGGAAGTGTTTGAAGGAGCAGCACATCCCTTTTATTGGAAGCCAAAAATGCGCATTCCGGATATTTATGAAAATCAATCAAACAAAAAAGCTTTTGGGCAGTTCTTGGAGAACTGCTTTTATGCCACGAAGGAAGACCAGCTCATTCGTGAGATTATCAAACTCGATGAATTAAAAATAAAAGGACTTGGGCCAGCCGTAGCCAGCATATTATACTTTTTACACCCCACCATTCTGCCACCGTTCAATACCGCGATTGTTAATGGATTTAATTACCTCTTTCGCGATAGCAAGAAACTTGGAAGTTGGCAGGAATATCTCAAAATGCGGGAAGTGATTTTGAAGACAAATACAGATAACAAAGATCAGCTATCGAATGACCTCGGGGCCATTGCTGGTTTATTTTTCGAAATCGGATCGAAAAATATCATCATCGAAGGGCAGGTAATTTCAGAAGAAGAAAAAGCCAAACTTTTGAAACAGTATGACAGGCGTCATAAAGGCGTGTTGAGCGAAAAACATGAAGAAGACTTGCATACAGAAATGCAATATCATCTGCTAAAAATTGGAAAGGCTTTAGGGTATGATCCAATATCGGCTGTGAATGATCGTGGCAAGTGTTACGGTGAAGTCAACTTCTCATTCATTAGCCTGAACAAGTTTCCTGAGTTGTCAGTAGATAAAGATACACTCAGTACTATACAACTTATTGATATTATCTGGTTCGAAAGAAATACTAACAAAGCAGTTTGCGCTTTTGAAGTTGAAAAGAGCACATCAATCTATTCAGGTATTTTAAGACTGAGTGATCTTGCCATTTCATTTGCAGATCATAACACTTCGCTTTTCATCATCATACCCAACAAACGTGAGAAAGATGTGGTGTTACAACTCAGCCGACCTTCTATAAGGAACAGCAAGGTTAAGATTAAATACATTTTATTTTCAGACTTACGTGAGCACTGTGACGCACTTTGCAAGTTTGGTGAGAGCCATAAAATATTGGAGAAAATTGCTAAGACTGTTAATCAATAATGGCCTGATCTGTTAATCTTAAAAAAAACTTATGCAGAACCTACTTCCTGATTGGGCGCCAAATGTTCACCCTATGCTGGTGCATTTTCCGATTGTCCTTTTTACCCTTGCCGTGTTTTTCGATTTCGTTAATCTGTTATGGAGAAAAGATTGGTTACGCAATTCGGTAATGATGATGTTTACCTTCGCGCCACTGGCTGGTTTGGTCACTTACTTAAGCGGCAGACAGGCTGTTGATTCCGTTTGGGTTCCGATGAACGCTGAGTTGACCGCCAGCTATCATGCCGATTGGGCCCTGTATACGCTGCTTTATTTTTGTTTTTATACCGCAATCCGGGCTTTTCTCTTCTGGAAAAAAATAGACAGCAAACGTTTCGTTGCCATTTCCTTATTCCTTGCCGGGCTGGCAGGATGTGCTTTGATGGCAAAAACAGCAGACCTCGGAGGGAAACTGGTTTATAAATACGGTGTAGGCACAAAAAAGGGAAAATGAACCGGATCATCAACACATATACTTCGAACTATCGAGCTTCAAGGAAGCACATCATTCACGATTCAATAAATTTTTTACAATTCATCTATAAACATAACTAAAATGAAAACTTCAAAATTCAATTTACCTGCAATTACAATCATTGCACTTGTACTTTTTATAGCCGGGATCATTAGTTCCTGCAGCACCAAATCTTCCAAAGAAGAAAACGCGAAAGAGGAAGAAGCTGAAGGACACGAACATGACAGTACAGAAGCTCATCATCACGATCATGATAAGGTTTCTGGTCATGAAGGCGTCACTGACTCCATTATGTGGATGCCATCAGAGCAACTGTTCTCCGGAAAACTGAAACTTGTTGGAGGTGATCCACAAAAGTTAAACACTTCTTTAACCACAGACAATGATGGAAGCAAGGTGCTCACGATCACACTATCGGGCAACCAGGTCGTCCTTCTCTTTGATGATATGTTGGAAAATATCGGTTCAAACCTCCGATTCAAAACGGATGGTTATCAGGGACAGGTCACTATTGTACACCATTATACCGATGAAACTAATTATGATTATTTGTCTCTAAACAATACTTCAATGCAATTAGGAAGAGTAGAAAAAGGAAAAATTAATTTGCTCGATAAAGAAGACATAAAAATGCCTGGTGATTGGGCAACGTTAACGGTATCCGCGGCCGGAGAGCATTATAAAGGATCACTCAATGACAAACTCGTTAACCATGGACACGGTGAAACAAGGCCTGCTGGACGAGTTGGTGTGCTTCTCGAAGGAAAGGGAAAGGTGATGTTGAAAATGATCGAAGTTGTGAAGCTCTCCGAGTAACTATTTTCGGAATTCAAAGATTGCTCCGATCAACAATTAACTATTCAGGGATTAACTTTTATTTCAAATCAATCACTTAAAACCAAACCATTATGAAAAAAACAGTCTTAACAATTACCATCCTTGTCTCAGGATTATTCATTGCCTCGCAATTAATTACTAGCTGTGGCAATAAGAAGGAACAAACCACAGAGGAAAATCATGATCCCATGAAGATGGATTCAACGGCAATGGCATACGCTTGTCCCATGCATCCCGAAGTAACGGGCAAGGATGGCGACAAATGTTCTAAGTGCGGAATGAAATTAGAAGCCGTGAAAAGTGCTGACAGCACTGAGACACATCATGATCATTGAGAGTATAAGGAAATTCTTTGTAAAACTATTTAGATGGATGTTGCCTTTAATGGTAACATCCTTCACTGCTTTTGCCCAACACCACTCTTTGTCATCAGAGGAATCACATAAGCCAACTTACATCGGCAAGCGAGTTGAATATGATTTGTACATTGATCATCTGAAGGTCAATTATTCAGGCAAGGAAAGAATGGGACTGGCGATCAACGGAAGCATACCCGGCCCTGTACTTCATTTCACTGAAGGAGATACAGCCATCATCAGGGTTCACAACAAGCTGATGATGGACGAAACATCGATTCATTGGCATGGCCTTCTGTTGCCCAATGAAGAAGATGGCGTTCCTTACCTCACCACAGCACCGATCAAGCCGGGACAAACGCATACGTTCAAATTTCCGTTGATCCAGTCAGGCACTTACTGGTATCATTCGCATACTATGCTGCAAGAGCAATCAGGCGTTTATGGCTCTATTGTTATTCATCCACACAATTGGAAAGAACAAAAGGAGCAGGTGATCATGCTGAGCGACTGGACAGACGAAAATCCACATGAAGTCCTACGCAATCTCAAACGCGGTTTGGATTGGTATGCCATAAAAAAGAATTCGGTTCAAAGTTGGGGCGAAGCATTTGTAAAGGGCTACCTGAAAGATCGCGCCAAAACCGAATGGATACGAATGCCTGCTATGGACATTTCGGATGTTTATTATAATCGTTTCTTTATCAACGGTAAATCAGAAAGCACTTTTGCCGATGTCAAGCCAGGAGATTCGCTGAGGCTTCGCGTCATCAACGGTAGCGCATCATCTTATAACTGGATACAGTATGCAGGAGGGAAAATGAAAGTGGTAGCTGCCGATGGCCTTCCTGTTCAACCGGTAGAGGTTGATAAACTTTTGATCGCCATAGCAGAAACTTACGATGTAGAAATAAAAATTCCAGACGATGGAATGGCTTATGAGTTCAGGGCAACTGCTCAGGATATTTCCGGTCATGCCTCACTATATATAGGAGACGGTATGAAGATGAATGCTCCTGATCTACCGAAGATTGACTATTTCGCCATGATGCGTGAGATGAATAGCATGATGGGCAGTATGAGCATAGGTAGTATGGATATGAGTGGAATGGATATGAAAAAAATGAAACGTATGGATACTGGAAAGGATACTTCGATGATGAACATGCCTGGCATGGATGTGAAAGATATGAAGATGGACTCCACGATGACCATGCCGAATGATACTACCATGAAAAAAATGGACATGTCGGGTGGGGATATGGGTAACATGAAAATGGAAAATCCGGACGAAGTAACGCTTACCTACGATATGCTCCGGTCGCCACGATCAACAACTTTGGATGCTAAACTAGCCATGCGGGAAATCAAACTCAACCTCACTGGCAACATGATCCGCTATGTGTGGTCATTCGATAATAGAACTCTTTCGCAGTCAGATAAAATATTAATTCGCAAAGGCGAAAATGTGCGGATGACATTGGTAAACAATACCATGATGAGACACCCGATGCACTTGCACGGTCATTTCTTCCGCTTCATTAATGCTCAGGGCGAGTATTCCCCAATGAAACATACGTTCGACATCGGCCCGATGGAAACTATAACTATCGAATTTTACGCGAACGAGGAGAAGGATTGGTTTTTCCATTGCCATATTCTTTACCACATGATGGCGGGCATGGCACGCGTGGTAAGCTACGAAAACTCGCCTGCCAACACCCAGCTTAAGCCGGGCGATCAGAAAATGGTTTTTAAAGAAGATAGGAAAACATATTTATGGGGACAAACTAAAATTGCATCCGATGCAGTTTTTGGCTATGCCAATCTTGTAGGGAACAAAGGCATTTTTAACCTTACGTATCGCGTCAGTTACAAAAATAAATATGAAGTTCAGCCCGACTATCAGCGCTTCTTGGACAAGCGGCAATTTCTTTCAGCCTATATAGGTGCCGATATTCGAAATACATTTCAGGTAACGGAAAATGGGAAACGGGTTGACAGAAAGGTAGGCGTAATTGGCGTTCGTTATTTGCTACCAATGTTCCTGCTATCCGAACTGCGCGTGGATCATCTGGGCAACGTCCGTTTTCAGCTTTCGCGCAACGACATACCGATAACGAAGCAGCTCAGGCTTAGCCTTGTTGGTAATACAGACATGGAATTCAATATCGATTTTGATTATAACATCGGGAAGCGCTTTTATATCCATGCTTCCTATGATTCAGATTATAAATACGGAACTGGATTGACTTTATTATGGTGAAAGAGATCAAGCAACGTGAAGATTAAAACAGAGTTTTGAAAGGAATAATTAGCTCGATAAACATTATGGAGAATCAGAAAAATCAAAAATACACCTGCCCTATGCATCCTGAAGTGGTAAAAGATGCACCCGGCAAGTGTCCCAAGTGCGGAATGAACTTAGTGCCTCTTAATCAATCTGAAGGAAAGCCAAAAGAAGCACATTCACATATGATCATTTCTCCGAAGAAAAATCATGAAGAGGGACATTACTATTGCCCAATGCTATGCGAGGGCGATAAAAAATATTCGGGACCTGGTAATTGCCCCGTGTGCGGAATGCATCTAGTAAAAGAGCAGGAGGGCAAACCGGAGGTAACCCTTCATCAACTTTCTCCAATGCCAGTCATCAAGAAAAAAAAGGAAGGCGTAGAAAACGAAGGACAATACTATTGCCCCATGCTATGTGAAGGCGAGAAAAAATATTCGAAGCCTGGCAATTGTCCTGTGTGTGGAATGCACTTGGAAAAAGAACAAAAATTAGAATCAAGGGCTAAAGAATATACCTGCCCGATGCATCCAGAGATAATCCGCAACGAACCGGGAAGTTGCCCCATCTGTGGGATGGAGTTAGTTCCAAGGATTGTTCAAAAAGACGACAAGGAAGAAGAGGACGCATACAAGTCCATGCTAAAAAGATTTTGGATAGCAGTCGCCTTTACCGTTCCGGTGTTCTTAATCGCGATGGGTGAAATGACGGGTCTGCACTTTTCTGGCATCTCCAGTATGACCACGTGGGGCTGGATTCAATTTGTTTTATCTACGCCAGTAATATTCTATTGCAGTTGGGATTTTTTCACCAGAGGATACCAATCGGTTATTCGGTGGTCACCAAATATGTGGACACTCATTTCTCTCGGTGCAGGAGCTGCGTATTTGTTTAGCATTGTTGCGCTACTATTTCCAGGTCTGTTTCCCGATCAATTTAAGATGGATGGTTCTGTTCATTTATATTTTGAAGCAGCCACAGTAATCTTGACGCTCATTTTATTGGGCCAAGTGTTGGAGTTGAAAGCAAGGGGACAAACCAACAGCGCCATTCGCGCACTGCTTAATTTGGTTCCACCTGAAGCAACCGTAATTCGAAATGGTCAGGAACATACAATTCCGTTGGAGCATGTACTGTTGAATGATTTTCTAAAAATAAAACCAGGTGAGAAAATTCCAGTAGATGGTCAAGTTGTAAAAGGCAATAGCTCGATAGATGAATCCATGATCACGGGAGAACCGATGCCGGTAGAAAAGAATGAAGGCGATCCTGTTACAGGAGGTACAGTAAATGGGACAGGAAGTTTTGAAATGAAAGCCATGAAAGTTGGCGCTGATACGTTGCTCGCACAAATCATTGATATGGTGAACAAGGCAAGCCGCTCCAAAGCGCCTATTCAGAATCTTGCTGATAAAGTCTCCGGGTATTTTGTGCCGGTAGTTGTTGCTGTTTCAATTTTATCATTTGTTGTCTGGGCGGTATGGGGTCCTGACCCCGCACTCGTCTTCGCCTTTGCAAATGCTGTAACTGTCTTAATCATCGCTTGCCCTTGTGCGCTTGGTCTCGCCACACCCATGTCTATAATGGTGGGTACAGGCAAAGGCGCGACAGCAGGAGTGCTCATTAAAGAAGCGAAAGTGATAGAAGAAATGAAAAAAGTAAATGTGCTGGTCATCGACAAGACTGGAACGATCACTGAAGGAAAGCCATCGCTCAAATCGGTAAAATCATTTCTGGACTCTGTCAGTGAAAATGAAATCCTGAGTAAAGCCGCAGCGATAGAATCAAGTAGCGAGCACCCGCTTGCGCAAGCAATCGTAAGTGCAGCAAAGGCACGAGGACTTCAGCTTGGGCGTGTAGAGAATTTTAAATCCATCACCGGCTCAGGCATTACGGGTAAGGTGGATGGTAAAACTATTTCAATAGGCAATCTAAAATTATTGAAAGACCAGGCACTCGCATTGAATGCATCACAGCTGAGAGAGGTTGAAGAGCGACAATCAAATGGGGAAACCGTGATGTTTGTAGTTATTGACAATCAAACCACCGGATACGTCAGTGTTTCTGATCCAATTAAACCAAGTTCGCAAAATGCGATTCGGGAATTGCAAAAGCAGGGATTGAGTGTTATCATGCTTACTGGCGACAATAAGAATACAGCGAAGCGCGTAGCGGAAGAACTGGGTCTAGATGGATATGAAGCTGAATCCCTTCCGGCTGACAAACTCAATAAAGTGAAAGAACTGCAACTGAGTGGAAAAATTGTGGCGATGGCGGGCGATGGAATAAATGACGCTCCTGCTTTAGCACAAGCAAATGTTGGTATCGCAATGGGTACAGGCACAGATGCCGCCATTCAAAGTGCAGGAATCACTTTGGTAAAAGGCGATTTGGTTGGCATCATCAGGGCAAGGAAATTAAGTACTGCCGTGATGAGTAACATAAAGCAGAATTTGTTTTTTGCCTTTGTGTATAACGTTATCGGCATCCCCATTGCAGCTGGTGCTCTATACCCTACTTTTGGTTTGCTACTCAGTCCAATGCTTGCAGCGCTTGCCATGAGTTTGAGTTCCGTTTCAGTAATTTCAAATAGTCTTCGATTACGAGCTAGAACCATTTAAATAGAAAATAGTGAAAAATCTACTGACGTACTTATCACTTCTTTGTCTGATGGCGTGCTCATCCTATAAGGACAGCGACATTAACAAAATAAAACTCAAAGAACTTAATGGTCAATCCATCGATCTTTCACAATACGAAGGAAAAACTGTCTTCATCAACCTCTGGGCAACCTGGTGCAAACCATGTATTCAGGAAATGCCAACCATTGAAAGCGCTCAGGAGAAGCTGAAAAATGAAAATGTTATTTTCTTAGTTGCCTCGAATGAAGAAGTCACTCAAATCGAGAAGTTCATTAAGAAACGCAATTACAGTTTTCACTATGTGCACCTTGAAAATCTCGAGGCACTTAACGTGCAAGCGCTACCAACAACGCTAATTTATAATCAAGAAGGGAAGCTCAAATTCTCAGAAACAGGATTTAGAATGTGGGATGATCCAAAAAATATTGACCTAATCACCAAAATAATGAATGACCATGAAAAATAGATTCTATTTTCTTGTGCTATGCACAATCGTCATCGCATGCTCGGAAAGGAAAAATACTACCGAGCAGGTCAAAAAGGTTACTTCTCTTTCCTCACCAGCGGCAGTCAATAGCGGAGAACCATTTTTATTCACAGATAAAGACAGCACTGTTTACTTATCATGGCTTGAGAAGGCTGAAGAAAAAACTACGTTCAAGTTTTCAGGCTTTCAGAATGGTAAATGGTCAGAGCCTGTCACCATCGCTTCAGGCGATACGTGGTTTGTGAATTGGGCTGACTATCCTATGATTGCAGCCAACGGAAAACAGTTTGTCGCACACTTCCTCGATAAAAACGGAGAGAGCACTTATGCTTACGATGTCAAGCTGACTACATCAAACGACAAAGGAAATAACTGGGTGAACCCCGTATTGCTCCATGACGATGGTAAACAAGTTGAACATGGATTTGTGACTCTTCTCCCGTTTGAAGATAATTTCTTTGTTACATGGCTTGACGGAAGAAATACAGCAATGGAAGGTTCAGAGAAAATGGAAAATATGGATCATCACGGAGCGATGAGTCTGAGAGCTGCAATTGTTGATAGCAAAGGAAAAAAAATCAGCGAATGGGAGCTTGATAATAAAACGTGCGACTGCTGCCAGACCAGTGCTGCTATTACTGCTAACGGCCCTATTGTGGTTTATCGGGACCGATCAGATCAAGAAATCCGCGACATGTCCATTGTGAGGTTGATTAATAATAAATGGACTGAACCTAAATCCATTCACACCGACAACTGGAAAATTAAGGGATGTCCCGTCAACGGGCCTCGAACTGTGGCCGAAGGAAACAATGTTGCCGTAGCTTGGTTTTCTGCCGCGTCAGATACTTCGCACGTAAATGTCATATTCTCTTCCGATGGTGGTGCTACATTTGGTAAGCTAATCCGAGTGGATGAAGGACGTGCAATTGGGCGTGTTGATATTGTGATGATTGACGGCAATACCGCCTTCGTAAGTTGGATGGAAGGCTCTGCCCTTAAAGCTGCTAAAGTAAATTCAGACGGCAGGAAAGAGCCTTCGATAACAATCGCCTCATCTTCCGAATCGCGATCGAGCGGATTTCCGCAAATGACCAAATCAGGAAATCATTTGATCTTCGCCTGGACAGATGATAAAGAAAAGAACATTAAAGTAGCTAGCATTTCACTCTAACAAACCAAAACTCACATATGAAAAATTTTATCGGTAGTTTAATCGTTGTCACCCTTTTGTTCAATTGCTCCAAAACGAAAAATAACGAAAATGCAAAAGAGTCAGCTCCAACAATTGCAGCATCAAAGGAAGATGATCTTACCGTTATCACCGAGCAAACGGACACGGACACATTGAAAGGTAGCCTTAACGCGAAGGCAGTGGGTACTGTTGGCAAAGCAAACATCACAATAAACTATCACTCACCCGCGGTTCGGGGTCGCGTTATTTGGGGAGGACTCGTTCCTTTTGATAACGTGTGGGTGACCGGTGCTCATCGCGCCACCAGTGTAGAATTTAGTGAAGATGTTGTGATTGGAGGCGAGAAAATAGCCGCTGGAAAATATGCGCTCTTTACTATTCCAGCAAAAGATGAATGGACGATAATTATCAATAAGAATTGGGATCAACACTTAACAGATAATTACAGTCAGAAGGAAGACATAGTGCGAGTAAAAGTAAAACCTGAAACAGAAAAGACCAATCAAGAAAGGCTTCGCTATGCAATTGAAACTGAAAGTAACAACGCGGGAGAGATCGCAATTTACTGGGAGAAATTAGAAGTTTCGTTACCGTTCAAGGCTATGAAATAAAGGCTGCCAAAATAGTTACACAATTATGGAAAATAGTTGCACAATATTTTATTCCGTGACCAGACGATTGGCGGACCAAATATTCCATCTTACCTTCAAAATTAAAATGAATGGCTAGACAGGTATTTACTTAAAGAATGACACCATGATCCTGACAGCACGTCTAAGTAAGTTCGTATTGGTTTCACACATCACTTCTTCAGTTGGTTGGCTAGGGGCCGTTGCTGTCTTCTTAGCTCTCGCGATAACTGGTTTGAACAGCCAGGATATTCAGTTATCCCGTGCCTCCTGTCTTGCAATGGAATTGAGTGCATGGTTTGTAATCGTTCCATTCTGCCTTACATCTTTGTTTACAGGTATTGTACAGGCGATCGGCACAAAGTGGGGCTTACTCAAGTATTATTGGGTGGTTGTAAAACTATTTTTAACGATTGCATCTACTGCACTTTTATTGCTCCACATGCAGCCGATAAGCTACTTGGCAGGTGTAGCCGCGGGTCCGTCCTTTTCAAATTCGCGACAATCTGAACAGCTCATTCAACTCATAGAGAAAGCAGGGGCAACTATATTAGTTCTGCTTGCCGTCACAACAATATCTGTCTATAAGCCCTGGGGCAGAATCCAATTTGGAATGCCTGGGAAATATATGCAGAATGTAAAGACGCAAGATCCGAGCTCAGCCACAGGTAAATCAGTAGGATTCTATTCGCTAATTGGGCTTTTAGTTTTACTTGCGCTGTTTATTATAATACACCTCTTTGGCGGTGGAATGGGTCATCATTGAATGGACGCTTGGGGCATGGAACAAGATACGAAAGGCTTAGTCAAATTTTATCTAAAGGTGTACGCAATTTGTGCCTGCCTTTTTTAAACAAGCTAGGCGTAAGCCCGGTCACTTTTCTAAATTGATTACTAAGATGGGAAACGCTACTATAGCGAAGTTGGCTCGCAATTTCTTTAAGAGACAATTCATTATACATTAACAGTTCTTTTACTCGTTCGATTTTTTGACGGATAGTGTAATGCTCAATGGTAGTTCCTTCCACTTCCGAAAAAAGAGAACTCAACGAAGAATAATCTCTTCCTATTTTCTCAGCCAGATAGGTTGAAAAATTCGATTTGATCTTAACAGAAGGTTGGCGAATAGTTCTGATTACCTCAGCTTTAATCCTTTCTATGATCTTTGCTTTTTTGTCGTCAATTAATTCAAAACCGAGTCGCTCAATTTCCATTCTAAAGGCTTCCATTTGTTCTTGGTTTGCAGGCTCCTTCAGCGTCACCTCTCCAAGTTCTACATTCTGAAAATCTATTTTCTGCTTTTCAAGTTCACTGGTTACCGCCATTTTACATCGGTCACAAACCATATTTTTAATGTAGATTTTCATTCCATTCATTAACGCGTCAGTATAAGATAGTAAATATCTGTGGGACTCGTCGTTGCTCTCGATGAGTGAGTCAAAAGGGGCACATCACGAAACTGAGCAAGGCATTTTATTGATGGTGAGTTCGAAAAGGAAATTCTTTATGGAGGGCTTACAAAGGGGTCGCCTCCGAAACGGATTTTATAGCACGGTAAGGAAATCAGCGAAATAAAGGGGCCGAATTCTTCAATGGTTCGGAGAAAGGTAAGAGCTGAGGGCGTATAATCTATCCTGTGCTCGTTCGTATGCAAAATCATGTTGAATCTGTTCTTAATTAATGGTCGTATGGTGATCTGAAACCAAATTCGTACTTTAGCGCTTGCTTAAATAAGAAAGTATGAAAAATGGTTGTATAAGGGTATTTGCTGATATCAATCTAATAAATGTTTGCAAGGAAAAGCTCAGTCATGTTGACGAGTCGACCGAATCCCTCGCCAATTCGCTTAGCCTGGCTGGAAATGTTGTCCGGTTAAAAATATTATTTCTCCTCCAGGAAGAAGGGCAACTTTGCGTTTGCGATTTAAGTGACATTTTGGGCATGAATATTTCTGCCATCTCCCAGCACCTACGAAAATTGAAAGACGGGAAAATCATTACTCCCAAAAAAACAGGGCAGACGATCTTCTATTCAATGAGTGCCGAATATGCCGGCATCTTTAAACCTATTTTCAAACTAATTACCGACAACAAAATTTTAGAGCTGATATGAAAACTCAAATCACCTTAAGTGTATTGACTGCATTGAGTGCATCAATGTGCTGCATAACTCCCCTTCTCGCGATAGCGGCAGGAACAAGCAGCCTGGCGACTTCTTTCCATTGGTTGGAACCGTTCAGGCCGTATTTTGTTTCCGCCTCGATGCTGGGTTTGGGAATGGCTTGGTTTCAAAATCTCAAACAAAAGAAGGAAGAAGATTGCAATTGTGAGGTGCCAAAGAAGAATTCCTTCTTTCAATCAAAGAAATTTTTAGGCCTTGTCACCTTCCTCTCATTTCTTCTTATAACATTCCCGACCTACTCAAAATTCTTCTTTACCAATAACCAGAATCCAATCGCGCAAGATCAAAATCAAAATAGGAAAATTGAGCTGAAGGTTTCAGGAATGGACTGTACTTCATGTGAGTTTCATATTGAATCGGAAGTCAAGAAGTTACCGGGAATTTCATTTGTAAAGGCATCCTATGAAAAAGGATCGGCCACAGTAGAATATGACGAACAGAAAATCAAAACCGATAAAATCATTGCGGCCATTAATGGAATAGGATACCAAGCTGAACAGGAATCAAACAAAATTACCCTCCAAGGCCAAACCGGGAATTGTTGTGCCAATGGCACGTGTAAGGATCACCTGGGTACATTGCCTAAAGAAGAAAACAGGAACTTAAAAATCATGTCAAGTATTGCAGAGATCCAAAATGCATTTAACAAACAAAGCGGAAAAACAAAGTTTGTAGCAATCCTGTCATCGACTTGCGGTTGGTGTTTACAAGGAGCGGAGTCTGTCCAGAAAACGGTTATAGAAAAAATGAAGAACAAAGATATCAGCGTGATTGTCATTTGGACTAACATGTTAAAAACGGATGACCAAAGTAGCGCTTACAAGGCTGCATCATTGTTCAAAGATCCAAGCATCATTCAATTCTTTGATTCTGAAAATAAATTCGGAGATGTAGTAGCGCAAAGGCTAAACCCGCAGGGCAAGAAAGCTTGGGACATTTACATGTTCTTCGACAAGGATACGCAATGGACCAAAGATTTTCCAAGGCCGTTTGAATATACTCACCAGTTAGCTTTTTCTGCTCACCCCTGGGTTGACAAGACTAAATATTTCTGCGGAAGTGAATTAACGAAGAGATTGGATGAAATAGTGACCACACTTTAATTGGGATGGTTATGAACGAGACTATAATAACTATGTCAGAATTGACCTGCCCGAGTTGCGGGTTCAAAAAGCTAGAGGAAATGCCAACGGATGCCTGTCAATATTTTTATGAATGCGAAAATTGCAAGACCCTGTTAAAACCTAAACCAGGTGATTGTTGTGTGTTCTGTTCTTATGGAACTGTTAAATGCCCGCCGATGCAATTGCAAAAATCCTGTTGTGCATCATGACGGATCCAAAAAATCATTGGGACGGGATATACGCAACTAAGAAAAACTAGAAGAAAGCTCAAGATTCGTTTAAGCCATCACAATCTGCTACTTAACATAATTATGCTTTGGACACCGCAGGATATTTATATGCTCAGACGGCGAACGACTTTCAAAAAATTAGGTTGGGTCAATCTCCTGTATATACTCATCGTGACAACTCCCAACTGAAAATGTCTTTCCAGAAAAGTTAAGGGCCACCTGGTCTTGTCGCATGATGCGATTTAGCAAAGCATTTTAGCGGAATTTCGATTATATTTCAATAATGAAGTTGACTATAATTATTCTTTTTCTATCCATGAATTGGTGCTTAGCGCAACGACAGCAAAATACTCAAGCGCAGAAACCACCTGTTGAAAAGAAAGCGTTTGTAGATTCTATCCAGCGTTTACGAAACACACTGACTAAAGTTCAGCTCAAGTTGGATTCAATGGCAAACGCAAATCAAAACTTAAAGTATGCACATGAGAGTCTGACTAAACATGTCGATGACACCAGACTAAGGGAAACATTACGAGCCGCCGAATCTACTATCAATACTCAAAATTCTTGGATGACAGGTTTTGGGACGATTTATGCAATAATTACAGTCGTTTTTGGAGTAATAACTATTATAATTTCCGTTCAATCAAGAGACGCAATCAATAAAGCAGATGAGGCCACAAATCGATTAATTGAGAGAACCGATTATTTCAATGATACAATTAATAATGAGATCACTGAGAAACTAGATGCATATGATGCTAAAGTAGAAAAAAGCTATATGAACAGTCTTTTTCGTAAGCTGACGAGTAACCTTCCTCAAACAAGGACATTAGGCTATGAAGAACTTAGCGCTTTGGAACGACGAAGGTTATCGGACGAACACATCATAAAATTATTTGATTTACTAAATATGCAACAGAGCAAGAAAGAGAGAGCAATTGTGGTAGAAATATTAATTGAAATGCATGACGCTCAAAATTCGCAATAATGAAAATTAGAGATTTTTTTAGATACTGGTCGAATGTTGATAAGGACGATTTGAGCCTAAAGATTACACTTTATTCATTTTATATAAAAAATGGGTTTTCTGATTTTTTAGTGCCGGCAAGTAACCTTATAATATCAACTGATCTTCCTCACAGAGAATTTGAGAAAATAACTTATAGCAGTTTACTCCAAAGCTTGAATGAGTCAACTTACATACTACATCTTATCAACTATCGGCCATTTGTAGAATCTCTTAACACTTCGAGAAAGAAAAATTACGTTGTAGATTATCTCAATCGGGAGGCAGATTATCTTCGTTTAAAAAAGGAAGATCTAAGTAATTCATTGTTATATCGCTCGACAACACCAAAGGAAGATTCAGATATTGGACCAAATTAGCTTTCCCTTTTTGACCCAAAAATGACTCCTGCACCCATCCAATTTCCGAATTGATGGATAAATAGTGGGCCTTCCTATTTTGTCCTGCTTAATTACCCATGAGGGTCTTTTTGATTTTATGAGAGAAAGCATTATGATGTCTCCACATTTACTTGGGCATTTCAAATAAGCCCATTTAACATAGGAATCTCTCCCTACCACATAAATGATATTATCCTTTAAGACATCGGGATTTGGATTATCTGCAATAATTTCAACTTTGTATTGAAATAAATTTGAAGTCCATAACATATCTCGAATGAGTTGATTAAGGGCAGATATTTCTTTCATAAAACCATATCGAGAAAAGGCTGCATGTCTCCACGACCCCAATAAGAATTATCCCCACAAATTCTGCAATGGTTATCTTCTTTATTGCCTGGATTGAGTTCCATACCTCTGTGAAAGAAGATAATTTTATGAGGAGAAAAGTCAAATTCATTAAAGCCAGTCATTCTATTCAAAAAAGAATTAATTGCCATGGACGCCAGCTGAGTTGTAAAAGTTACTACAGATGGAGCAGGGTTTCCTTCTCCAATTACATAAGCCTCCTTCTTTAGGCTTTCATATTGGTCAGGGTTGGACCGCTTGAGATTTTCCGCAATGGCAACATCTTGATTAATTACTTCCCGAGTTATCAAACAATCATTGCCCGGAAACAGATAAGTAAATCTACCTTGCAAGTCTTGTACTTCTGGCGGATTTGACTTGGTTACAGAAATGACTAACCCCATGTCAATAACCGGAACAAGATAAAAATAGGCAAAGCGGTTAAGAAGGGTTCTGCCAGCATGATCGTCCGTGCATCCGAATATTAAATCGCTAGTTTTCAAGTGCTCAATACTTTCTCTGGTAGACACCCAATCTTCAACGATAGAAACCAAAGTATTCAATCCAAAAGATTCTATGTGATGCTTCAATACAAGCACTTTTGGCATGCCGACATCACGAATTGACGAGCCATGTACTCTATTCAAATTGGTTATTTCTAATTTATCTTTATCAATCAAGCACAGCTCCCCTACTCCGAGTCTGGCCAACATAACAGCGGTGGCCGATCCTGTTGCACCCGCACCAACAATGCTAATTTTAAGTTTTGACAGATCTTGGTTAAGCGCTTTTCCAAATGCCAATGATTGTCGCTGAAATGCTTCATTGCTCAAATGGTTCTCGGTTCTCAATGGATAATCGAGCTTAAAACCCTTCCCAATTATTCTAAATTTTGAAATGGTATCATGGGTCAAATCATTTTTCCAAGCTCTTCCAATAAGTGAGCCATCGCCCATCATGATAAGACTTGCATAAGGTTTATCTCCACTGTTCCGATTAAACGCTAAATTGAAAAGATGATGCTCACCCTCATCGTCAACGGAAGAAAACTGTTTGTAATCTCCAAAGTGGTTATGAATTAAAACAACTGCAAAGCCTCTCGGTTCTGCTCGTTTTAGTGCTGCAACAAAATGATTATTATGCCAACTTACTTGGTAAGGCTCCGACGTGAGCAAATCTTGATTATCAAGGCAGATGACTTCTTTAGAAAGAAATCGCTCTTCGACCTTTGTTGAGCATCGACCACAAATAATAAAAGCCGCTCTCTCCTTTCCATCTTCCCGAACTAAATGTTTCTTCAACTTTTCATAGTGTGATTCGAGAAGTGTAAAAGTATAATTCATGATGCTGTTTCAAGTGCGTGCTGAACTTTTTTCAAATATGTGTAAATACCATCTTCACCACTTTTCCACTCTTCTGCCGGAAAATGGCGAGACCATCTTTGCCACGTTTTATTCTCAAAGTTAAGGTTAGTTTGCGTTTGCCGTGCCGGAATATTTGAGGGTGCCAATAAAATAGCTGGACTAAAATACCACATGTCAGGTCTATTATCGGGGTAGCCAGCGGGTATCAGAATCAAAAGGTCAGCTTGCTCGCAATTAAATTTGCCTTTGGGAAGGTTATAATTGCGAATGATTAAACCGTTGCCTGCTGGATCAATTTTTTCTTCAAAATGAAGCCCTTTTGAAATCAAATATTCTTGATCAAACTCTGGCAAAAACATTTCCTTCAGTCGTTGTTTTAGCCCCGGTAAAAAAATGTTCGCGACCTGGTTCCGCAAGGTCGACTTCTTGCCCATCCGCTATTTGCTGATCCGGCTCTGGACCGTTAACCTTCAACCAAACACCATAATTTGCAGGGGAACCCGCCAAAGTTTTAATCTGTGCGCCAGTGATAAACTGGTTATCGACATCATACGGTTTCTGATTAATCAGAATCTTGTACCTCTCTTGCTTTGCCATATTTATTTATTTTAGAAGTTATCCAACATTTCGTAATACTTTAAGCTTTGGTCTTTCATTTATCAAAAACCTGTTTTCAAATTCATTTTGATTAAGGTTAATTACTTTTGCTAATTCTGGAATTGAATATCCCAATTGATTTAAATGCAGCTTAATTACCTCGTTTAAAACATACGATTTCTCTTCTGGTAAAGGTATTGGTTCACTCTTACTCATACCTCTCTTTGAAAAATTGATTTGAAAATTTCTATACTGGTGTTCATCAACAGTATTCAGATGCTTGGCTCTGTAAACTAACGCCTTCATTGATACTCTCCAATATCTTTTAAGTTCGCCTATTTTTGAAAAATTAAGGTGCCTTAAGGAGTTTATTATTTCATCACGAGGCATTAGAAACTCTGAGGCGAATCGGTCAGCTTCCTCTTCGACATTTTCTGATATGGTAGGAATATCGAAATGCATTAGGATATGACCAAGCTCGTGGGCTAAAGAGAATCTTTGTCTGTCATTTGGCATTCTTTCGTTTAGAAAAACGATGTGAATACCCTTTTCGCTTACAGTGGAGAGTCCGTCAATTTTCTCATTGAACAAGTCAGTTTTTACAACCAATATTCCATTGTTCTCAAGTAAATTAATCATCGAAGGGATTGGGCCTCTTTCTAAGTTTAATAGAAAGCGGGTCTTCTTGGCAATCTCTTCGGGTGTGTCATCCTCAGGATTAAATGATTTGAACCTAAAATCTGGCAGTTCAATGGCTTCAGAAAGTGAATCAATATTTTGACGGAATATTTTAACTGTTGCCTCTACCTGCATCATTACCTTTTGAGGAATCATTACTCTTTTCCTATAATAGTAATGACTGACTGGAGCAGTTGGTGTCTTCTGAAAGAAAAACCTTGAGGGGTATTCTAATCTTTCGCACAATTTTTCAAAGACATCGGACGGAAGGCTTTGTTCACCTTTTTCTGCCTTTGATAACTTCCCTTGCGAAATTCCTATTTCCTCAGCCAAATCCGATTGAGATATACCCCTTGATTCTCGAGCCAATATCAACATGTGTGAATTTACATTATCGAGCATATCCGATTATTGCGCTTTATTTTTTTGGATGATATTTTCTTTAATCCGAATGATTGGCTTAACCTGTTCATCCTGAATTTGGATTGGCTTGATGCTGCCTTGCATGAGATGTTCGCTAATATCAAAGGTATAACTTACGTTTGTCGGTGAGGAGAAATATTGTAACTCCAATTTCTCTATGGAGCTCCAAAACTCATCTACCGAATAGACAACAAAAATTATATGCTTGTCTAGTTCTTGATTCTTAATTAGATCATCCTGATTTGTTTTAACATTTGAAACAGGAGATTTTTTGAAGAATAGAATATACTTATCATTTAGGATAGCAAGACTCCTCCTGGTATTTGTTAATGTTGGATAAAATCGAAATCTTCCGTCTTCACAATTCTTTTGAATACAATTAACGACCAGATTGTTCAACATATTCGATCGCGTTGTTGAATCGAAGTCTATAATTGGATAGCTAACTAATTGCTCAAATGCATCGGAAATACTTTTGCCAATTCTTTTGAAGACTTCGATGTTTTCATTTGACTCAAAATTTGCTGAATCAAAGGACCCCTTCTGATAAAACAGCTGTAATTGCTCAATTCTCATATCTTTAAATTGTATGGTAACAAATGTATATAAAATATTCCAATTCAAGTATAATTTGAGTATTAATTTAGTTCCAGATGCTATTTTGATATTTCGGAGCGTTTTCTAAAGTGACTTTCTATTTACCATTAGATGCATCTTCAACCTCATTTGCTGATAAATAGGTGATATCTGAACCCTTGAAACTCAAATAGGCATTAGAACATTGAATGTCAAGCACCTTTTCAATAATAACAAAGACAATTTAAAATACTCACGCTTTTGGATGAAACTGATCGAAAACATTTTTCAACCGTTCGTGTGAAGTGTGCATATACTGGGCTGTTGTCTCATAGGATTTGTGCCCCATCTGCATTTGTAAAGCTTTGATCGGTACATCACGGTTCATCGCGAGGGTTGCGAATGTGTGGCGCAGCATGTGCGCTCCTTTTTTGCGACTCTTGACTTTCTTCGCCATCTTTTCGATCCTGTTGTAAACCGCCTGGCGCGTCAGTTGGTTACCGAATGAATTCGGGAAAACCCAATTTGATTTATACCCGCGTAATGAAATTGCTTGCATAAATTTCAGGACTGAATCCCTGGTATAATCCGGCATGGCCACCTCACGTTCATGACCTCCTTTGGTTATCCGGAGCTTAAAAAAACCAGTGCCGGCATCTTCAAAATAGTCTGTGGTTTTTAAGTTGCACAGTTCAATTGTCCGGATACCGGTACCTACTAAAACATCGAGCATTGTCACATCCTGGACCTTGATGGAGTTATCCTCGTCTATCAATTTATAAAGTAGGTTTAATTCCCGCTGGACCAGGAACACAGGAAGAAGGTCTTTCTCTTTTAAAGTTTCAACATGTAGGCAGGGATTTACTGGAAGCCCCCTCCTATCCACCATCCAATTGTAAAACGCGCGGATGATAACGATATGATGATTGGTACTGATTTCTTTATTCGTTTCCAACAGAAAGATCAAGTAGTCACGGATGTCCTGAAAAGTAACGTCTTTAATTTCAATGCTCTTGTTGTGAAAGAAATTATGAAAAGCATAAAGCACCCGGCTGTATTCCTCGATGGTCCTAATGGCAAACTTCTTCGTCTTTAACCTTACAATATAGAATAGGAGTTCTTCCATGTGTTCTTTAAATCATTCTGGCTTGCATGTCCAAATTACCAAAAGGTTTAGACTTCCTGATGGTTGGTTCGAAAAGGAATTTGAATTATGATGACCAAATCAGAGTTTCGGCAAAAACTTGAAATAAAGGCCTCCTAGCATAAAACGGTTAAGGGAAAGGTACGGGTTGGAGACAACGGTTGAAATGTAGGAAGGTTTGATCAATGCTTTGGGCCAATTAAAAAAATCATCCATCTTGTTTAAAATTATTTCTGAATTGATCTTTATGCCGTGAACAAAGAAGCTCAAAGAATTTGGGACGATGGTCATTTTGTAATGGCTATCGAGTATTACGGCTTTAAAATAAGTCTTTATTCAGTAGGCCACGAATTTTATGAGGTTTACTATCATCCTGATTTGAATCGCATTGAAGAAATCAGAAAGGCAACTAAAGCTGACCTGGCAAAGTATTTGAATCGGATTGAATTATCTATCTAGTCGCCCGCCAAAAAATCAAGAGCATCTTTCTTCGAATCAAAAATCATAATATCATTTTTCTCCAAGATGTTATGCCCCTGAATAATACCTTTCTTTGGCAAGCTCACACCAATCGCAGCCTGACGTTCCAATAAGTATGAACCTAATCGGTCGCTATTAAAATACTCCATGACCTTTGGTGTCAAAAAGCTTTTTTGATTGAATATTGCGAGGACGCGTTGCCTCTTGTTTTCTGCCCTTATTAATTTTCTCACTTGGACAAGAAGTTCAATCATCCGATCCTCATTGCAATCACTGTAATCAATTACAATGATCTCCTTATTATTGACTGACTCCCTGCTTATCCCTTTCATCCCTCTAATTCTATAATGGCTTGAACAAATCGCTAGCACGTGATATTATTCGTTTCGTGGGGCGGCTCCTACTCCCCTACTTTACTGCGGGTTTTTCCAGTACAATAGTCTGATAATCTTCAAAGTCTTTCTGGCTTAAACTCTGTTTTAAGTACTCTTCTAACCCAACATCATTTTTTTCCATGACATACCTGGTGAAGGACAGAATACTCTTTGATTTTTCAAATCCTTTAAGTTGCATTGCGCTTTTAATAGGGTCTTCTAAGCCCTCAATCCATTCACTCCAATCTTCAATAGTTGGTTCAAATTTTCTGGCTTCCTGATGATATCTATAAGTAGCATTTCCGACCATAAACATCAATTCATGAAAGCGCCTATCTTCAGGCAGGCATCCTGCCAGAAATTTAGCCTGCGCTTTATTTCGTTCTTCATCGGGATGGGTCATAACTTTTCAGAGCAAATGGTAAGGTCTCACAAACCTTACTGAACAAATTTAAGGAAACTATTTTTCTAAGGTCCATTTCGGAGCAAACGCTTTTTCATTAGTTCGGCAGCGGTAAAATATCTGAACCCGTTTAGTGTCTGCATGATCTGATCGATCTCGCTAAAATCTTTTTGGACATGCAATTTGCACTTACCCTTTCTTCCGAGTTTGTCCCTGATTTTTTTCAGGTAGGTACATTGCTTGGCAAGCAAAATCATCGAGTCGTCTAAATCTATCCGCGTGTAAATCCATAATCCAAGAAGCCATGCTGGAATTGCCAGTAAGATTTCATACCATTTCATATATCAAATCCCTTTTCCTGCCATTGCCTCACTGCCTTTAATAATGCGGTATTTCATTCCGCTTGCCCCCGCAAGTTGGGTAGCGTATTCTGACTTTGCTTTGACGACCGAATCATCTATCATGTTATCTCCCTTTACTTCGAGAATCAAGTACTCGTCTGTGCCATCGGAGGATTTTAGCTTAACCAAAAAATCAGGATAATAGCTTCTTACGGTGTGTAATTCGGGATCTATATAATTGATAACAAAATCCGATTGGCCATGGGTGAACATTCCTGTGAACCATACCTTTTCGATTTTTTCATCTTGAAGTAGTGTCCAGAATATTCTGCTTTCTGGATTGCTATCGAAGCAGTAGTTATCCAAATGGAATGATTTGTCTTTAAAGCCTGAATATGCTGCATCTGTGAGGCTGGCTGTGAGTTCCTTTTTTGCTTTCACTCTGTAGCAATCTCCGTCTTTAGGTTCCTTGACCAGTTCGATTTCGATTGGTTCTACTTTTGAGTATTCTTCGATTGTGTATAATTCCCCAAAAAGTTTTGGAATTATCCAATCGTAGAGAATTTCGTTGTGTTCGTTTACCAATTTTAGTATAGCCTCCAGTCCCTCATTAGATGTTTCCAAGATTTGGTCTATCCGAAGAGGAGACTCGTTGAGGTAACGCGAAATTTCTGCTATTAATGTGAGATCAGAGTAGTCACGATTTTCTTGTATATGCGTGAAATCACGCTCACCAATTTTTTTTGACAAGTTGGTAATATTTCTATCCGTCCTGATTGTTTTGTACTTCTCTAGTTCAATGCTTTTAAGGTCTAGATCAAGCGCTGATTTTAGTGCTTTAGCTTTCAGTTGATGGAGCTTACTAACTCTTTTTAGTTTGATTTTTATTGGGGGTGGAACTAAGCGTACCTCGACAACTTCGGAATTATCACCTGCATCCGTGAGATCATCTACCGATAAGCGGAAATTTTCTTTTAACTCATCATTAAGAATAGCGAGATTTTCTTTTGATAGGAATACCAAGCCCGTTTCTTGAACATCCCCGATTTGGCGAAGGCAGCGCATAGTGGCCTGAAGAACAAAGATTTTTGACTTAGGCTCACGATGTAAACCCACTGCAAACAGAGAGCGACAATTCCAGCCTTCCTTACCTTTATTAACTAACAAAATGAACTGCTTTTCAGAACCTGGTGTGTCTAAATTTTTGAACTCCCGTAGATCGTCATTGGAAGTAAGTTTAGGATCTCCAACGTTGACCAATATTTTATTGGTTGAAATGTTTAGTTCTAAAAGAACATCTTCGACAGCAGGCCGAAGCTCTTTTTCCAATTCTTCAATTGAAGAAGCGAAGAAAGCCATTTTGGGCAAGCAACTTTCATAACGTTTGCCATTGCAGGCTTCCCAAAACTCGCCAATGGCTGTTCGGATGAAAGCACGGGTTTGTTTTTTTACATTACTGAAATCACTGATCTTGACTTTTTTGAGATATCTATTATTTATTGCATCGGTTAATCCATAAGCGTACACTACTTCTGGGAGGAGGCGATTCCCGACATAAGGAGTGCCGGTATAGTTATAACACCCAACTACTAAGGTGCCTGCCTCCCTTAAGTTTGCTGCCAATTCATTTATGGTAACACGCAAACTCGTAGCCGTATTTTTTAGGCCAAAGTCTGCAGCTAACTGACTGCCAAATACGTGGTGAGCTTCATCTACATAGATTCCCAACTGTGTGAGGCGTGTAAGCTTTGCAAAACGCTGATTTGTAATTAGGTCTTGCTCAGTGTTTATATCAAAGCCATAAAGGTCTTCAAAGTCTTTATTGAGACTCTTTGCCTTGTATGTTTTTGAATAGTCTTCGAAGAGTTCTTGACTGGGTGTTTTCTCTGCATGTTGTTTTTTAAGAATTATCTTTTGAGTGTTGGAAATGACAATGTTGAATTGTGATTGCTCAATGGCATTTAGAGCGTCCCCACTTTCATCGAGGAAGTAGAATTTTAGATTTGTTTCGAGCCAATTGACGTACTCTGGAGGAATGACCTTTGATTTGTCAAATGTTAGGATTTCTTTAAGAGATTGTAAAACGGTTTTATCAGGAGCAAATACAAGTGCGTTGTGGCAGTATTGTTCTGACTTGGGAAATTTATTTGCGAGGAGGAACTCATAGAAAATCGAAGTAGCCATTAATACCGTTTTTCCTAAACCCATCGTAAGAGCAAAGATGAAGTTGGGGTAACTTTGAGCAAAGAGTTTGATTTGGTCAAATACCGCTTTGAATACTTTTTTCTCATCCGAGTTTGCTGTTTCTAAGGGACCAAATATACTTGCTTGGCCAGTTTTGGAAATACCCGCATCTGGACGATTTTGGAATTTGCCCTCTTTATTATACCACTCTTCGAAGATCTGATGTAAATGCTTGTTCTCGCAAAACTCTTTTAGGAAAATATAAATTTCCAGAGCTTCAAATTGAGGTTTTCGCAGAAAAGTGGTTGGGTTATCTGGGTCGTTAAAATTTAAAAATTTCCGGCTTAACGTATTGTAAGATAACAGAATTTTTTTGCGCTCCTGATTGTAGAATGCCCTTAGATAAACGTAAAAAGGGAACTCAATTTCGTTTGATATTTTCTTCTTAGCCATTGACATCGATTTCCAAGGATTCACTTAACAGGTCAGTTATTTTTATTCGGATTGTGCCGGCATCTTTCGGTACTTCATACTCTCCTTTTACCAACTCTTCTCTATCAGGGACATCTACAATTTTGGGCTCGAATACAGCCCCGTCATAATTGAAATCTAACATTACTGATTCAACAAGTTCCCTCCAATCGACAACATTGCTTTTGCTGAGCGAAAGCTTTTGCAGTAGATTCATTGGGTAAAACTTCTCGATCTTTAGCTTACCTCCTTTAACCACAACTTTAGCTTCCGAATCCCTTTTAAATTCAAGCTTAGCGTTGTCTTTGAGAATGTCAACAACTTGGATGTCTAATTTGTATGGCATTTGCTTTTGGAGACTTGCCGCTAAATCAGGCTCATGACCCATACAAACCAATAAAAGATGTTCAACTGCTTTGCCGGGATTTTCTTCATTACGTTTTTCGAGAACTTTGTAATCGAAACCAGTAATCAATTCATTTAAATCAGCTCGCGTTGCGATACGGTTAATTGGCATGATTTTTACCATCTTTCCGTCTTTTTCTCCATCATATATTGAATTATTAGGAAGAGGCTGAATTTCAAGTGCTTTAAGTAAGACCTCTTTAGCTTGGGCTGGATTACGAAAAACATCATAATGATTCACATTAAAGACTTGAAATCCAGTATAGAATTTTGTGATCTTTTCTGAACCCTCTTCTGACTCAAAATCAATTTCAGGTGATCTTGCATTTAATTCATTAGCTGTGTTAATTAATCTTTTTGCAGTAATTTGAATTGCACCTAAATTGATATCTGCGCCTATGAATTTGCGGCCAAGTCTCATTGCAACAGATTGGGTTGTCCCCGAACCCATGAAACAATCAAAGACTAAACCGCCTGGCTCCGAGGAGGCCCTAATTATTCTTTCAATAAGTTCTTCAGGTTTTTGTGTTGGGTATCTTAAATTCTCCACCTTATCTGCTGGCTGCAACATTGCAATCCTCCAAACATCGTCTAGACGCTTTTCATAAGACATTCTATACATTACGTTGCCAGCTTCATCACGAGCATTTATTGCTTTACCATCCACGAACTTCCTTACTAGTTGTTTAACAGGTTCTTTGCGCTTTTCATACTGATTTTTAAAAATAACGAGAGCATTATTTTTAGCGTAAGAGATTATTTTATCGGAGGCCCTCGGAAAGCACTTAGAATTTGGAGCCATCTTATTATAATAATTCCAAGTAATCTCATTGATAAAATTACTGGAGCCAAAAAGCTCGTCAAGAATCAACCTTATATGGTGAGATTTGTGATAATCTGTATGAACGTAAATGCTGCCATGATCACTGAGTAACTCCCGAATTAAGATGAGTCTTTCATAAATAAACTGAAGGTATTCATCATTATTCCAAATGTCAGAATACTGCTTTTCCTCAAAACTTGAAATATCATTTGATATGTTTTTCGACTTTAACGTAATTGTTTTCTTGTAATCAACTCTGGAATCAAAAGGCGGATCAATATAAACTAAGTCAACCTGACCACGATAGGTTTTTAAAAGATGGCTCATTACTTGAAGATTGTCGCCCCAAAAGATTTTATTGATCCACCCATCTATCTCTTGACCATGTTGTTCTTTCAATTGGGCAGGGTAAAATTGTGTTGAATTGAAAGGTCGTTTTCCTTTCCATTGGAGCATGGGGTAGCCCTTGATAGGTTCGAACTTGAACCTTTCAACACTTTCAATTTTCTGTTCCGCTTTTAAACCTAAAGTTTCATTTTTTGCCATAACTATTTACTTGTATTGTTTGGGATTGCAGTGGTAGCGCATATCACAGCTTCCACATTGCTTTTCTGATTTTACCACTTTTGACATATTAAAATCTTTGCTCTCAATTTTATTAACCACCTCATCGAAGGAATTTATTGTCTCTGTAATCTCGTTGGATTTATAGGGGAAGGTAATGTAAGGACTTCCTGCATCTTCTTTCGGGAAGTACAAATGCATCTTTGAAACTTTGTTGCCAGTGCGCTCCTCCACGAGGTGAGCATATACTTCTAACTGCCTCTGGTATCGTTCCAAAACCTGTTGGTCTTTTGGCTCATTTGTGTTTACATCCAGCTTATCACCTGATTTAAAGTCAATCAACTCAACTGTATTATTTTCGCCACGGATTAGGTCGATTGTTCCTTTCAGTATGTAGTCTTCTTTCACCAAGGAGACATCGACCTCTGCTTCCTTTATCCTATCCCATTGATGTCGATTGTTATCTCTATATCTTAGAACCTGTTCTAAAAGCGATTTGATCTGGCCTTCCTGCAAGTAGGCACGCTGCTGTTTTGAAAGTAAGAAGTAGTTGTTATTGTACCAGGTACTTATGTTTTCATCTGTGAGCGTTGACTCTTGGCCGCGAAGAACTGCCTTATGGATGTCTTCAATTGTTTGGTGTAATAAACTGCCGCCTAACACACCGCCTGTTCTAACTTCAACAAATTCCAACTCTTTATAAAACTTGTATTGCAGGGGACAATTTTCGTAAAGCAAGATGTGCGAGGTAAATGAATACTCATGCTTTAGGTTAACCGGCTTTACATTTTCGAAGGACAACTTCGATAGATCAAATGAAGGGCTGTTCCAGGCTGGAAGCGGGTTGTAAACCTTTTCAAAATACTTTGATGGGTTGCGCCCTTGCCCTGTTTGTTCTTTGGCTGTAAGAACAAGCAAATTCTGAGGTCGCGAAAATGCTGTGTAAAATAGGCGGTGAAAATCAAAATACTTTGTTCTCTCAATTGGCTCGAATGGTTTTTTGTGATAAAACTGTGTCTGTAGCACTACGTCAGTTTCATCGTGCTGTTTGCGTGGAACCAGATTAAGAGACCCAACTATTACGATAGGGAACTCCAGACCTTTTGACTGGTGAATAGTCATAAATGAAACACAGCCCGAAGGTGCGAACTCATCAAAATCTTCATACTCTTCAATACCTCCATCAATGATGTACCGCAGATATTGATTGAATAGATTTTGAAGATGCTTCTGGATGTTCTTAGGAGTAAGAACGCTAACGTTATAGAGATATTCGTATTTGAATAACAGCTTTGAGAGTAGCGCAATATTGTACGCAGCTCTTAGGTTTGTCTTTTTATCGTTGAGATCAGTCTGTAGATGCTGAGCAAACATTGGATACTCTAGGAGTTGGTAGAGTAGTGCGGCAAATCCATAGTTAGTATTCTTCGTCAGTGTTAAGTGCTCCTTTGATTTTGTGCGAACGTATTGCAAAAGAGATTCATGTTTTTTGGAATCACTTCTTAATTCGTCTGCGAACCGATTTTTAAAGGAGTTATAAGTATCCCATACAGCTAAGTGAGCATCTTCATTCCACTTTAAGTCTTCAAATAGATTTGGGAAAATAAAGACCAATGCTCCTAAGAGAAGTTGAACTTCATCGCGTTCAAAAAACAAAGCAGAGCGTGGTGAGAAGACTGGAATTCCTTTTTCCTCCAGATAGTTTGCCAAGGCAATAACATTGTCGTTTTTAACGGACTTGAAAAGGAATGCGATTTGATTGTAATCAGTCAGTTTACCTGAAGATTCGAGATTCTTGATGAACTGATAGACTGTTTCATTATAATCTTCCCAGTCTCCTTCAGAGCTAAGTTTTATGACTGTGGGGACCTTGGGGAACTTCTCATCGCGTGGTTTGATGGTTTTGTCGAAACGGAAAGTTGTATTGCCTTCTTTCCAATCGCAGGTAGTCATCCATGTGTTATAGAAATTGATGATGTCTGGATGTGAGCGGTAGTTGGTATCGAGAATGAGTTCTTTGCATACACCTTTTTTGAAATTCTTGGGAAATTCTAATATGTTGCGAATGCTAGCCCCACGAAAACGGTATAGACCCTGATCGTCATCCCCCACCACGCAGAAGTTGTTATTATGTTGTGTGAGTATTAATAGAATCTTTTCCTGAATTGTATTTGTGTCCTGGTACTCGTCAATCATGAAGTACTGAATACTGTCTTGTATTTTCTTTAGTACTTGAGGTTGTGTCTGGAGTAGATATAAGGTTTCTGATTGAATCGTTGAGAAATCGAGTGCGTTTTCATCAGCAAGCTGCTGCTGGTAGATTTCATAGAAATGGCCAATCGCTTTAACACCTGGATCTTCAGCTTTTTTCAAGTTCTCCACCTCTAGGCATTCCTCACTTACTTTGCTTAGATAGGAGATGAGTGTATCAGCCTTCACCCATCGATTTAATTTATGATCACCTAAGAGTAAGTCAGCATTTTCAACTTTTAGGTAGCTATTGATATTTCTAAAGACAAGGTACTTCTGATCGAAGCTGTCCAAAAGTCGGTAACTTCTTTTTAGTCGAGTGAACTCTCTGTTCTCTTCGAGAAACCTTAGAAAAATTGAATGAAGTGTACCGATGTACATTTCATTAAGATTGACTTTCAGATTTAGTTCGAGGAAACGATTTGAAACGCGCGTAATGAGTTCTTTAGCGGCTTTTTCTGTGAAGGTAGCCACTAATATTTTTTCCGGAGCATTGCCTTTTAAAACGAGGTAAACGATTCTCTCAACAAGTGTAAACGTTTTACCTGAGCCAGGGCCAGCAATTATCAAAAGAGGACCTTCAGTTGTAATGATGGCTTCCTTTTGGTTGGCGTTGGCTTTACAGTTGGCTAGATGCTCTGATAAGGTCATTCAGATGAGAGTTTATGATACTTATCGAGAACTTTTGAAACGTCATTGCCTAGAAGATGGGTATAGCTTGTCAAAGGGAAATTTGCTTCTAAATATAGATGAAAGCGCGCGAAATTCTCCCTTTTTGGAATGGTTTGACCCATAGGATAATCTCCTAGGCTAAAATAGGGTGGCAAAGATGTATTTCCGTAAATTTATTGTTGAGCCCATCTGTCTGCGGAATGTGTCTGCCGGATGGGCTTTTGCCTACAGAAATATTAGACAGATAGAGAACTATGAATAGTTATTAATTCATGATTTATGGGGCATGAAAGAGTTAGGTGCACTTCCGAAAACAAGGGCTTGGAAAATTGTTGTTGAACAGATAGCCTCGTTCACCCAACTCAGCCTAATAGCAGTGCCATAATCTGGCTAAAATTTCAATGTTCATTGGGGGTTTTTCCAGATTAGTCGATGAGAAATCATTTCCGGCTTAGTATGTTCTTGAAGGACTACCAGGGCGCGTAAAGCTTTCCCCAGGCCCTCGAAATTCCATTGAGTAATTCCAGATTCTTGTTGGGCCCTTGTTTTGTTGTTGGCAAGCTGCTGCAGCTCTAAGAAGATCTCCGGGAATTGGTCAATCTCTTTCGTAAGAACTTCAACCTGAAAGTTATACTGGCTGTGATCGATGAAGTGTGTACTTGCCATTTTAGTTTGACTCGACAGAAAGTTTTGTTTGCATCAGCGCAAAAAGTTCTTCATGTTTTGTGGGTGTATTCATCCAACGGATTATAATATGGTCGTTCTTTTCATTCTTTAGGTTAATCTTTAATGCAACACGGAAGATCCATTGAAAGAACCAACCAAAGAGAAGGAAATATTCAACTATACTCCAAATAGCGTTTCGTGTTTGTTGGGCTTGAACCGGTTTATAATTCCAATTAAAAAAGAATTGATAGAAAGCAATAAGCTCCTTCCGATCGACCGCTATCACATGAATGAATTTTGATTTAAAGTCGAAATGGTTTCCCTGGTGGGAAGTTTGAAAATATTGTTTGAGGTATTTGTATGCGGTTGCTGCTTGGAAATCAAAAAAATATTCTGTTACCTCTGCAGTAACAAACTCCCGGTCCCCAAATTTTGCAAAACAAGTTCTATGGTTGCCGCCTCCAATGATATAATTGTCACCGTACCTACTAAAAGAAACAACATCGTCAGAGTCATCGGGGTTGTCGAATGCCTGGTAAGCGTGATCCGGGCTTAATATTTTGTTGCGACTTAGATTCAAAAGCATTTCGATCCATGATCGATTTGAATAATTGCAATGGTAAGTACCGATAACATTTTTCAAAGGCACTTGTTGAACGGTCGTTGTGTTTTCTCTATAATGGTAAAACTGCAGATCCTCAACTTCCTCCATGGGAATAACTCTTTCCCAGGCCCATTCGGGAACTTGATTTAACCCTGTCTTTTGTTTGAACTCAATCAATTCGTCAATGGTCAAATTCGGCTTCATAGATTTATGGTTTGAAAAAAAGAAATGCGATAAATGCGCAAACAACTAATAAGGAAATAGTAAGAAATATTAAGCGGGACCTCTTTATCTCGTTTTTGTTAATCGTTTGAATTTGCTCGAGTGTATTATCCATCGCATCGATGGTGTCTTTGATTAGAAGGTCTGCAATTGATTTTTTACTGATCGTAAAATCACACTCGGAATTAGAGCAACCAAAGGTAGCGCCCTTATCTGAAATTTTTCCTTTATGGCACCGAGGGCAATCTCCAATTACATTCGTAAAGCTCATATCTCAATCGTGGGACCGTTATTCATTAATTCAGGATTCTTTCTCACAATGCTTTTAATCTCCTGAATTATCGAATAGCTTTTGATTCGTTCATCTTTTTCTTTTTCATACCAGGTAATCCAGTGCTCAAGCGTTTCAGTAGGGCGACCATCTTTATCCCTGCAGTAGATCCCGGTGCCGGCATTATAGAAAGCCTTTAAACCATCGATACCAAAGATGTAATTCGGTTGCCCATCTGCACCGCACTGGATCCTTACCCAATCAGCATTCATGGGCAAGGGAAATGTAAGAGGGTTACCAAATGTTTTAAACTTTGTTTCCATTGCTGTACTTAGGTAAAGTATTACGACAACAGTTTAGCAACAACCTGAATAACCACAAGAAATAGAATAATCTTCCAGATCAAACGATTTGATAGGATCCTAACTATTCCCTTAGCGAAACCTTGTTGGCGTTGTCTTTCTAAGTAGTCGCTCATAACTATTCATTTATAATTTGAACTGATAAACTGAATTCTCTAATGGAGTCTGCAACAACCCTGCCCCGTTGCCAAGGCCAGGCGCTTGTGTACTTACCTGCGAAAGAACTTATATGAGAAAGCAAAACCTTTATCTGAATGGGGTTTAGCTGTCCCTCATGTTTAGAGAGCGTGGCATACGCCCGAACGTGCGCTGTTGGGCGCGTTTGTGTCTTAGAAAATTCAGACACGTAGTTTACAAATATCTCGTTCATAATTTCGTTGGCGTTCACATTCCAATTTGTACGTCCTTACTTTTCACTGTTTCTTTTTTAACTGACTTGTCGAGTTCCTGCTTTGGTGGTGTTTTCATCATTTCATTAATTTTTTCCTCACCAATCCCTAACATACTTTTCAGGTTCCCTACCAGGTTAGTTAACGCCTGATTGAGTTGGGTAACTTTCAAGGACAAGTCTTTATTCTCCTTCTTGGTAGCAATAAGCTCTTGATGTTGTTGCTGCAATCTTTCGCGTAACGTCTTTGCTTCCTTTGCTGCCAATTCAGTTGAATAGGTTGCGCCACCTTTCAATAAATTTTCTGCCTCAAGAGATATGTGAATTTGATGACCCTTCTCCCCTACTAGGCGCTCAGCGAAGCTTCTATCTTTTACAAAGTGGTTGTGATTCAAAATATAAAGCTCTTTCAAATGCTTTTCTAAAACTTTCTGATCACTCTTACCGAAAATTCCACCTTTATTGCTCTCTGCATAGTACTCCTGAAAGACTTTTTTGAATTCAGGGTTAGACACCTTGCCTTCGTACTCCTTGAAAAGTTTATCATGAATATCTTTTTCCGCGTTGCTTCGGGCAACAACAAAATTTCTGACCGTTTGAAAATCCTCGGTAGCGGTAAGCCCGGTGTATCCAGTTTTATAAATTTCCTCTTGTGTTTTATCCATATTGGTTTTTGTTTTTACAATTTTGTTTGATTCGATCAGTGAAAGCTCATCAGTAATTTGATGGTGACGCTCATTCGTAATTGATTTCCATTTCGTTGCTTGAAAATCAGGTTCAAATCCGTCTTTCGTTTGTTTCATTTCAAGGTCCTGAGTCATATAGAATTGACCATGCACGTCAGCCGCTATCCAGATTTTAGCAAACTCTCCTGCGTGTTCACCTTTGTATTTCTCTAACGTTACAAATTCTTTTTCCATGGTTGCTTTTGCCTTTACAATGTTACTCAAACCAAGAAGATAACTTGGGGAGCTGCAGCTCAGGCCTCTCCGGGAGCGGACCAGGTGCTTTAAGTTATCTTTAACCTGTCCAGGATTCCACCTCGAGCGCTGACCAGGCTCGATTGAAGTTATCTTTAACTTTTAACTCCCAAGTGTTTAAACAACTTCAAAAGCTCATCAGGCTCCCATGCCGATGGGTCGTTTAATCTCCTGTGTAGGCTTTGCCTGGACATGCCGATTGATTTTGCAATGTGATCAATGTTCTGACCAGAAAGGCGAATCAATTTGTTTGCATCTGTCCGGGTTTCAAGAAACTCCCTGGTTCTCCGAACCGGTTCTTTTTTAACAATATCCTGTACTTCTTGTAGTTCCTGTAACATTTTAGCCATTTTCAAATTTACCGCAATTTCTTCGATTCCTGGGTCGGAATACGCCTAATTGTAAAGGCCACTTTTGGCCGGCTGGTATTCCCCATAAACCAGGTCTGTTCATCTCCGTAACTCTGGTAATCCCAAATCTTAAGCTCCCGTATTGAATCCACCTCCGTAAACTCATCGGTCGCAGGATTAAGAGAAAGAAATTTTCCCTGTTCTGTGTACAACGCGTAAAGGCTGCCGGTAACTCGTCCACCCTCAAAACCTGAATGGTCCAGCTCGGGCACATCAGAAAAAATTTTCTTTAACCAATGAATTAGGTTCATGCTTCCAAAAGTTCGGAAAGTACCGTCCCTTGCCTTTTAACAGGAGTCTTTTGAAACGAGAGTTTTTTCAAAGCAAAAAGGTGCTTTTCTTTTATGCTCTCAACTTCAAAATATTCCTTAATAGCTTCTTTAATATTCTCAAGGGAATTATTCAATGTATCAACTTGACCTATTAAAGTTCTTGTCTCGTTCTTCAATTTCTCAATTTGTTTGAGGTTATCAAAGTACTCATAAGATGCCTTCATTACAGCTTCACTATTTGCACTTGTACTGTAAACAGCTCTAAGCTTTTGCAACATCGTCCTATCTTCGTTATCGAGTTTCTTTATCCAAATATTTTTCGCTTTTTTATTGGGCATCATAAGATTTCAATTCAATGGTTAATGGATTCTATTGACTCTAAAAAGGGATCGCTCAGCTTGCAATACCTCTGCAGTTTTCACTCTCCCCTTAAAGTCTCCTGCTTGAAAAGCCTTCAAAATTTCTTTAGCTTTTTTTTTTGAATCGCTTTCGCGTTGAGCTTTAAGTTCGTAGAAAGTTTTCCCGTCTTGTTTAATGGTCGTTTCATTCAGGACAAAACAAATTCCGCTCGAACTCTCATCTTCAACGTCAGTAAGTACTTCGGTCACTGTTGTCTTACTGTGGACATAAAAAGAGGCGTGGTGGTCAATCAATCTGAAACCATTGTCGTTATCAATGTAAAAGAAAAGTCTCCCGGAATCTTCATCAATCGCTAGCCCAAACCGATTCGTTAATAAACTGAATCTTTGCACAAACCCAACAGACAAGTAGATCCTTCCTGAGTGTGGTGCTACGGTGATCACCTGGTCGCCATCGGCAACCGGCTTTCTTCCTCTCCTACCTTGCCGCTTCAAGGTCCGAGAGTCAAATAGTTTAAGTTTCATTTTCGTTGCAGAATTTTTAGTTGTCATCTTCTTCTTTGTCTAAGCCCTGGGCGTAATTCAAAAACTGTTGAAGCTCATTGGTCAGTTTATTTGAATCGATTACAATGGACTTCTTTTTATACTCATCAGTAATGAAATACACGTAGGCCTTCACTTCCATTTTTTTATTTTCAAGAATGTCAAAACATACTAACCTATCGATGTGGTCAAGTTTTGAAAATTCGCTGTCTGGATTTAGTAACATCTTCAATCGTTTCTCGTAAGTCATAGCCTAATGTTAAAAGTCAACTCAGCCTCGCAAGGATCCACCCGATGTAAACTTTCGCCAAGCAAAGGATTAGGAGAACATTTGTGAAGTGCTAACACCCCGTTATGTAACCGGTACAAAACCTTCAAAACTCCTTCTTGGCTTTCAGCTTCGGCCAGCTTCTCCGCCCTCTTTAAGAGAAAATTCTTTCGTGGGTCAATAAGAAAAGGCTTCGCATTTGGTTGCGTCTTAGCCTTTTGGCAATTATCTTTGTTCATAATAATGGGATTATATCGTTGCAGATATTTGTTTCATTAATAAGCAGGGGGCCGCAATCCCCCTGTTTCTATTTAAGGCTAACCAGCCTTCTCTTTGGTGTCGAGTAACCTGACCATATTACCGTCAAGTACAATTTTCACGCGTTGTTGCTTCACCCCTCCTTTGTCCTCGAAGTGTTCAGTTTTCTTTCTCCCCTCTACATAGATCAAAGAGCCCTTGGTAAGAAACTTTAGTACACCACTCTCACCCCACAAAACGCACTCGTGCCATTCAGTTTCCGATTTCTTCTCACCTTCCTTCCCCGTCCAGACTTCCTCCGTGGCCAAACTGAATTCAGTAACAGTTTTATCACCTGCTACTTTCTTGGTTTCAGCATCTTTTCCGAGGCGTCCGATCAGCATAACTTTGTTTAATGTTGACATACTTTTTTTGGTTTAAATTGATATTTGTTTTTAACTGATTTGTAAAGTACGAAATAAAAGTACGGGCTTTGTCCGTTTTTTGCAACACTGTGACCGTTTTTTTTTACACTTCGTTTTTACCAAAAAGATAACTTGGGGAGCTGCAGCTCAGGATCCTCCGGGCGCGGACCAGGTGCTTTAAGATAACTTGAAGTGTGCCGGTGGTGCCAGGCCTGGCCAGTGATCAGCCTTGTCAAGATAACCCTGAACCTTTCTCGCAAAAGCCTATTTGGGGTGTAGTGACTCCCGGGCGTTTGGCGGCCTCGAAGGAAAAATTTTATGGGGTTTTGGGTTGGAAATTTTTACTGCGATGGCCAAGGTGGTGGCATGTGTGATCCCGGGAGACTAGCGGAACGAAGCGTAGGGGAAATCAAAAATTAAACCTCCATATCAGAGAATGATTCTTTGTTCGTGATTTATTGCAATAAGGATAGAAGGGATTTAGCTATGCAATGACGGAAGCGTAGCGCACTCCCGAATAGCCTGGGCCGTTAGGCATTGCCCAACCTTTGAAATCTTATCGAGTTTTTATCACCAAATTTTTCTACAAGCTGCAAAAAAAACACTTCATGGTACTGGACCTTCAAAAGCATTTGCACTCTAAATTCAATTAAATCTTTAGCTACTCTTTTCTCGAATTTCATTAACGGAAAATATTGTTCTTCTTCGTCAAGCTGTTCACTTAACTGATTTTTCATAAAACTTTCTTCGAGAAAAAAATTTATTGCATTCAACTGTTTCCAAACTTCTTTAACTTTTTGGACCTGACTAATAATCGAGAACCCAATTTTTTCTCCCTGCAGCAACGTCAATTTAAAATTGAAATCATTTTTTGAAAAAAGAAAAAAGACATAGCGCAATAAAAATTCTACGTCTCCTTGATGGTTAGAAATTGGAAAAGTTCTTGTGTTAAATTTTAAATCAATAAATGTCGCTTCAATTTTTTCAAACAACTCGTTGTCACTTTGCGGGTGACAAATAAGAAATAAATGATCACCTGATTTTGAATCGAGCGAAAACAACGGCCATGTTTTGGGATTGCATGTTATAAAAATGGCCTGTGTTTGCGGGAGTATGTGGGAGGTAAACAGGCCATTTGTATTTGAGTTTCGGAACACAATACTTTCGCTGTCCCACTCTACCACATTGTCATATCTAACAAACGTTCTTCCATCAAAAATACATAGAGGCAATTTGTACCGGATTGCTTCGGAATTGGATTTGAAAATACGGTTGGCAAATTGTGGAAGTGAATACCACTCCCCTTGACCGTTGTCTATTGGTACAAGCCCTATGCTTCTATTTAACAAAACTTTGGTGTCAGTTTCCTCGGTTATGTTGTTATTAGAAAATTCTGAGGGAGTAGATGAAATATGTTCAACAAGATTCAACAAGGAACTTAGCGAATCGGATGTGTGATAAAGATTGATCAGGCTAAGTTTTTCTACAGTCTGTAAAGAACGGTGAGAAAATATTGAATGGTCCTCACGGCCAGGTTCGCGAAAAACAAAATAGATATCTTCGTTGGAATGTTGATACGTATTAAATGCCTCGGATTTAGAAATAAGAGAGAAACCGAAAAAAGAAAAGATTTTCGAAATCGGTAGTTGAGATATTTTCGCCCGGGCTATTGACATTTTATGTTTAATTAAGCGGACTCCGATTCAGCCGGCATATATGGGGCAATGTAATCCCTTATTTCATTTTGAACTTTTATGAAGTTATCAGCTAATATCTTCTTCATTGTCCTATCTACAAGAGAGGTATCGTCTGACGAAATTGGTTTAGCAAAGGCTGGAATATTAAGCTTCTTAATATTGAAGCGTTTGAATTGAGTATGGAACATTGCAGGATCAGCGTTTGAAATATATCCTGTCCAATGGCCTGTACGCTGGAAGGTAATATCGCGGAGCTGCAGAAGTTTCTCGTTCCTGGTTGACAGCGTTTGGCTTTCCCCACTGTCTCCCATTGAAGTGGATCTTTCGTTTCTTCGGTAGTCCCCAAAAAATTCCATTATCCTGTGAGCCGTATCTTTGTTGTTTGTTTTTCCAATAAATACGTTGCTCAAGTTGTCACGAAGAGTTTCTGCGTTTTCTTTTCCATAATCTCTTATTAATTGAATAAAAGATTGAACAGAAATGTATGTTGATACTCCCTTCTTTCTCATGGTTGCCGGGATCTCATCGATACCGTTGAAAAAACAAGTAGCAACTTCATCTATACAAATCACAGCTTCCGTTTGGTCCAGTTTATCGATGTTGTTTTTTACAACCGAAAATATCAATGAGATAACCGGACTTAATGCTTGCTTTTGCTTTGGGTTATTACCGACACAAAGGAATACGGGGTTAGAAGGGTTTGTAATGTCAAGATCAAATTCCTCACCTACGGGTGGATTGAGTACGTAGAATATTTCAGGAAGAAAAAGTTTTGTTACTGGCAACTGAGTTGAAGAAACTACCCCTGAAATTTGTTGGTGAGCTTTCATTTCGTAAGCTGTCGCTATTGGTATAATCCATTTCTGTAATTCGTGGTCCTGAGTCATCATATCCAGTACCGCCCGGAAATCAGATAACATTAAACAAATCAAATGTGGTATTGTTCTCATGTGATCAGGCATGTGTCTTTGCTGGTAAAGCATACAACCGGTGGTGTAGTTCAATGCGTTTTGTGCCCAAAAATCTGTTTTCTTAATCCAGTCTCTTTCGAGATTTTTCATAAAGGTGTGAGCGGCATTAAGGACGTCCAGCTCGTTACCCATATATCTTGAAGCGATAGGATTACACCTAACTGTTTTTGTTAGGTCAGTGAAATTGATGAACGCGAACTTTACCTTATGGTCCTTTGGTGTTTGTTTCAAAGCGGTGTAAACCGTTTTAGTCAGAATAGCTCCGTCTCTTTCAAGTGGATTGCCTTCGTAGTCATAAAGAAACCCCGCTTTATTTCCTTGAACTTCTTGCCACAAGAAATTTTCAATGAGGTTTGATTTCCCCCCTCCTGCTGCTGCTTCAATATAAGTACCGTGCGCTCTTTCCGGCAATTGCATTCTTCCACTTGCTGTATCTATTATCAATGGATCTTTTGCATCAGGCGCTTTTGGAACCAATTTGAAATTTTTGGATTCATGTTGGTTGTTGTGAATTTCTTGGAGTGTTCTTAAAACTAAGATTGAGCCAGCGACAAAACCGAATGGATAAAAGAGAAGATTGTAATAAACCAAACGGGTATAGCCTGATAAAAAAATAGTAACGCTTAAAACAGAAATAAAATGGAAAGCATAGTTTTTCGAGGGCGTATCTTTAAACTTGGTGTTGTTCCAACCTAACAACGCCATCAGGACAATGTGAACTAGGCGAATGTAAAATAATTGTGGTTTGACCAGATCATTGACATGGGTCTTATAGAAACCAGTCACCTCCGGGGAAAGGAAGCTGAATCTAAAACACCAATCTGTTATTAAAATGATTGTTGTCGGGATCAGGATAATGAAAAGAATTTCATTCGTTCGCTTTCGTTCTACTTTATCCATTTTTTAAAAATTATTGTCTCGTTCTCTTTCATTGTCCTGCTCTCTTTTTCGCCTTCTCTTTTCTTCTTCTGGATCTGTTATATTCTTGGACCTTGAGAGCGGATCTGTTATCCCTTTTATACCAGGTCCTTGTTCTGTTTTGGAAGGCAAAGAAGGGGATTCCTTCGCGACTTTTACAACCGGGGCAACATTCAGTTGAGAAGCAATCTTTTTCCAAGTTAGGTCGCGCGAAAGTTCGGATGCTTTGAACACCACGGGCTCTTTCATATTCTGACTTGAAAAAGATACCCCATAAATACCTCTTGCGTTTTCGGCATACTTGATTTGGATCCCCGCATCCGCTAAGCGCTTTTCAAATTCCGGTTGGCTCTGAGAGAATCGCAAATTTTTCGTAACCATTCGTTTTAGAAATGAACGTTGTTCTTCCTGGTCATAAGCCATTTCAATTTTGCGGTCCGTAAACAAAAAATCGTATCGGAAAGAAACAGGAAGATCTTTTTCTTTAACGTAAAAGTTTTTCTCCGATAAGCCATATGTAAGACTATAAGAACCGTCACTTGAGGCAATTTTACGAACGTAGATTCCCTGCTTTTCAACCTGGTCAATAAACTGATCCCTTGTTTTAGTCACGGCCTTAATGTGATTTAGCTTTTCGTTCAGGACCTCTTTGTTCGTCTGATAAAAAAGGTTCTTGGATTTTAATACCCTGTAAATTTTAAAAAGATTGTCCTTATCAATTCCCCGCGTTTGAAGTTCTTTCTGGACTTCGTAATCAGAGAGCTTATTTTCGGTAATCGTTTTTTGAAATGACTCTGGTAGGGTTCCGAGCAATTCATTTTCAAAAAGGACCCTTCCCTCCCTGCTACTTAATGCATTAAAAACCCTGTAATCTATGGCGTTTTTCTCCGAAAGTCGTTTCTGGAATTTGCTAACATACTCTGTCTTTTCAAGGCCAAAAGTTTTCTCAAGTCTGCGTGATAAAGCCTGGCTTTTAATATGATCGTTTAGCTCTGGGATCTTTGCCCCTGAATAATCCATTGCTGTTGTGACGATATGAAAATGCTTATGCTTTTTATCTGCGTGTTCGTAAACTAAAACGGGTGTATCTGTATAGCCCATTTCCTTTAGATAATCACTGGCAACCGAAAGTATTAACTCAGGATCAACCTTGACACTGTCTCCCTGTGGAAAGCTCACGGAAAAGTGAATGAACTTATTTCGGTAAATCTTGTGGTTAAGCTCGGCAGTTTCCAGAAATGCCTTAATGCGCTCGTTTTTGTCCTGGGACAAGGTATTATCCAATAACAGCTCGGCCTTGCCCTGGTCTACTTTCCTCTCGTGGTATTCGATCAGGCCCTTAACAAACTTGCCCTTTTTAATGTCAATTATCATAAATCTTTCCTTCCCAAATTTATTCTAGTGCTTTCAAAACCTGCCTCAATTCCTGGGTCAATTTATCGAGAGATTGGGCAATATGTTGTTCACTGATTTCGCCCTTTAGGGTGTTAACCATCTTGGCAATCTGATTCACATTTATTCCTATTCGTCTGATCTCGGCTTTGACTGCAATTGTATATTTTACGTTGGGGTCAATTGGCTTTAGCTTATGACCAAGGCTTCTTTTTTTTATAAACTCTGTGGGGGTAATGCCC
>DAHVFH010000159.1 GCA_027317105.1 Cytophagales bacterium
GTTTCAAACGGATGGCGGTACTCATGTCACCGTTACCCATGTTGGTCTTAGCGAAATCACCGTAGATGGCAACCATCCGCTGGCAGGTGTAGAATTAAACTTCGATGTGGAAGTGCTGAGCATTCGTGAAGCCACCGAAGAGGAGTTGGCGCACGGCCATGTGCATGGACCGGGTGGTCATCATCATTAGCCATTTCAAAAAAAAATGTCCTTTCAAAGCAAGGAACGACCTTAATTCAAATTCAGAATTGGGATTGCTTCGCTTCGTTTGAAATGACAATACTATTTTGAACGGTTCTGATTTTTGATAGCATAAAAACCTGATTTATTTGACGGATAACAGCTTCCCACTTTGGGTAGCGGTTTTGCCATTGACCGTTAGCGAGAGTCTATAAATGTACATACCGTCCCCTAATCCCTCATTGGAAGAACTCCAGGGTAAAATATTCGTGCCGATAATAAAATTAGTAATCGAATTCATTCCAAACTGTTGAAGGGGTCTTCCGTCAACCGCATAGATCTGTAGCGAAAAATTATCAGGCAATATATTTCCGGAAAGCACAAAACTAAAATTAAATATGTCCGAAGAGGGATTCGGGTACACAGATTGCAATTGCAAAGTAGTTTCATTTTGAACACGGAAGGAGATCGCGTAGGGCTGAAGTCCACTGGAATTACCGCTTGCATCCGTGCCATTGATTTGAAGGAGGTAGTTGCCTTGGGGCAAATTAGCCGGATGAAAAATAGTGGTGAAATCTGCACTTGCTGTCTCTTGCTTCCATTTTACATCCGACCGACTAAAACTTATCCGCTTGAAAGGACAGGGAGCCGTGTCGCAAGGAAAGCTTAAAAACATATTCAAATGAGTGGTGTCGGTAATCATCAAGAATGGGTTGTCGTCTTGAAGTTTCACTTGTATGATTGGGCTTGGTGAAACGAAATCTCCGTTTTGTAAGTAGCGACCATCCACCGTTACATCTAATGTTGGATTAGAAAGATCAGGGATTACCTCTAGATATACCGATTGGTCAAGGACATTGTTGTCGTAATACTGTTCCGGTTGAATTTTCGGATTGACATAAACATTAATGTTATTGAGGCCGGCTTTTCCTTTCGTGTTTACGGTGAGCGAAAAGGTTGTGGTGTCGCCAGGAGCGGGAGCTTTGATTTTGAACGTGCTGGTGTCTTTAATCGCCTTTGCGCTGTTTACGATTTCAGTATTTACCTGAAGGGAATCCGTAAAGGATTGGGAAGAGATATTGGTAAAACCATATTGGCCCAAAAATGGCTGCCCTTCTTGAACGGTTTGCGTTGCTGTTGGTCCTTGATAAAATAGTAAGCCATCGGCTACCGATTCATAAAAAACAAACCATTTTTTAAGCTGGACAGCGGTGAGGTTCACGGTGTCCTGCATGTTGAGTTGCACTTTCAATTGTGGATAAAGGATGGGGTTAACAAAAGACAAATCCAGATTGGTGGCAGTTATGTTCGATTGGAGCAACATTTCTTTTCCGGTTAGCGTTACCCCGTAAATTGAGTAGCTCACCTGATCCACGGCTTCAATATTAGTTGCCTGGTGAACGAAGTTTATCCATTTTTTTGCTGGGCCGATCGCAAGGGATTTTACTTTTCCAGAGGAATTCCGTCCGGTCATGGTTGCCTTTACCGTTACGTCTTGCGAAGTAACAGGCGTTGCCTGAGGCAAATAGAATTTGGCGCTTCCGGGCGAGGTGCCTTTTTTTGCAAAGATCACAACAGGCTCTCCATCTTGCACCGAAGTGATTTGTGTATTGCTGATACCAAGTTTATTGAGTTTACTCAACACGTTGGCTGACCAGGAAGAAATTACTGGATTGCCGACCGTGAAAAGAATAACCGAATCACCCGAGCTGACATTGTCTACGTATTGTAAAATATCGTTTCCTTGACCCGTTTCGATGTCAGTGGATTGAAAGCTATTAATAACGGATGGCTGCAGCCCGCAACCGCGCGGATCATTTCCGTAGATGCTTATTCCTGGGTAGGGAGTGCCGGTTGTCTTATTGAAGGCGACAAGATTTATCGTGTTGTTCAGGCAGGGTACTTGCACACTGACGTCATATTCAGTGCCGTTCACTTGCATGGAAGCGGCAGTATAAGGTGACACGCTGTTGGCGCCAATCGATTTCACTTCAACAGGTAAAATCGTTTGCAAGTAAGTCAGCTTTTTATTGGAAGTATTAAAATCCAACCCCGTGAGTGAATTGGATTCCATTTGCTGGATTTTCGTTTGCGCCCATCCTTGTGGACTGTTGTTGATATAAATAAAAGAAGACACTGACCAGTTGGTACTATCACTTGCACTTTGGCTTACCGGTTTAGTGCGCCAGTAGTAAACGACAGAATCACTGGGAAGTAAATTGACATTGAGTTTGGCTAAGACTTTCCCAGAAACAGTTTGGTTGATGGCGAATCCACTATTGAATGTATTGGTCGTATCAAATTGAGCCAGAAAGTTTCGTTGCGCTCCCATGAGGTTAGCATCCTGAAAAAGCAAATTCAAGGTTGAGGTGCTAACGATCCCAAAATTAGTTGGGTAGAGATTAATCGTTCCGTTGGAGGGAATGAAAGTGGAGAGTGTGGCGGTGTTATTGGTTTTTGATATTTCTTTGATGGCATTCAACGGATCGATTATTACGGTGAAGAGATTGTTTCCTGATCCATTGACAACTGGATCTTTGTATAGCGTGAACGATAGTGTGTCAAGATAAATTACGGAAGGGAAAATGGTGTCGTAGATTTTTGTACTGTTGTCGCTGAAGGTTCGGATCACTCGCACTTTAATGGGGGTAGTACTGGTGGCCCCTAAATTTTTGACGATGATTTTTATGGCGAAAGAATCGCTCAAGGAGGTGACTGGTTTGCCATCAAGCGAAGCTAGCGAAAGCGAGCCGTTGTCCACCGAATAATCGGGTAGTGCCGTTCCGAATAGTTTTAGAGCGGGGTCACCCGCCAATACCATTTGCTGCACCTGCGTAATGCCGGTAATGCCAGCCCCGTAATTATTTAAATAACGATTACCCACCTCCTTTTGAATATCACCAATTCCCTTTTTGATAAATACGGAATCACCGAATCCCACTTGATAGAAAAGTGAGGAGTATTGTTGCAGTTCGTTAGAGTACCCAAAAGAAGTGCCTGCTAAGAAATTGCGCGATCCGAGGTTGGCCGCCAGCATCCAATTTTCACCAAAGGTAACTTTGTTAGCAAAAATGGTCCCTGCGTTGCATCCGTTGATCAGAAAGACCGGGTACTTGCCCGCATTGCTGTACCCCAACGTTGGATCGGTTACGTTGCCAATATCAATGTCGATAGTACTCGAGGATGAATGGCCAAAAAACGTAACGAGGTTCACCCCTTGATTCACGATTGGGGCAACGTTAATTTGTTCAACGCCTACATTTACCTTTGCTTCTGTGGTCACGTGGCCACCCAAGTAAGGTCCTTTTGCAATTTGTGCGAAACCGTCTACGTATTGGCGAAATAACGTTAGCTCTGAAGCATCCGTGCTTGAACTTCCACCACCACTTAAATGCAGTAATTGTTTTGCCCAAGGTTGCAAGGGTTGAGATTCTATCTCTATCACTTTGTTTAAATAACCAGCAACTTGAGAGGATGTAGTTGCAGTGAGCCGCCCTGTGGGAACTCCGGGTTGGTAGGTCGTTCCATAAAGCCCCGCCGTATAAGCAATATCACCACCTGGGTAACCGGCAGAAGGGACGAGATCCCGAAGCTCACTAGATGGAACAGGTAAACGCTGATAGCCAGAATAAAAAATGTCACGTCCCCTACCAATCAAAAATAAATACTTTATATTTCCTTGAGCCGTCATGAATTGCATAAAACTGTAGATGGCTAAAGGCGAAACCTCTCCGTAGTTGAACTGGTTATAGAGTTGATCGATATTGACAGTAAGCGTATCATATCCTCCTCCAGTAGTCGAAGCCCGGTACGCGGCATAGGCTTGAACTGGATTTCCGTAGCCACCAGCAGGTGAAGTTAAAACCTTGTTAGTAATAATTAAAAAATTTGAAGGATATGAAGTCAATGATCGGAATGAAACAGGGAACACGGAAGGAATAATGTATTTGGCCGAAGCAAAAAGAGATTTGGCTGTGGACGTGCCTGGAACAATAGTAGTAAGCGTGCTGCCAGAAGGCACAAGACCGATTTGCGTTACACTTTGCAAGTTGGTAATATCCCATAGTCTCAAACCAGAAACAGGATTGTTGATGACTACATAAGATTGGCCAATTGGGTTGACCGCTAGTTGAAATGCCTTATTTTGAAGGCCACTAAAATTGAAACTTTGCGGAAAATTTACCTTTATGTAAGAAATGCTTCCTTGGTACCGATTGGTAGTGGCATCGCTGAGGGCAACGAGGCGCACGTCCATCTTTCCGTCCGTGCCTATATCACTCCAGTTTAGATTCCAGTCAAAAACCTGAGATGCAAATCCCGTAATAGTCACTTGTGGCAGCGCCCGCAATGACGCTGCATTTGGCCCTACATAAATCTGGAGCTGGTGGGTTGGGTAGTCCCTGCCCACCAAAAGTACCTCAAGTGTGGGGGTTCCAGCTGCTGAAACACCGTTGTACAGTGAATCCACGATGTAGTCAATAGATTGGCTTTGTTGAATTGGTGTTCCTGTCCAGCCTTCCCCTTGATCGAAGTAAGTAGATTCGGTAAGGCTGTTGTATGTATAGCCTCCACTATAAGAATTGTGGTTGATAAAGAGCCGTTGAGCGGTCTGATAGCTTTCGGCCGGCAAATTATTGGTGTTAACAAACTGCACAGAATCCATGCGAATGCCTCGCGTAGCTAATGAATTGAAAGTGAGAAAATAGGCAGCGGTGTCGGAATATAAATTGTAATATTTGTGCGGCTGGTTGGAGGAAGGCCGGTATAAAAGGCTGTCTAGCGCCCCATCATTTTTCTGGCCATAGAATTCGATATAATCGGTGGCATTAAAGACCCCGTCTTTTTGTCCCCGCACATAAATGGATTGCTCTTGGCCTCGATGAAATAATTGGATAAAACGAGGGTCAACTGAATTTACAGGAAAACCTGCTGCCTGAAGGTTCGCATAAGTAAGCCGATAAATGCCATTTTGTGCAACAGGTATCTTAAAATATTGCTGTGTAAAGTTGATCCAGCTATTTGTGAATTGAGCAACAACCGAGAGGGGCCCAATCACGAACATTAAAATAACTTTGAACCTTGCCCTACCCATCATGTTTTCAAGATAAATACGATTGGCAAAGATAGGGTAACTCGAATTATTTTAAGCGATCAAAAAGACTTCCACTGGACAAATCTCCTTCCTTTTTTTTTGTGGCCAATTCGATTAAGAAAAGAATCATTCCGGTGGTGATGGATACATCCGCTAGGTTAAAAATCCCCGTTTGAACATGGCCGAGATCGATATGTAAGAAATCGGTTACTGACCCGTGAAGGAGGCGATCGTACATATTCCCTATGCCTCCGCCTATAGTAAAGCAAAGAGCAAATAAAGTATTTCTTGATAGGCTATTTTTTGTGAATAAAAAATAAAGTCCGTAAGCCAAGGCCAATGAAGGCAAAATGGACAAAAGAAAAAACTTTAAAGCAGGAGGAAGCGAATCACCAATACTCAAAAAAGCACCTTCGTTCTCGATCTTGGTCAACTTGAAATAGGAATGGATCAAGCTGATTTGCTGATTGTATTCAACCTGCTGTCGCACGATGGATTTTGAAATCTGATCGCAGCCAATAGTTAATGCCAATAGCGTGAAAATGAGGATCAGGTTTATCGTTTTTTGAACTTTCACTTTATGCCGATTTAGCCTCTAAAAAATCATCCCATTCGTTATGATTTGACCCTGTAATGTCGCGAAGGAAAAGGGCATAACTTGGTTTAAAAGGTTTTCTTTTTAGCTGCATGCCTGCCTCTTCCGGGGTATAGTTCCCTTTTTTAGCATTACATTTTTTACAGGCCGTAACCAGATTTTGCCATGAATGGGCACCTCCTCTTGAACTGGGAATAACATGATCCAAGGTGAGGTCTCGCCTTGTGCCACAATATTGACATTCTGAATTATCTCTCTTGAAAACATTCTGCCGGGTCAACGTAACCCCTTTATAGGGAGCATGCACGTACCGATTTAGTCGGATTACGGAAGGCATGGCATAGGAATGCGAAACGGTTCTTATTTTATGCCCATTAGAAGATCGTACCATTTCACTTTTGTTTAAGTAGACCAAAACAAAGGCTCGCTCCACTGAACAAACCATCAGCGGGCTAAAGTCCTGGTTAAGTACTAAAACACGAGAATTCACGATGGTAAGATAAAACCAATCTTTGGCTTTAGCAATGGGGCAGAATTCTAACTTCCCTACGGTAACAGACGTCTGATCTTTGCCAGCGTATGCGAATAGACTTTAGTTTCTGGGTTTAGAATGCCCTCTTCATTGATATAATCAATCTTTACCTGTCCAAATGCATGAATGACCTTATCATCACCGAGAATTATGCCAGTGTGGACGAGGTTATTGTTTTGATCTTTAAAAAAAGCAATGTCACCAACGTTGGCAGAAAAAATATCGCTTACTTTTTTGCCCGATTCGGCCTGATGCTGCAAATCCCATGGAAGTGGATAACCTGAAATTTTAAAAACCATTTGGACCAAACCATTCGCGCAAATCCCGAAAGGATTTTTACCTCCTTCGATTTCTGGCGCATTGAGGTATTTTAAAGCCACGGATTTTAGAAATTCGGCTTCCCTTTTTTGGCTGATCGATTTCGATTCACCATTGAAGGCAAGCTGCTGATCCATCTTAAAGAGCTCGGACGAAGAAATCGGTACAATACTTCCAATCAAAATAGATAAGGGATTCTTCTTATAGAGAATGCTGGCCACCACATCGGTAGTGATTTTAAAATCAGCTTGAATGATGTGCTCGAAATATTCCAGCGCAATGGAGTGGTGGTGATTCCGATTGATCCATCCCTCTACTTTATCAAAGTTGATTTTTATACGAAGCCACAAATTGTCATGGCTTCGGTCGATCACCTCATAGGCTTCTCCAAATAGGAGTTGACCGACTTGGCGGGAATTCGCAGGTTCATAGAGTAGTGGAACCAAGGACAGTCGGCAAACTCCGAAATCTTGCTCCATCATTACTGCAATTTTATTTTACTTAATTCCCTTTTCATATCTTTTTCTTTGATGCTCTCACGTTTGTCATGTAATTTTTTTCCTCTACCGATGGCAATTTCTAACTTCGCAAGACCTCGCTCATTAATAAATAGCCGGATGGGTAAAAGCGTTAGTCCTTTCTCTTCAACCTTGGCTTCTAATTTATCCAGTTCGGATTTTTTGAGGAGCAACTTTCGTTCACGAGCAGCCTCATGATTGTAATGCGTGCCTTGCGAATAGGCTGTAATGTTAATTCCCTTTACAAAACACTCGCTGTTGTTAAAATAGCAATAGCCATCTTGTAGATTCACTTTGCCTTCTCGTATCGACTTGATCTCGGTGCCCTTGAGCATGATTCCAGCGATAAATTTCTCAATTAGCTCATACTTAAAGGAAGCTTGCTTATTTCGTATGTTAATATCGTTTGAGAATCGGTTTTTCATTTTTTAGGGACGTAAAAATACACAAAGAAGTGAAATGCCATACATCCTGCTTTGCGATAAGTTATCCGTTCCAGCTACTCCGCTTAACCGAGATTAAATTTATCAACATAGAGTTTAATAAATGCCTTTAGCTTTTTTCTCCGGTATTGCATAACAAAGCGCGGGTGTGGAAGCGGGGTAATGTTTTCAAAGTAGCGATGCTGATCATTCAGCTTTTTAAGAAAGTCAAAATTTTTCCCCTCACCCAAGCAAAAAGAAACCTTGCGGTTCAGCCCCCAGGCGAGTTGTTGTTCCAAACATGATTTTATGAATTCTCCCAATAAGGCAGGAAGATTCTTTAGGTCGTAATAATTAAGATTTTTGTTGTGCTGGGTAAATCCCAATGGTGATACTGAGCTGATATAAAATTTATTGTAGAATTTATCGGGGCCGCCAAAGGAATCAATCATGGTGTAAATAAAACCGGAGGACAGTTCAGGTTTTTTTTGCAAATCATTCGAAAGGCCCAAAGCTTCCAATTTAATTGGATCGGTAAATGGAATTCCTGTGATTCCACCCCCATTTCGGCCTGGGTTTATTCCTAAAATCAGTGTGCGAGGAGAGGAGTCGTTATAATATCTTTTATAGAACTTTTCGCAAAGTGAGTAAACGTTTTTTCCCCGGTAAGGATTCATCACCCTAACCCCACTAGGTAAATTAACTTCTAGGTTCAAATTTTTTAGAAAGGGCAGGATCTGATCAGCCCATGTCATTGCAAAAGATCAATTAGCTTTTTTATTTGTTCTTGGTTTTTAGATGACTTGATATTGTCTACTACGCCTTCTTTTTCTCGGGTTGTCAACCGCCAACTCAAAGAGGCACGCGCGTTGTTTTGCCGGATGCTGTCCATTTGCTGAAGTATTGAGACGTAACTTTCTGCCTGATATTGAATGTCGATTCGGTGAATCGGCACATTCAACCAACTATGGCCTTCACCAATAAGTAGATCGCTGTTGATATCCTGGAAATTCTCAAAATTGTTATACACACTGCTGATAGGCTGCGTGAGATCATCCATTAAGGTGGAGCCGGTGGTCGGGCTGATGTCTCTCAACTTTGGTGAATCGCGGATGGAGACAAAAATTACACCGGAGGTATTTTCTGCTACCCATTCTTTAAAGGCATACAAAAACCGAACAGCGTCTGAGAGGCCGAAATTATCTGAAATGCCTGCGTCCATAATTTGAATACTGGGATCTGTTGGAAGTGAGGTGTTCGGTGTAATGTAAGGAAATGTGGCACTCATGCGTAGGGCAGAAAGGAAACGCAGTTGGGCAGCTCCCTGATCATGAAAAAAGCGTTGAAAGTCAATTCCACTAATTTTATCATCTTCGTAGTTAAAATTACTATCGTCTTCAACTTCGTAATTCATAAACGATACAGGCCGTGAGGCGATATAGATTTTCCGACCATCGTTCACCACGGTTGGTGCGAGTATCATCATGGGAATTATGCCTTGTTTTTCGTATTGATTGTAATCACTGACAGGTTTATCCAACATCCCTTGCGTGATCTCGTTCAATTGATCTTCAAAAGTGTAGGCTCTATCCCGAAAATACCGTATACCTGCATATTCAAATTTGGAAAATCCGACAAACAGGTCATTGGCCAACAAACTAAAAATAAGTGGATTTAAGTTATCGCTGGAAATTTTTTGACGGTGAATAGAAGCGTAGGGATCGATTGGCTGACCTAGTTTTTTTCTGAGGCTGAGCTCGCGAAAATAACTCGCGCCAATTAAACCACCAGAAGCTCCGGTGATAAGTACGGTATTCTCCATTAATTTTCCTTGCGAAAGGCTATCGCAAAACTGCATCGCGGTGATTGACCAGAGGGCGGCCCTTTTTCCGCCACCACTCACGCAAAGAAAAACCATCTTGGGTTTCTGCTCAGCGGGAAATTTATTCCGCCAGTTCGTTAAACCAATCAAGGTCGCCTGTCGATCTTGTTCCATAGATGCCTTGTCCGTAGATTTTTTGATGGCATCGATGGTATAAGGAACGGGTGTTTCCTGATAGTCTAATCCAAAGGCTTCATAATTTTTGGAGAAATAATCTTCCCCTACCGAATAGTTGATCAGTAAAAAGACAACAAGCCCCATGGTGGCACTCCATTCGCCAAACCAATAAGAGAAGGCTCCGAACAGCATCACAAAAATGGTGAGGAAGATCATGAAAGTGGCTGCTGCCGGCAATTGAAAATGAGGATAGTCTTTAAAAATCCCAAGTGTGAGTACAATCGTGAAAATAAACAACTCGATGACCACTAAATTAAAATGGTTTTGATCGAACACTTGGAGGATAGTCGCCTTGTCATAAAAGGTGTTGTCCTCTACTTTGTTGAAACGAAGCCGATTGTCAAAATAATAATCTACCCGGACCTGGCGTTTTCGGGCAATATCTAGTTTTTTCATGGCGCTGGCTCGCGTTACCTGCACGTTGCGTTTGATTTTCTCATCAATGCGGCAAACCATGTATTTGAATATGTCCTTGTTGGTAAAACGGAAATACAGGGAAAAGAGTAAGGTCATGAGTATATAACCGACAAAAAAACCCCCTAGGTTAATCGCGAGTTTGCTCACACTGCTGTGCTCATTGTTGATTTGAAAGACCACCACTTCATAGATGTAAACGCCAAGAAACGCCATTGGAAAAAGGCTATTGTTGACCACAAACTTCCTGAATGGTCTGTGCAGAGTTCCAATGAAAGAAAACCGATGCCCGTCTGAGATGTAACAGGTAATATGAAAAGCCATACTAAATCCAGCCGTCATACCGCCCATGATAAGAAAACTGGTAAAGTTCACCTGATGCAGATATTCTGGGTCGAGGAAAAGATAGGGGATACCGATGTATTTCCCGAAGTTCCCCGTTACCATCGAGAAGAGGAGGATCCAACAAAGTACCAATACGATGTTGCGCCTGATGTTGTTTAGAAAAAGTTGTACAGGAAAGGAATAAGAAATCTTTAGTAAAAGAAAATAGAGCCTTCGCATAGATTGAATTAAAGTCAAGTTACGGATTTTCGTTGAATCTTATATGGAATCCGTAACTTCGAATTTTTCTCAAAGGTGGCAAAACTATTTCAAATCTATCGTTCCTCGGCTGGTTCGGGCAAAACACGCACATTGGCCAAAGAATACCTTAATTTGGCCTTGCGGTTTCGCTCCGATTACTATAAACATATTCTGGCGGTTACATTCACGAATAAAAGCACGCAGGAAATGAAGGAGCGGATTATGCGCTATCTCAATGAATTTGCAACCGGTGAGATCAACGAGCTGGCGGCTGAACTTCAAGCGGAGCTTAATTTGGATGCGCAGACATTTCAAAACAATGCCCGCGAGGTGCAGGCAGCAATACTCCATAATTACCATCAATTTTCAATTAGCACCATCGATGCTTTTTTTCAAAAAATTATCCGGGCTTTTACCCGGGAAGCCGGAATATTGGGTGACTATCGGCTGGAAGTAGAGCAAGACAGGGTGATGGAAGAGGTGATCGCCAATTTGATAGATGAGTTGGGCGAACATCCGCAGCTTACCGATTGGGTGGTGGAACTCGCCTTGCAGAACCTCGAAAATGACCGGTCATGGGACATGCGAGGAAGTCTGGTGGCCTTTTCAAATGAGATTTTTAGGGAGGAGTTCAAAGCTATTGAAGAAGGAATTGGGCAAGGATCAAGAGATCTAAATTATTTCAGGAATGCGTTGGACGTCCTTCAAAAGGAGAAATATAAGTTTATGTCTTTTGTCACGGGGCGTGCCAAAGCGACTTTAAAGGATTTTCAAAACTTTGGGCTTCAGGTTGATGATTTTAAATACAAACGCAGCGGAAGTGCCTTTGGATGGTTTGCAAAGGTAGCTGAATTCAAATCGGTCAAAGATTTCGCAGACAAAGAAATAGGATCCAGAGCCCTAAATCAATTTCAATTGTCAGATAACTGGGTTGATAAAAGTCATCCCCTGCATCAAGAGATGAACCGAGTGGCGGACGAGAAATGGATTGGTATTTTAAATGAAATTTTGGATTACCGAAACGAAAATTTTAAGGTTGCCGTATCGGCTGAAGTGGCCATCAGTAACTTTTATGCCTTCGGGCTTATCATGGATATATCGCGAAAGCTAAGCGAGTATAAGCGTGAAAATAATGTCATGCTATTGGCAGACGCACCGCAGTTTCTCAACGGCATTATCCAAAATAGCGATACACCCTTTATTTATGAAAAGGCAGGATCATTTTACCGGAATTTTCTCATTGATGAATTTCAGGATACTTCGGGGTTGCAATGGAAAAACTTTCAACCGCTACTGACCAATGGATTGGATAGCGGCTATCCCAGTGTGATTGTTGGGGATGTAAAGCAAGCCATTTACCGGTGGCGCGGTGGTGACCAGTCACTTTTGCAACAGACCATTGAAAGCGAAATAGGGGCGGGGCGTACTGATTTAAAATTGTTGAACAAGAATTTCAGAAGCTCAAAAACGATTGTTTCATTCAACAACGCACTATTCAAGTTTGCTTCTGCCTCGCCTTTGGAAGGGAATGTAGACCCCATTGCAAAATCAGCTTATGATGATGTAGAACAATTGATTACCAAACCAGAAGAAGGTTTTGTGCAGCTGCGATTTTTTGAAGATACCGAAGAAATGAAATGGAAGGAGGCCTCTCTCCAACAAACTGTTTGCCAAATAGAGGAATTGCAAAAACTAGGCGCCAAGCCAAGTGATATTGCGCTTTTAGTGCGCACCAACGGAGAAGGGCAAGAATTGATCGCATACTTGTTGCAATATAAAAATTCCGAAAAAGCGAAGGTTAGTTGTGTTTACGATGTGGTATCCAATGAGTCATTGCGGATTGACAGCGCAAGTTCTGTCAACCTAATTACCGCAGCGCTAACGTACCTTCTTAATCCGGAAGATGCAATTGCACGGGCTCAACTTGCCTATGAATATTCGCGCCAGCAGGGGATAGAAAAATCAGCTTCGGAAGTGTTTGCGGTTTCCAACCCCGTGCTTTTTGAAAATAACCTCCCAAAATCTTTTACAGAAAATAAAATCCAACTTCGTAAGCTTCCCTTATTTGAATTGACCGAAACACTAATAGGTATATTTCAATTGGGTAAAACAATTGGCGAGCTGCCTTACCTTTTGGCTTTCCAGGATCAGGTTTTAGATTTTGGTAATCGAGAACGAAATGACTTGCGCGCCTTTCTTGATTGGTGGATTGAGTATAAACATAAAAAATCGATCACAGCCCCAAATGGGGCAGAGGCCATGCAGCTGTTTACTTTGCATAAAGCGAAAGGGTTGCAATTTAACTATGTTATCATTCCATTTTGTGCGTGGGGCCTGGATCACGATGGACTTAAGTCGCCCAACTTGTGGGTGAAGGGTTCGGCCTCCGCCTTCAATACAATTGGTTTTTTACCTATAAAATATTCCTCCGGGCTAAAGGAGTCTTTGTTTGCTGAAGAATACGCTATTGAACATTCTCGCATTTATCTTGATAACCTCAACCTACTTTACGTTGCGATGACGCGTGCAGAGATGGGTTTGATCGCATTTGCTCCTGGCCCAAAAGTGCGAAGCCATAAAAATTCGGTAGCTCAAATTCTTTTTAATAGTGCCGAGCAATCGTTGGAGCTCTCCGCCAATTGGAGCGCTGCCAACCAATTGTGGCGTGCAGGTACCATGGCGTCCTCGGTGTCCAAAGAGGAGCACGGATACAATGCCGTATCGTTGAGTGCCTACACGACTGGTGAATGGCGAAGTAAATTGATTATTAAGAAGACGGCACCCCGATCTGATGCTGAGGATAACGCAACCTTTCATAAAATCAAATTTGGAATTCATTTGCATTCCGCTTTTTCGAAAATAGAGGGAATGACCGATATTCCAAGGGCTATCCGAAAGATGGAATCAGACGGAGAGATTGGTGTCGAAGAAAAAGAGATGCTTGAGCAGGCTATGGATAAATTGATGAGAAATACCAAAGTGGCAGATTGGTTTTCGCCTCGATGGGATGTGCGTAACGAAGCGCATACGCTTTTGCCAGGTGGTAAGGAGTATCGCATCGACAGGCTGTTGTTAAAGGATAAGCAGGCAATTGTGATCGATTATAAAACGGGTGGGCCAAAGAAGGAAGATCAAAAACAGGTGGGCGAATATTGTTTGATGTTAAACCAAATGGGCTATGTATCGGAAGGATACTTGCTGTATCTCACCGAAGGCGATGTGGTGAGTGTGGTGCCACCTAAGTTAGTTAAAAGGAAAGACCAGAACCAGTTGGGGTTAGACCTTTAAATATTTGATATGGATTCCCTTGAAGAAAAAGTAAAATCAATTGAAGCTGTTTTTGATAAGCTCGATCGGGCTATTGACGAATTTCAATCCGTTACTTCTTTGCATTGTAAATTTGGGTGCGGCAAGTGTTGCTTCAAACCTGACATCGAGGCGACTTCGTTGGAGTTTCTTCCGTTTGCCCTACATCTCTATAAATCAAATTTGGCGGAGGAGTGGCTGTCTAAATTGAATGAAAGGGCTGAAGAAATTTGTCTTATCCTTAACCCTACTCAGGCCGGAACTGGGCTTTGCTCCCAATACGCTCATCGAGGATTGATCTGCCGATTGTTTGGGTATTCCGCCCGGACTAACAAATATGCGAAGCGTGAATTGGTTACCTGTAAGATTATTAAGACCGAGCAGGCATCGGCTTTTGCTTTGGCCGAAGGAAATATTGCCTTGGGATTAGAGGTGCCTGTAATGAATGAATATTATATGCAATTAGCATCAATAGATTTTGATATGGCGCGTGAGTTTTATCCAATCAATAAGGCGATTCGAAGAGCAATTGAATTGGTGCAGCATTTTTATGCTTACCGATAAGCTAAAGATGAAGACTGGAAGCTGCTCTTGTAATAAATTTTTGAATGATAACCGAAGGCTCTATTTTCTTTTGGTGCTTCTCATATTCCGATGTGTTGTCGTTTAGTAAAGGTGTTTCTTTAAGATAAATGGCGGCCAGCACAATGATTAAAGCGACCAGAACGCCTAATGTTAAAATCAAATCTTTATGTGAGAATCTTTTCATGTGCTTATACTACTAGCGAAAGCTACCAACCTTATGCCAAATTTGAAATCGTCCAATTGAGGGTAATTTTACTATACTACTTATAATTTTGTCCAAAATCGGACAGAACCCCTTCACTTTTCGAACACCTCCTTAGTAACTGAATGCTACCGCGGTTGATCGTAACTGTTTGTTTTTATTTTGATGCCACACTTGAATTTAGGGTTGAATACCTGCTTTCCATTACCGGGTTACGTGTATCCTTCAGAAGATATTAAGTTTGATTAAATTTGCACATGAATTTTATGATGTACCGCTTTTCCTTGTTCCTTATTGCATTGATTTTTACTTTGGTGATTGCCAAAGCTCAGGAAAATCACTTTGCAGGCCCTGTGAAGTGGATGACCTTTGAAGAGGCCGTAGAAAAATCAAAATCGGAAAACCGTAAGATCTTTATTGATGTATATACCAGTTGGTGCGGTTGGTGCAAGGTAATGGATAAAAATACATTTACCGATCCAGAAATCGCCAAAATGCTTAACGAAAAATTTTACCCGGTGAAGCTTGACGCAGAGCAGACGAAGGATATCGTTTTTAGAGGAACCACTTTCAAATTTATTGCCTCTGGCAGTAATGGCTATCACCAATTGGCCGCGGCCCTGCTAAATAACCAGATGAGCTATCCTAATTTCGTTTTTCTAGACGAAGAATTCCGCATCATTCCTCTAATTCAGGGTTCCAATTCATTGCCAGGCTACCGAAAGCCTCAAGAATTTCATCTTTTCTTGAGTTATGTGGGCAACAATTTTTACCAGAAAGTAAATATCCAGGATTATCAAAAGGAGTATAAATCTCCGTATAGTCAACAGCCGATCGGTTCAGGAAACAACTAACAAATTGAACAAAAAAAAGCCCACTCTTAAAAAGGGCAGGCAGGTATTTTTATAAAGAGGTTTAGCTCATCAATGATGACCCTCTTCTTCCTTTTTCGTCTTTAGAAAGTCTGTGTAGGCCATACCGGCCGCAAAACCAGCGACAATCGCAACGATAAGTATGAATAGATTTGCGCCATCTCCGATTACTTGATTAAAAAAAAAGTCCATAGCTTTTAGTGTTAATTTTTTCAAAGATAGATTCTTCTGCCGAATCTGGAAAGGTTGTCCACTATTAATTCTTAGATCCCAAGTTCTTCCTTGTTTTTCTTTAGGGTTTCAATGATAAAAGTGATGTGTTCTTGTAGGTCTACCCCAAATAATTCAGCTCCTTTACTCACCTCGTAGCGATCGACTTTTGCGGCAAAACCTTTGTCTTTCAGTTTCTTAAGTACGGATTTGGTCTCTAGGGAAGAAATTCCCTCTGGGCGCACCTGGCAACAGGCAACGATAAACCCTGTTATTTCATCACAGGCCAAAAGCCCTTTGTCAAGCAGTGTGTCGTAGGTGACATTCCAACGGGTATAGTGGGAGGATATGGCATGTGCGATTTCCTGCTCCCCTAATTCTTCTAGTTTCTTTACAATTATGTTAGGGTGATTTTCAGGAAACGCTTCGTAATCGGCATCGTGAAGGAGGCCTGCTATTGCCCATTTTTCTACGTCTTCGCCTAATTTGTTGGCATAAGATTCCATAACAATTTCAACGGTGCGCATGTGGCGCAATAAACTTTCGCTTTTGGTCAAAGTGGCCAAAAGCACACGGGCTTCTTGTCGATTCATGTTGATTAGTTTCTCTTGCGGTGCCAGAATAAGTTGAAAAGAGCTAGTGCAACGATCCCGGCCATAACAATGAGGGTAATAACCATTCGTGTGTTACGGAGTTCAAGGGATTGAATGGTGCTGTCCTTTTTTAATTCTTCTACTTGCTTTTCTTTTTCTTGTAAGTCAAGGGCGATTTCCATTTGGGCAATCTTCCGACTGCTTTCTTCTCCATAAATTTTTTCCTTGGCCTTGTCGTATCTCACCATCAGGTTATAGGCCTCTTGCATTTTTCCCTGTTTGGCGAAATTACTGGCCATGTTTTTCAAGATTTGGGGTTCATAAACGTACGCGTGTAAATCCTTGCACAAGGTCATGGCGCTGTCAAAATAATATTGCGCTTTGATAGTCTGGTTTCCTTTGCCATAAACTTCACCAAGGTTGGCAAAAATATTGAGCACTAAAGTTTGGTCATTTTCCTTTTTGGCAAAATCCAAAGAACGCGTATAATAGTCAACGGCTCTTTTATAATTGCCTTGGCGAAAATAAAGGTTTCCGATGTTGTTGAGTGGATCGGAATTGATTTTATGAATTTGCTCGCTCAATTGCCAAGCTTTTGAGTAATATTTCAATGCCTGCTCGTACAATTGCAAATCACTGTGAAGATTCCCTAGATTGTTCAATGAGCCGATCACTTTTTCCTTGTCATCCATTTTGCTGAACTGCTCATACGATTCCTCAAAATACTTCATCGCTTGGCCGTAATCTTTTTTCAACGAATAGATTGTGCCGATGTTATTTTTAGTGGTGGCTATCCCTTCAATATTTTTTAGGCTATCATAAATGTGCAATGAGACCAGATAATATTCGAGCCCTTTGTCGAGGGCGCCTTGATTGCGATAGGAAATCCCAAGGTTGTTATAACATGCTGCCATCCCTTTAAGGTCGTGAATATCAGCGGCTAAGGTCAGGCCCTCTCTCGTAAAACCAATCGCTTTAACTGGATCGGAATTGATGTAGACGCGAAAAAGTTCATTGAAGGTTTTAACTTTCAATACGCCAGTTGCATTTTTTAGCGCGATTTCTAAACTGTCCGCGGGATTGGAGTACGAATTAATTGAGATCAGCACAGAGACTGTAAAAAGGAAAGATTTTCTCATAACTTTTTTGCGGTCAAGAGTCAAAAATAAGACTTTCTGTCGGAAAACAGAATTCATTTCTTTCCTCCTTGGTTCAGCCATAAAACAACGGATTGTCGTTAGGTTGGAAAGAAATGGTTACTTTGTAATAAAATTTAGATAGTGTGATTATAAGAATTTTGCTTTTTATTCTTTGGCTTCCCTTGTGCCAAATCGGATTTGCGCAATCTTCACTTGAAAAGGAAGAAATTATGAAGCCGATAAATATGCTATTCGAAGGAATGCAAAAGGGAGACAGTGCGCTTTTACATCGGGCATTTTCAAAGCAAGTTACGTTGGCGACTATTGGCATGGATAAAGATAAAAAGCCTTTTATAAAGCATGAATCTTCGTTAGAAGGTTTTTTGCAAGTTGTTGGAAGTCCCCATGGCCAAACATTCAATGAAATGA
>DAHVFH010000160.1 GCA_027317105.1 Cytophagales bacterium
AACGTAAGGCTGTTCAACCCTCTCGCCGGGGAGAGGGTGGCAGACGAGTGGTGTAATCGAATTGAGAAACTGGGTGAGGGATTAGACCATATAAGCGTCAAATTGAAATGCACTCAAAAAGGATGAATTTCATTCGTAACAATTCAAAATTCTACCAAACCTCGGCCTGTCTCCTCACAGGACGAAATGTAAACTCAATAGTCAAATCAGATACTTCGATATAATCTCTATCTTTGAAAACTGAATTATGCGCGAAGATTACCTAAAAGCCGATGCCGAAGGGCAAGGCAATGGCGAGAAAGAAATTGAAAAGGCATTGCGTCCACTTTCCTTTGAGGATTTTTCTGGTCAGCAAAAAATTACTGACAACATCAAAGTATTTGTGCAAGCCGCCAAACAGCGCAATGAGTCACTTGACCACGTGCTACTGCATGGCCCTCCCGGCTTGGGCAAGACTACCCTTTCTTTCATCATTTCAAATGAATTGGGTTCGCACATTAAGATTACTTCAGGGCCGGTACTCGACAAACCCAGCGACTTAGCCGGGCTTCTTACCAATTTAGAAACCAACGATGTATTGTTCATCGATGAGATTCACCGTTTAAATCCAATCGTTGAAGAGTATTTGTATTCCGCTATGGAAGATTTTCGCATCGACATTATGCTCGATAGCGGCCCGAATGCGCGCTCCGTACAAATTAACCTAAACCCTTTTACATTAATTGGCGCGACTACACGGGCAGGACTTCTCACCTCACCGTTGCGTGCACGGTTCGGCATCAATGCCCGTTTAGAATATTACGACTCTGAATTACTCACTAAAATCGTAAAGCGTTCTGCTGAGATTCTGGTCACTCCGATAGAAGCAGATGCCGCTTTTGAAATTGCCAGAAGAAGCAGGGGCACTCCGCGTATCGCCAATAATTTATTGAAACGCACCCGCGACTTTGCCCAAATAAAAGGCAACGGCACCATTACTAAACCCATTGCACAACTTGCGTTGAAAGCACTTGATGTAGATGAAAATGGCTTAGACGATATGGACAATCGTATCCTCAGTTCCATTATCGAAAAATTCAAAGGCGGCCCGGTCGGTCTTTCTACCATTGCCACTTCGGTAGGTGAAGAAGCCGAGACTATTGAAGAGGTGTATGAACCTTTTCTGATTCAGGAAGGCTACATTAAGCGCACTTCGCGTGGACGCGAAGCCACCGAACTGGCGTATAAACATTTGAAAATTCCAAGACCGAGGACACAAGGGTTGTTTGATTGATTTTTAGGAATTTCATTATACATGTGTATGGCATCTAAAATATATCAGGAAAGGATTGTTCAATTTTCAAAAGTGAATGAGCTGGCTGTATCGTTTAATAATGCTAATATTAATAATACCAACATGTCTGCAATAGATTTTCGCGATAGCGATATCCTTCAATTTTTCAGAAGCTTGAAAAAATGGGAGGTCAACTATCTTCTGGTAGGTGGTTTCGCGATGGCATTTCATGGTTATGTAAGAGCCACGAACGACCTTGATCTTTGGATAAAGGACGATCCTGAAAATATTGAAAAACTAAAAATTGTTTTGGCAGAAAATGGTGTGACTGGGATTGAAAAGACGAAATCACTTCAACTTGTGGCTGGATTCACACAATTTAAAGTCGGCAACTCCGGATTTGTCGTTGATCCCATGACAAGTCTTAAGGCGTTTGGATCTTATGATTTCGATCAGTGCTTTGAAAGAGCAATATCCGGTGAGTTTAACGGAATCCATTTTAAAGTAATTCACCGAAAGGATATGCTTAAAGAGAAAGAGGCTACCAATCGACCAAAAGACCAGGCGGACATTATTCATCTTAGAGGGATGGACGAAAATCAAAAGGAATAAAAGATTCAATGAGGAGTACCTCAGGCAATATCCCTTTTATCCACAATTACTGCGATCGCTGGTGCGAGCGATGCTACTTTACGGCTCGTTGCGCTGTGAACGATCGGGTTTCGGATTTGCCACCAGAGGCAAAAGACATGGCGAACAAAGCATTTTGGGATAACATCAGCAATAACCTGACAGAGGCTTTTGAGGGCTTAAAGAGAACTGCTGCTGAATACAGCATTGATTTGGAGAACATTCATGCCGATCCTGACGATGATAAGAAACAGATGGAAAGAAGCAGACGAAGAGCACTACATCCGTTGAGCATACTCTCTAAACAATATGCTGATGAGGGAAGGAAGTGGTTTGAAACTACTAATGAAATCGAAGACAAAAGAATGGAGATAGTGCGTCAAGCGGAACTGAATATCCTTCCCGAGGGTCAAATTGAAGAAGCCATAGATTCCTTTAAAGATTGTATTGAAATCATCCAGTGGTATCTTCATTTTATTCACGTTAAAATTCAGCGGGCACTTTCCGGAAAATTGGATAAAAATGATTCGATCGAAGAGAATTTTCAAACCGACTACAACGGGTCGGCAAAAATAGCAAAGATCGCTATGGATCGGAGCATGAGTGCATGGGTACTTTTGATGCAGCATTTACCTCGCAGCGAAGATGCAATTTTAAAATCGCTTTCATTGCTTCAGAAAATAAAAGGAATACTTGAAAATGAATTTCCCGACATGGAAAAGTTTATCCGCCCTGGATTTGATGAATAAAGATTAAACAATAAAGCTATGACCAAAAGAATTTATTTCTCCTTTCTTCTTATTTTGATCTCAGGTCATCTTCTCCTGGCACAAAAAAATAAAACCTACCCACTAAGCTCACCTGACGGGAAAATAAAAGTAACCGTTGATGTGAAAGAGTCCATTCAATGGTCCATCGAGCAAAATTCAGAAAAGGTGCTTCTGCCCTCGGCAATCTCGATGACGTTAGCGAATGGGAAATTGGGTGGTGCAGCTAAAATCATCTCCTCCAAAGTAGAGAAGGTGAACACCACTTTTGCAGCGATCAACTACAAAAAGAGTGTCGTTAAAGACGAGTACAATCAGCTTACCTTAAAATGTAAAGGCGATTATAGTCTAATTTTCAGAGCCTATAACGATGGGGTTGCCTATCGGTTTGTCACGTCAAAAAAAGATTCCAGTACTGTTCTTTCGGAGGAAGCGAATTTTAACTTCTCGGGCGATCACTTGGCGTACATCCCCTATGCAAACGATCCGCACAACAAAGACGTGTACGAAATCTCTTTCGAAAATAATTATCAACACATCCGGTTGTCGGAGATGGTAAAAGATACGCTAGCTTTTGCACCTGTGCTCATCGAGCTTCCTTCCGGGAAAAAAGTGGTGCTCACGGAAGCTGATCTCGAAGAATATCCGGGCATATTTTTGCAGCCAGGAGCAGCCCCAAATTCGTTGCATGGAAAATTTGCGCCCTACCCAACGGAAGAAAAGCAAGGTGGCCATAATAACCTTCAATCGTTTGTGATGAAACGTGCCAATTATCTTGCTAAGACAGCGGGTACCAAAAACTTTCCGTGGCGCGTGGTCATCATCAGCGAAAGCGATAAAGACCTTTTGAATAGCGATATGATTCAAAAACTAGCTGCGCCATCACGTCTTTCTGATATTTCCTGGATTAAACCGGGTAAGGTAGCCTGGGACTGGTGGAACGATTGGAATATTTCGCACGTAGATTTTCGAGCTGGAATTAACACAGCCACTTACAAATACTACATCGATTTTGCTTCCAGCAACCACATCGAAAACATTCTTTTGGATGAAGGATGGGCAGATAGCCGGGACATTTTAAAAATAGTGCCGGCCATCGATCTGAAAGAAATTATTGACTACGGGCAACAAAAAAATGTAGGCGTTTGGCTCTGGTGTGGTTGGCTTCCGCTAGATAAGAAAATGGATTTGGCGCTTTCAACTTTCTCTAAGCTGGGCGTAAAAGGCTTGAAGGTTGATTTTATGGATCGTGATGATCAAAAAATGGTGGCCTTCTATTATCGTTTGGCAAAAAAGGCGGCCGATTATAAATTGATGTTGGATCTGCATGGGGCTTACAAACCCACTGGACTTCAACGGACCTATCCCAATATAGTGAATATCGAAGGGGTTCGTGGGATGGAAAACACGAAATGGTCGAATACCGATTTTCCGCTTTACGATTGCACGATCCCATTTATAAGAATGGTAGCCGGTCCGATGGACTACACTCCCGGTGCGATGAAGAATGCTAACAAAGCAAACTTTAGGGCGATCAATTCCGCACCGATGAGCCAAGGAACACGTTGCCACCAACTGGCCATGTATATTGTATTCGAGTCCCCATTTGAAATGCTGGCCGACAATCCTACCAATTATTTGCGTGAGCCGGAGAGTACTCATTTCATGGCTTCGATACCCACCACTTTCGATGAGACCACGGCCATCGATGGCAAGGTCGGAGAGTTTGTGGCCATCGCCCGAAAGAAAAATGCTTCCTGGTACGTTGGTGTGATGAGTAATTGGAATTCGCGCGACCTTACGATTGACTTCTCTTTCTTAGGGGACGGCAACTATGAAGCAGAAATTTTTCAAGACGGGGTTAATGCCGATCGTGAGGCGACCGATTACAACCGGAAAATAATGAAACTGACATCCAAGGATAAGCAGGTGATTCACTTATCGAATGGAGGCGGATGGGCAGCAAGGATTTATCCAGCTCGCACTAAGGTCAATTAAATAAAGTTGACAATTGACAAGCGAACAATTGATAATTTCGTTTTTATTATTTACCTCTTCTTTGTCAATTGAATTTTTGTCAACTGTCAACTAATTTTTTTATTTCATTGCCGATTTAATGATATCACCAGGCTTATGTTCGTTGGTGTAATCCAATCCTAAAAGGGCGGCCAACGTTTTAGCAATCTGGTTTTGATAAAGTTGTTCCTCACTTTTTACTTCACCTAACGCTTGAGTGTCGGGTCCAAGTAACGCCATCCAAATTTGATCGCATTCCGGCATCTTGCCACCGTGATGTCGCCAGTCTTCATCAGATTTGTTTCCACGGCCATGGTCGGTGGTGATTATTAAAGTTGTTTTTCCTTTATACTTTTCATTGGACTGCAGCCATGTCCATAGTTTGTTGATAAATCCATCAATGTAGTGGGCAGATTCCAAATACAAATCATATTTACCATCGTGGGCGAAGTCATCGGTTTCATCAAATGACAAATAAAGTACGCGTGGGTTCTTCTTCTTTAAGTACTCAAATCCATAATGAAAAGTAAAACCGTCCAGCCGAACATCACCAAGCGGATTGGGCACTTCATACATGAGCTCGTTGAGAAGTTTTTCATTGGCGTTGATATCGCCCTTCGCTTCCACAATCCCTGAGTTTACCAATATTCCATTCCGTTTGGAATTAATGATGTATGGAAAGACATCCCACGAGGAAAACGCAGCTATTTTTCCGCTAAAACCTTTTTGTTGATTGATGAACTCCAACACATTTTTATTAGGGTTATCAAATTTATCGTTGGAATGAATCCGTTCATTATCGGCTGAGCCAGTGAGGATTTCATTGTAGCCTGGATAGGAAAACCATTGGTTGTTGGTCACATTCACTTTGTTGCCCAATGTGCGGTTGCCATAAAGCTGGCCTTGTTGTTTTATCGTACTCCAAAAAAAAGGCATTAAAAGTTTCCTTCTTTTTTCTGGACTTTCATTCCAGAATTTTTTGGTAAGACCGGCTGAGTCGCTGACGAATTTTTTATTGATTAGCCGCTGTTCAGCACCAGTGAAAATCTCCTGCCAACGGGTGCCGTCAAGTGTGATGAGGATTACGTTTTCTGTTTTTAATTTTTGGGCGAAAACTAAGCTCAAGAAGCTTAAGCAAAGAAGAAGGGTGATAAATAATGTTTTCATAGGTAGGATTTAGGATTCGTTAAAGATAGCTTGAAAAAATCCGGGACACGAAGGCCCCGGAAAAACCTAAACATTAAAACAAAAAACTATTGTAAAATCCACATTTTACCATTGAGATCATCAGTGCCTCCAAATTGATTCTGAACGGCTGCTTTATAATTTGTCGCATTGGCCGTGGCTTCTCCGTACGGATATTGCCACCGCAACGGGATTTTTTGACTATTTCCAGTACCTGGCCCAGTAAGAAAAGCAGGCACTCCTGTTCTTCGTTGATTGAAGAATGCCTCCCAGTTTGAATTTTGCCAGAAGGCAATATACTTCTGGGTTAGAATTTGACTTAGACCTGTAGCATTATCGCCTTGATATTGTACAGAACTTTGCGTCAAATAATTCGATAACGAAACGGTTACGGAACCCAATACAACTTGCGAGTTATCACCAATGGTGATAACCGCGTTGTCTTGGATACCTAAAAAGTTCATTGAAGCTTTAATGCCTTTGACATACCAAGTAGCGGAGTTACCTGAGGCCCAACCTAAATTAATGCCTTCGGCAATATTGAAGCATAACTCAGGGTAGCCAATGATAATTGGAGGCTCACAATTCGATCCATCATACGTACTTGCGTAGCGTAATTCATTTTCAAAGGAGTATACACCGGCTTGCGAATTAATGCCTAAAAGACTCATATCATCTCCTGGGTTTGCGCCCACATAGGCGGAGAAGTCGCTTATGGTTTTGCCTGCGGCCAGTTGAGCGGGGGCTGGCGTTGCAATTATGTATGTCCTTGGATCATTCAAAGTAGTTGTCAAATTAAGAATGGTAGCGGATATATTCTCGCGCGAATACGTTTGCTTATAGTTTCCAGGGTTCTTTGGATACTGATTGTAGGAAGAATTATAATAGAACTGCAGATTATCAGAATTACTTGTCAGAATTGGATAATTCGCTGGATTATTAACAATGGCAGAAAATTTCTGTTTAACATTTAAATCGGGATCAGCTGCTTGATGACTGAGGCTGATGAGTACCCGAAGCGTAAAAGAATTTACTACTTTTTGCCAGGCTTGCAGGTTATTTCCCAAATAAATATCTCCGGCCAGCGTGGCGTCATTTTTTGCAATTACCTGGCCAAACATAGTGTTCGATTCATCAAGCCACTGGAGTATCTGAATGTACAGTTGCTTTTGGTTATCGTATTTTGGTGTTGGGTTAGCAGAACCTTGAAGTGCATCTGATGCCGGGAGGTCACCGAATTTTTGAGATAGTAAATTAAAATAGTAAGCCCTGAAAAACTTGCCTAAGGCAGCGTAAGGATTGGTGTCCGTAGCCCCAGCATTTACTGCTTCCGCTTCCATGCGCACTACATTCTCAAGTGTGAAGTAATAGCTTTGTGAAACATTAGGTCCCGATCCACCAAAATACGAATTGATAAATGGTGACTGATCATAGTTATTCGTGCCATAGTAAGTGTAGGTGCTGATATAGAACTGATTAAACTCCTGCGCACTTGTCCACGCCAAATCATCACCCATCTGATTGAGTACACCAGTTAAAAGCAAAGAAGCTGGTACCGTGGTTGCTAGATTGGGATTCTTTACCAAGACATCATAGTTTTTGCATCCGCCCAATAGGAGAAGTGCAAACACAATGGCTATTTTTATTGTATTCAATTTCATATTTGTAATCGTTAGAAAGTTAAATTAATATTCACTCCATATCTTCTTAAGGTAGGCGACTGGAGGCTTTGAGCTGACGTGTTCGTGCCTACATATTGATCCCAGTCTATATCTTTTCGCTTTGCAAAATAAAGGAGGTTCCTTCCTACAATGGAAATACTGGCTTTAGTAATCCCCTTACCTTTGAGCAAACTAGAAGGCAGATTATAGGTGATTTGTACTTGGCGTAGTTTTGCAAATGTTTTGCTGATTAATACTCTTTCATCAAAACTTACCTCACGGCCAATATAGTCTTGCAATGCAAAAGGAACATTATTGGGGGCGAATGTTAATTCATTTAAGTTCGTGATTTGACCCTGGGTATTTACATTAGGTGTGCCCGAAGTAATCATCGCGCCTTTCCCTGTATATGTAGGAGTGATCTTGGTTGGATCATCATTTTGATTTGCATTGAATTCAGCCAAACGAGCCGCTCCATACGCTCCTTGAACTGTAGAAATTTCACGGCCACCTTGAAGTAGTTTCTTATAAAGGTAATCGACACCTACCCCACCCACGCGTCCGTCAAATTGAAAATTGAAGGTGAAATTCTTGTAGTTAAATGTATTGACGATTGACCAAACCCAATCTGGATTAGAGTGCCCTAACAACTGTGCGACACGGTTGTTGGCAAAGATCTGCCCCGTTCCATCATGGATAATTTGCCCATCACCTGTGCGATAGAATTTATAGCCATACAAATTATCAATTCGGTCTCCAATGTTATAGGATTTGCGGCTATCCGCTCCGCCATAAACACCTCCCAAAAATGCACCATTAACAGAAGCAAGTCCATTATAAAACTCCTTATAAGTCTGCACGTATTTGGAGTAATTCACGAGCACATTCCAGGTAAGTCCATCCCTGCTTTTAATAGGCGTGCCACTTAGTGTAAGTTCTAATCCCTTTTTTTGGGTCTTGATACCGTTGATGAGGCCTCCATTAAACCCTGATGCTTGGCTAAATTGTGATGTCACAATACTTGGGCCTTGTGTGGCAATATATCCCGTTGCGTCAAATCCTAATCGGTTATCTAAAAACTTGATATCAAAACCAGCTTCCATGGAGGCATTCGAACTTGGTTTTAAATTGGTTGAAGCCAATGTATTGGTATAATAGGCCGCATTCGAGCCGTTGTAAACTTTGGAAATACCATAGGTGTTGCTGTTGTACACTGGACCATCGTAAACGGAACTATAGGTAGAGCCATAACTCAACGGATTGGCCAAGCCTAATGCACTCCAGGCTGGGCCAATGGTTGATTGCGTAAAAGCATTTTTCACGTTGGCATAAGAGGCACGCAACTTCAAGAATGATATGGCAGCAGGGATTGGCAGGTAATCGTTTAAGACAGAGCTTAGCGCAACCGAAGGATAAAACCCACCGTTGTTTCCTTTGTAGAAAGTGGAAAATTTATCATACCGCCCCGTGGTGCTAAGGTTTACATAATTCTTATAAGAGAAATCAAAAGAATAATAACCACTTGCAATTTGCATAGGTGCCGTATAGTCATAAACCTGAACCGGGTTTCTGGAATTTGAAAAGTTGTAAACTCCTGGAGCATTAAGATAATTCGTTGTGGCATAAGATTCATTGAACATGTAGGTCCTCAAGTTCCCTCCGATCAAACCACTAATATTAAAATCTGGTGTTATTTTTTTATCCATGCTAAGGAGCATATCTGTATTATTTTCAAAGAGCGACCGTCTGTCTTCCCGGTAATCGCCCAGCTTTTGTTCGCGACCATATACATCGGCTGAAAAAGGAAATTTCTCATTCCTGAACAAATCCCAACTGGTAATCATTGAACGGGCAGACGCCTTAAGCCAGCTGTTGATGGTATATTTTGCAGCAAGGAAGCCGTAAATATCAGTTTTATAATGACCGCGAAGCCATTCTTTAGACATGAACCAGGGATTGTTATAGCGCACATATTCATAATTCAATTGCTGAATACCTACTTTGCCAGGTTGCCAGTAGTTCTTCAAGTCATTAATATTCCAGTCTGCTCCGCCCCACACATCGATGTTGTAGATAATGCTATTCGGACCATAACTTACATCCGGAAAATTAGGTGTGTATTGGCGGTTGTAATTTAGGTTGGATTCAATTCTAAGTTTTGGTGTAATGTTATACCCCATGCTAATGTTAAAATTCGAAATGTTTAGTTGGGTGTTGGGTACAATGCCGCGTTGATAGGTTTGTGAAAACGAAACACGAATATCTCCTTTATCATTCTTAGAGGATAGGGCAATGTTATTGGTAGACAAAATCCCTGCCTGAACAAAATTCTGTAAATTGTTTTTCCCTCGAGCAATCCAAGGTGTACCTTGGCGTATGCCGGTATTGGGATCTACCGGACTGTCATATTGAGAAATTAATTGTCCATTGAACTTAGGCCCCCAGATATCATAGTCGTTTTGATTGTACCCACCTTGTTGGCCGAAAACATCATTACCAAACTTATAAGAGTTGTATTCGCCAGGACCATAATCGTTTTGTACTTTGGGGATCGTCAAAAACCCTTTGTCCATCATTGTACTGGAATTGAAGTCAATCGAGAAACCTCTTTTATCTTTAGTCCCTCGCTTGGTAGTGATCAAAATTGCTCCGTTTCTTCCTCTTGATCCGTAAAGTGCAGCCGCATTGGGACCTTTCAAAACGGTGTAGGTCTCAATATCATCAGGACTGATATTCCACGTATCAGAAACCACCGGCACACCATCCACTACAATCAACAAACTGGTTTCTCCACGAAGCACCAGCTGAGGTGCGCCCAGCATTTCAGAGGAGGCGCCAACGGTAAGCCCTGCAACTTTTCCAACCAAGGAATTAAGTGCATTAGGTTCTCTAGCCTTTACCAAATCACTACCCAAAACTTTTTGCTCTGAATAGCCCAGTTTGGCTGCATCTTTTTCAATGCCCAGTGCCGTTACTACTACCTCAGAAAGTTGTTTTGCATCTGGCACAAGTGTGATGTCAATGGTTGTGCGGTTTGCCACCGAAACTTCCTGCCTGACAAATCCTACAAATGAAAAAACCAGCACATCGTTAGCACCAGACGCAGACAGGGAATAATTTCCGTCAGCACCTGAAACAGTACCACCGGACGTGCCTTTGACGACAATATTCACCCCCGGCAGTGGGCTGTTGTCTTCTCCCGAAATAACTTTCCCGGAAACGGAGATTTGAGCCATGGCTCCCTTGACTCCAATTAGGAAGAGCAGAATCAACCAGACAGCGATCTGATTGTAATTCCTCCCTTTTTGTTGTAGAATACTTTCCATACAATAATTTGGTTTAGTTTATTTGAGCGCCAAAAATTGCAAACCACTGCGATGCTGGCTTTAGGCGATCGTTATCAACCTATTAAAAAAGAGGGGAAGTATTTTCCTCCAATAACAATGGGATAATTCCAAATGAATCAAAGTTGAAAGTCGCATATCTAAAACATCAATTATGCTTAACGAAGAGGTAACAATCAGTTGCGTTCTTTACCAAGAACCTAAATGTTGACAAAGAGTAAACTTTGCTTATGATCGATATTGAATTAACAGGAGGAATTGCCAAAAAAATCAAAGAGATACGTCTTGGACAAGGCATTACGCTTCAAGATTTAAGTAACCGAACAGTGCTTAGTAAAGGGCTGCTGTCTAAAATAGAAAACGGAAGAACCATT
>DAHVFH010000161.1 GCA_027317105.1 Cytophagales bacterium
ACCTTCACCTTATGCCTCAGAAAATATGTAGTTCACCGTTCGGATACTTGGAAGGTTTCCACTTAGAAGTTACAATTTTATGGATTCGAGTCACCACATTTATAAATCGACTCATTGATTTAACAGATGATTGATTTTTGAAAATGTAATTCTTGCATTGATGAGATAACTGCCTTACCTTGATTGCTTGATTTTGTTTTTTTTATGAAAAGAAGAAACTTCATGCTCCTCTCCGGAGGAGTGTTGGTAGCAACGGCTATTCCTATTGGTAATTATTTCTTTGGGAAAATAGATTACCCAGAATCCTTTGCACGTCCTAATTCGCTTGTGTCAATCCTCGATAATAATGAATTGAAAGAACTGGGCGTGGCCTACCGAGCTCAAGTCGCAGATGAATCGAAGGAAAGAACAATTGCAAAGCTGTTGCTCGAAAAATTACCGACAGATCCTTCTGTATTCAATGCCGCACTCGAAGACGTAGTTAAAAAAGATTTTGCTGACGGCAATACAATAGAAGTTAAAGGATGGATCCTTTCCAGGACGGAGGCTCGTCAGTGTGCTTTATTTTCTTATTCACCAACATCTTCTCATTAATATATTATGCATATCGATGCACGTAAAATTGAAAATCATTCGGTCATTGAAGGTGACGTTTGCATTGTGGGCGCAGGCGCTGCCGGCATTAGCATGGCACTGGACTGGATCGGCTCAAAACATAAAGTCATCCTTCTTGAAAGCGGAGGCTTTGAGTACGATGATCGAGTGCAGGATTTGTATAAAGGAAAGTCAACAGGGCAAAAATATTATCCTTTAAGGGCAAGCCGTCTTTCTTATTTTGGAGGGACTACCGGACATTGGTCAGGCATGTGTTCTCCGTTGGATGAAGTTGATTTTAGCAAAAGAGAGTGGGTGCCCCATAGCGGGTGGCCAATCACCCGGAAAGACCTGGATTCGTTTTATGCCAGGGCGAATGAGAAATTAAAACTCGGCCCTTATCGATACGATTTAGATTATTGGCAAAAAGAAAAACCAAACCTCAACCCATTTCCGCTTGATCAAGATGTGGTGTGGCATAAAATGTGGCAGATCAGCCCAACAGCTGGTGTGTTTGATGGGGGCGGATTTAATAAATACTATAAAGAGGATATCGTAAAAGCAAAAAATGTACATCTCTATACCTATGCCACAGTAGTAAATGTGGTTGCGAATGAAAGTGTATCTAATATCAGGGAAGTTCAAATCAAAAACTTTGACGGAAAAACGCATACGGTAAAAGCTAAGCATTTTATTTTAGCAGGCGGGGCCATTCAAAATGCGCGGATTTTATTAGCATCCAACGCACAGGCTAAGCAGGGACTGGGCAATGACAACGATGTTGTGGGTAGGTATTTCATGGAGCACCTTGAAATTCAAACTGCGGAGTTGTGGTTACTTAAACCATTCGACACTGCACTATTTACCCGGGGCAAGTTGTGGTGTGAGTTGGCGATTACGGAAAAGGCGCAGAAGGAAAATAAAATTTTAAGCGGAACAGCAGGGCCCAAGCCGCTCATCGAGTCGCGCCTTACCTTGCCACGGATGGAAGCGTGGCAAAATGAAGATCCAAGAAAGTCGAGGGATAACATGCTCCAGAACAGGGCGGATGCAAGCGCGGAAGCGAAAAGAGAAAAAAAGAGAGGCGCTATTGCCAACGCCTACGAGTTTCAAACCCGCATGGAGCAGGCTCCGAACCCAGACTCGCGCATTACGATTGGCCCTGAGAAAGATGAACTGGGTGTTCCGCGGGCTAACCTTCATTGGCAATTGACAGAGCTAGATAAAAGAAGTATCCGAAGAATCAATCAATTGATTGGCTGGGAGGTAGGTAAGGCAGGCTTTGGCCGGGTGAAGCTGAAAGAGTTTTTCCGCGATGATAATGACACAAGTTGGCCGGAAGGCACGAATGCCGGATGGCACCACATGGGCACCACAAGGATGGGCACTGATCTTACGAAAAGCGTAGTCAACCCAGAGTGTCAGGTGCATGGGATAAACAATTTATATGTAGCTGGCTCGGGCTGCTATACCACTGCTGGCGCACCCAATCCTACACTTACGTTGATTGCGCTTTCACTGCGCTTGTCAGATTATGTAAAGAGCAAGCTTGAAGGGCATTAACCTATTTCAAAATACCCATCAGTCTTTTTTAATATCCTTCTTTTTATTAAAGGCGTTGAGCAAAAGGCCATCATCGCACCATTTGATGAAAAGCACCTTGAAAGGAAGAGAAATTTTAGACAAGGCTGATAACAAAGACAGGAGAGCACTTGAGTGGAAATAAATAAGCCGCCATCTAATTGGTGTGTTTAGGATTGAGCGTCCTTTCAGGCACTTGCGATCAACTGGTGACAGCAATCTATAGTTGAAGGATCAGTTCTTTTCCTTCCCTTGTTGGGTTGGAGGTGATTACGGTTTCCTTGATTTAACAGCTTCAAACTCCTGGTCGTAATCTCCTCTGATTGTGCCCATCCATCGATCCCACCACAAAAAATACAGACCATAATTTCCTTTATAGAAATGGTGATGCTGATTATGGTTGACGGAAGTGTTGATCCACCTTCCGATTTTGCTTTTTGAAAAACCTTTTGGATAAAGTTCGAAACCAAGATGGCCATAAACATTGTAAACAATCATCAGAAGCAAAAAAAGGCTCATGGCGCCACGATGAAAGGGAATAAGGAAGGCTATCAAAACAATGATCCCCGCTTCAACTATTGATTCTAAAGGGTGAAAAGCATAAGCCGCCCACGGAGACGGATTAGTGGACAGGTGGTGTGTTTTGTGAAACCATTTGAACACGAGTGGATGATGCATTGCCCGGTGCGTCCAATAAAAATAGGTGTCATGAAGGACTAGCATGAAAACGATGCTTGCGCAATAGTAAGGCCATCCATAATCATTTATTTTTGAATAAAGCATCGTATGAGATCGAACTGACGTGAAAAATAGAATATAACCCACACCTGCAAAAATGAAGACCGTAATAAATGAAAAAGTAATTTCTCTTAGGTAATCTTTTCTTGTCGGAAGTTTTTGCTGGATTTTTTTGTATGCCCATTCCTTTTTTTTCAAGGTGTAGAAAATCAGGTAGGCGATGGATGCAACGATTAGATAACGAAGGAGTATAACCAAATACATTTGTGGCCAACTCGGTGGGCTGTTCAACAGATTCATATCAATGGTGCGGCTAGTCCGATTTGAGGTTACTAAATTACGAATTGAATTTCTTTTGTACTAAATGCGGTTTTTATTGAGTTTTCATCAACCACAATTTCTCCCTTATCATTAACATCTTCAATGGTACCCTCAAACTTTTGTTTATTTGAAATAAAGGTTCTCAATTCGCCAAGGCCGAGGAGGTTTTCTAAATATGCTTTTTTTAACACGGCAAGCTTTCCTGTTCTAAATTGCAAGTATCGTTGCTCTATTTTCTCGAGCAGAATATTGAAAGAATTGTTCAAATCAAATTTTTCATTGGAAACTAAAGAAAGGGAAGTGGCATAAGGGTAAACAAACGTCCTCTGGTTAATGTTTAGCCCAATACCCAATACACTTTGCTGGATGTACTCTGAATGGATGGAGTTTTCAATCAGAATACCGCAGATTTTTTTTTTGCCAACGTAGATATCGTTAGGCCACTTGATTTTTATTCCTTCGATTGGATAGGCTTTCAAAAAATCAACAACAGCGAGTGAGGCAACGATAGTCAGGTAAAATTGATTTTTAACCAATAAGGAGACCGGCTTTAATAAAATCGAAAACGTTAGGTTGTACCCTGAAGCTGATTCCCAAGTATTTCCACGTTGCCCCCTTCCTGCGGTTTGGTTCGAAGTGATCACCACAGCGCCATCGGTTAAAGTGCTTTTTACGCTCAGTTCTGATACCAACGAATTCGTGGAGTGGCATTCGGGCACAAATATTAGCTGTTGACCAATGAAAAGAGTATTTGCGGGGATTTTATACAATAGTTTTTGGTTAGCTTTGCAGATTGGTGTTATCCTTTTTACACTTACAAGTCAGAAACGGCAAATTTAAGTAACGGACTCTCCAGAATTAAAATAAAACCATCAATAAATTAATGCCTAAAAAGAAAAAACACGATTCAGAAAAACTTGCTGACCTAGTTGTAAAAGGAATGCAAGAGAAGAAGGCATCGGATATCGTCTTAGTTGACTTGAGGGAAGTTAAGAACGCGGTGACTGATTTTTTTGTGATAGCCTCGGGTAATTCAGATAAGCAATTAAGTGCTATTTCAGAGTCTGTGGATGAATTTGTTTTTAAAGGCTTGAAAGAAAACCCATGGCATAAGGAAGGGCATAACAATAAAGAATGGGTACTTCTCGACTATATTTCTGTGGTCGTTCATATTTTTAGCAAAGATCGCAGATCATTTTTTTCTCTAGAGAAACTTTGGGGCGATGCGAAAATTACGATTATTGAGGACTGAACTATTATAAGTATACATCGTTAATCACATATTAATAATCAATTCAATGGCTGAGAAAGAGAAAGGTATGGACAAGGATAGGAAAATAATGCCACCTAAGGTCCCAAAGCCCAATTATCAGGTTTGGGTAATTTTGGTATTAACGGCCGTTGTGCTGGGCATCACCTTTTTTAAAGGAGCTCATGGCCTCATCAATATACAAACTTCACAGTTTGAGTCGATGATTGCCAGCAATGATGTGAAACGGGTGCAATTGTTTAAACAAGATGCGGAAATCCAAATCACATTAAAGCCGGAGGCCTTACAAAACGCGAAATACAGGACAGAATTAGAGAAAGATGGCCCTTTAGGATTAGGCCAAGGTGGACCTCACTATGTCTGTAAAATTGGGAGTCAAGAAGTCTTTGAAAATAGGTATGCTGAGTTGAGGAGCAAATATCAAAATGCGCCTGACTTGGAGTACGAAAAAGGAGGAGGCTATGGAGATTTATTGAATTGGGGCTTTCTGATTTTGCTGCTTGTCGGTTTTTGGATGTTAATGCGAAGGATGACGGGCGGAGCAGGCCCTGGTGGGCAAATATTTAATATCGGGAAATCCAAGGCCGCACTTTTTGATGCCGAAAGTAAAGTGAAAATTACCTTTGAAGATGTGGCCGGATTGGAAGAAGCAAAAGAGGAGGTAAAAGAAATTGTTGATTTTTTAAAGACGCCACAAAAGTTTACCAAACTGGGTGGAAAGATACCTAAAGGTGCTTTGCTGGTAGGGCCTCCCGGCACGGGTAAAACCTTACTGGCGAAGGCCGTTGCAGGCGAAGCAGGTGTGCCTTTCTTCTCGCTGTCAGGTTCGGATTTTGTTGAAATGTTTGTGGGTGTAGGAGCTGCCCGTGTGCGTGATCTTTTTAAGCAGGCGAAAGAGAAAGCACCATGCATTGTATTTATTGATGAAGTTGATGCCATTGGCCGTTCTCGTGGCAGGGGGCAATTACCGGGTTCTAATGATGAGCGCGAGAATACACTGAACTCATTGCTGGTGGAAATGGATGGATTTGCAACGGATAGTGGTGTAATTATCCTGGCGGCCACCAACCGTCCTGATGTGCTTGACTCGGCCTTATTAAGACCTGGTCGATTCGATCGTCAAATTAGTATTGACAAGCCTGATATTGCGGGGCGTGAGCAGATTTTCAAAGTTCACCTCAAGCCGATTAAGCTTGTGAAAGATTTAGATGTAAAAAAACTAGCTGCTCAAACTCCGGGTTTTGCGGGAGCTGAAATTGCCAATGTTTGCAATGAGGCAGCACTCATTGCAGCACGAAGGGATAAGAAAGAGGTAGAAATGATCGATTTTCAAGATGCCATTGATCGGGTGATCGGAGGCCTTGAAAAGAAAAATAAAATTATTTCACCGGAAGAAAAAAAGATTGTGGCCTATCACGAAGCAGGGCATGCCGTAGCGGGTTGGTTTTTGGAACACGCTGATCCATTGGTGAAGGTAAGTATTGTGCCCCGTGGTGTTGCGGCTCTTGGCTACGCACAGTATTTGCCCAAAGAGCAATTTCTCTACCAAACCGAACAATTGGTGGATGAGTTATGTATGGCTTTTGGAGGGCGTGCTGCTGAGGAATTAGTTTTCGAGAAGATTTCTACAGGGGCCTTGAGCGACCTTGAGCGGATTACTAAGCTGGCCTACAGTATGGTAACGGTTTACGGGATGAACAAAGAAATAGGGAATATCTCCTTCTACGATTCCAAGCAATCGGAGTATTCATTTAATAAACCTTACTCCGAAGCTACCGCAGAAAAAATTGACAAAGAAGTAAAGAAAATTATTGACAGCGCCTTTGAGCGGACGAAAACGTTGTTGAGTCATCATCGCGAAAAGCTTGAGATAATTGCAAAAGAGTTACTTGAAAAGGAGATTTTATTTCAGTCAGATTTAGAGCGATTGATTGGCAAGAGACCGTTTTCCCACCAAACAACCTACGAGAAATTTACCAATGGGACGTCAAAGCCTGAAAATAGTGAGGCGGAGTCAGACGCCACAAAGGGAACCGCAGAGGCTATAAAGGAAGAGCCAGCAACCAAAGAATGATTCTTTAATGTTATTGAGCCTGGCTTGATTAAAACTAGCCAGGTTTTTTTTATTTTTAACCTTATGCAAGTCAACCTACCTGAAGGGAAAAAAATTTATTTTGCTTCTGATTTTCATTTAGGTGTGCCCAATCAGGATTCGAGTTTGATCCGCGAACGAAAAATCGTGGCTTGGCTTGAGCAAGTTCGTCACGATGCCCATTCCATTTACCTTTTAGGGGATATTTTTGATTTTTGGTTTGAGTATAAACAGGCCATTCCAAAAGGGTTTATTCGCCTTCAAGGAAAGTTAGCTGAACTTCGTGATGGAGGGTTGCCTATTTATTTTTTTACGGGCAACCATGACATGTGGATGTTTGATTATTTTGAAAAAGAAATGGGTATTGTGATTTATCGAGAGCCCCAGGCTCTAATTGTCAATGAGAAAAAACTTCTGGTCGGCCATGGCGATGGGTTAGGCCAGGGTGATTTCACCTACAAATTACTGAAACGTTTTTTTAACAGTGGCCTTTGCCAGTGGCTCTTCGCAAGGTTCCATCCTAATTTGGGTATCGCCATAGCGAAAATTTGGAGCCAAAAAAGTAGAATTGCAAATAATAAAAGGCTAGGAAAATTTAACGGAGAAGAAAATGAGTTTCTTTTTGCTTTTTGTAAAGCGTTAGAATTGAAGGAACATCATGACTTTTATGTTTTTGGTCATCGGCATTTGCCCTTAGACTTGAAGGTGAACGACAATAGCCGATACATTAATTTAGGTGAGTGGGTGAATTTTAATACCTATGCCGTTTTTAATGGCCAATCTGTAGCCCTAAGAACTTTCAATCCATGATCGTGAAACTGCGTATCCTAAAATCATTTTCCTTTCATGGACTTCTTTTGGTTCTTTTAGCATGTCGCATCGGGTATGCTCAAAACGCAAAAAAGATCATTGAGTTTCGGCCTGGAAAAATTGAAAATGTTGCGGTAGACCGACTTGGTAATTTTTTTTTGGTTTTTAAAAACGGCCTGATCAAGAAATACGATCTAAATGGAAAAGTCTTAGCCGAATTAAAGAGGGAGAAATCGCCTGCATTAATTGAGCCTTGGTATCATCCAAAGATTTTTCTCTACGATCAACTAGTGCAACAATGCACTATTTTCGATCACCATTTACAAAACCCTGAAATACTTCATCTGGATCCTTCCATCGCTATTAAACCCTTGCTCGCTTGCCCTACCAACGACAATAAATTATTAGTGTTAGATGGTGCTGACTTTTCTATTAAAAAAGTCAATTCGGTTACGAATCAGGTCTTGACCGAATTTTATCTTGACTCCGCGCAATTTGATAGTACCCACGAATACCGCTACTTGCGAGAGTATCAGAATCTAATATTTTTACTTGACAAAAATGCTGGAATCGAAATCTATAATATGGTAGGTAAAAAGGTAAACCAAATTAAGACTACGTCATTTAACTTTGGATTCTATGGGGAAGAGCTTTATTTTATCCAGCCTGGAAAGATTGTTTTTTATGATTTATATTCTGAGAAAAATCGCACAATGAAAATAGCAGACGCCAGATTTGCGCTTGTTTCAGACGAAAGGATTTTCTTGGTTAGTGATAATGGAAAAGTTGCCATTTTTGAATTCTCTGTCGATAATTTAAAGGAGTAAACCTTTCAAGACCAGCATTTAGCATTTCCTTCTCTGTTCAATTTTGGACATCTTTGTATGAAACTGAACAGTATTCGATCGGTAAAACAGGCATTTTAGCATCCATTCAATTGGCATAATTTTTCCTATTATTAATAATTTCTTAAACCCAAACTTGTGAACCAGAACGGTAAAATATTAATGATTGATGACGATGAGGATGTTTTGTTGGCAGCCAAAATGTTGTTGAAAAAATCAAGCCATCAAGTCATTATTGAAAAAAATCCAAATAAGATTCCTTTCCTGCTAAACAACGATACGTATGACGTGATCTTGTTAGATATGAATTTTAGCAAGGACACTACAAGTGGCAAAGAGGGTTTCGAGTGGCTTAAGCAGATCAAAGAAAGAGATCCGGAGGCCGTTGTCATTATGATTACAGCCTTTGGCGATGTGGAGATGGCCGTCCGCGCCTTAAAAGAAGGAGCAACTGATTTTATTTTGAAACCGTGGCAGAATGAAAAACTTATAGCTACCATTTCAACAGCAATCAAACTTAAAAAGTCCTACAATGAGGTAGATAAATTACGCAAGGCTAAGCAAATGTTAGAAGAACAGATTAGCCAACCCTTTCGCGATATGATCGGCCAAAGTGCTTCATTAAAAGGGGTTTTTACGTTGATCGATAAAGTAGCAACAACTGATGCGAATGTGTTGATTCTTGGTGAAAATGGAACAGGCAAAGAATTGGTTGCCAGGGCCATTCATCAAAACTCGCTGCGCAAGGATAACTCCTTTGTAGCCGTAGACATGGGCGCCATCACGGAAACACTTTTTGAAAGTGAATTGTTTGGCCACAAGAAAGGAGCATTTACTGACGCACGAGAGGATCGGCCTGGACGATTTGAGTTGGCCAACAATGGCACACTTTTTCTTGATGAAATTGGCAACTTGAGCATGAGTCTTCAAAGTAAGTTACTAAGTGCCTTGCAGTCCCGACAGGTGACAAGGGTTGGTGCGAATCAATCCCTTGACGTAAACATACGGTTGATCTGCGCTACCAATATGCCCTTGCACCAAATGGTGCAAGAGGGGAAATTCAGGCAGGATCTTTTGTATCGTATCAATACGGTGGAGATTAACATTCCTCCGTTATGCGATCGCATCGATGATATCCCGTTGCTGGCGGTTCACTTCTTAAATTACTATTCAAAGAAATACCACAAAGAAATATTATCGATTAGCAATGAGGCTATGGCTAAGTTGAAAAAATATCCATGGCCTGGCAATGTGCGTGAACTGCAACATTCCATCGAGCGGGCAGTGATCATGGCTGACTCCAACACCCTGCAAGAAAGCGACTTCTTGTTTAGCCGTAGAGGAAACGAAAGTGTTGCCGCGGATACATTAAACCTTGATGAGGTGGAGAAATCGGCTGTGGTAAAGGCCATTCAATTGCACGGTGGAAATATTTCTAAGGCTGCCGAAGAACTCGGATTAACTCGCGCCTCGCTGTATCGCAGGATGGAAAAGTATGGACTTTAATTGGCGCTCGCCTTTATTCACCAGGCTTGCGATTCTGGCAGCTTCTGTGTTTGTATTGGGTTATTCCATGGGCACCAAATTCAGTTTTACTGTTGTTCTTGTGCTTCTCGTTGCGATCGGTTTTCAAACCATTAAATTGATGACCCTAGTCGAGCAACCAAAAGAGCCTCAGGACGATAGACAGAATGAAAAAATTCCTCCGCTCGATGCGCCTATTAAATTCGATGATGTAGCCCAGTTTTTTAAAAACATTGTTCAGCATGTGGGCATTGGCATTCTCACCTTTAACAATGCAGGGGCCATTCAGATTATAAATACGACTGCAAAAAACTTACTCCGGGTCGATAAGGTGGATAACCTTGATGACTTGAGGGCAGTAGACAATTCATTGGTAGATTCGTTTTTGAAATTGAAGACTGGGGGCCGCGAACTACTTCGGTTAAAATTGGGCGATGAAACGCTCTACCTTTCATTGTATGCCATTGAACTTACCCTGCGAGGAGAAGTAATGAAACTCATATCGATGAGTAACATTCAAAGTGAGCTGGAAGAGAAAGAAATGGAAGCATGGCAAAATTTGGTTCGCGTGCTAACGCATGAAATTATGAATTCAGTAACTCCAATCTCATCTTTGGCTGGAATGGTAGAAGAGGAACTGGATGCAAAACTTAAAAATTTGGATTTGATATTGAAAAAGGAAGAAGCAGAAGATATGCATTTGTCGGTGCAGACCATCGGTAAGCGGAGTGCCGGATTGATCAAATTCGTAAAGGAGTTTCGGAACCTGACCCATGTTCTAAAGCCTAATTTGACTGAAGTGGTTGTGAAGGATTTGTTGGAAGAAATAGCCGTGCTTCATAAAAAGGAATTGGCTGATCATGGGATTGTTATTTCTGTAGCGGTTCAATCGAGCGATCTGGTTATTCAAGCTGACAAAACAATGATTGAGCAGGTCATGATCAATTTAATTAAAAATGCGATCCAGGCCTTCGATAGTCAACCGGATAAGCTGATAAAATTATCGGCACATACCAACGAAGGTCATCTCATTATTTCTGTAAAAGATAATGGCAATGGGATTGATTCAGATGCTTTGGAACGCATTTTCGTGCCCTTTTTTACTACAAAAAAGACAGGGTCTGGAATTGGCTTAAGCCTCTCCAGGCAGATTATGAGGCAACACGGAGGACAGATTACGGTAAGGTCAAATTTGGGCGAAGGAACGGAGTTTTTGCTTCGCTTCTAGATTGAAGCTAAAAAAATAGTGGATCCGCTTAGGATTGTTATTGGCAAACAGGAACAGGTTGGGCAGCATTGTTTATACTTTTGGCGGAAAACCTGAAAAGGATTAGCTTTGAAAAATTGAAGTTTTCATGCAAGACGTAAAACAAAAAATTAGTGCCATACTTATTGAGAAATTAGGAATCCCTGAATCTCAAATTACTACGGATGCCAGCTTTATTAGAGATTTAGGAATCGATTCCCTGGACTATGCCGAATTAGTGATGGAATTTGAACAAACTTTTGACGTGAAAATTCCAGATGACGATGCTGAAAATTTGCAAACCATCGGGCAAGCGGTGGCCTATATCGAATCCAAACTTAAAAAATAGTCTTTTTAAATTCTAGACCCTCTTTCGAGAGCTCGAAATAATTGCCGAATCGCTTCATTCGTTCGGCATCCTTCTTTAAGAAGGGTGACTGGTTTTCCTGGTTTGACAGCGGAGAGTGATACCAACCATTTTTTACTTCATTCCAAAATACAATGTATTTGTCTAACGAGATGAAAAGTACATCCATGTCATAAATCTCTTCGCCCGCTTTATCAAGGAGTCCAGTAAACTGCAGTAAGATGTGGCCCTTTTTGATCAATTCGCCCTTGCTACACTCAATGCTATTCAGGCGCATCAGTAGCTTATGTTCCTGATCCCAAGCTTTAAACTTAATTTTTCGCGATGTGTAATCGGCCATAAAAACTTTGCCTTGTTCGGCTTTAGGAATTCGGTTAGGTTTGAATTCAAATACAAATAAAGTTAATTCTTCCGCTCGATCAAGTTTAGTTAGAGATCATTATGCCAAAGCTAAAAAACGCGCTTTTTATTGTAAATAAATATTCAGGTGGTGGATACAACGCCAATGTAGAAGGGAGGATTATAGATGAATGTAAAAGTTTAAATATCGAAAGCATTTTAGAGTTCACACAAAACCAGGGACACGCTATCCAACTTGCTCGAAATGCTGTGCGCGAACAAATCGATTTTGTGTTTGCCGTGGGCGGTGACGGTACTGTAAACGAGGTTGCACAAGGTTTAATTGGATCACGTGCTGTCATGGGCATTTTGCCAAAAGGATCGGGAAACGGGTTGGCAAGACACCTGGGTATACCCATGTCTTTTAAAAAATCACTTGGAATTCTACGCAACCATCAGGAACAATTGATCGATACGATGATAGTGAATGGTAAATTGTCAGTTAATGTAGCCGGGATAGGCTTTGATGGACACATTGCCTCTTTATTTGCGAAAAAAGAAAAGCGAGGTTTGGCAGGTTACTCCAAACTTGTCCTCAAGGAATTTATAAACTTCAAACCCTTTGAGGCTGAAATTTCAATTAACCAAAAAACCTTAGTTGTCAATCCATTTATTATTGCCTTGGCGAATTCTTCTCAATTTGGAAATAATGCAAGGGTGGCCCCGCAGGCCTCGGTTTGTGACCAATTAATTGACGTATGTTTCCTTAAAAAAGTGCCAATGATTCATGCTCCGGGTTTTGCTGGAAGAATGTTTGCTGGAAATTTGGCCAAATCAAAATTTGTTGACATTGTGAAAACAGACCGATTAACAATTAAATTAAACAAGGTAATGGCCTATCATATCGATGGAGAAGCCATGAGCCCTGCCAATCACTTTGAGGTAAGGATTCAGCCCGCTTCACTGCGGGTTTTTTTACCAAAGACCTCGATAGCAAAGTAATAAAGGAAAATACTTCTTTAGGGTGAATCCTAAACGGGTAGTAGTCCGTTAAAGTTTTACAACTTTCTACCAAACCCCAGATTCATGAAAAACTTGACTATTGGTGCGATCTTCGCAATCTCTAGCGCTGGTTTTGCACAAGGTTTAGTTTCGCCACCAAGTGGCAACAATCAAAAAGCGACCATGATCCAGCACATTGGCCCAGTCGAAATATCGTTCATTACGGTTTTGCGGATCTTGAATACGCGGTAAAAAAATATGATGCCAAAATTAATTCAATTTGACTTCAACTGATGAAGTTCCTCAAGCACTTCTTTGAGTTCTTCACAAATTTCGTTGGCCATGACAATAATGGCATCGGTTTCTTCTTGCTGTTTGGCAAGTTGTTCCAGAGCCATGGCTTTCTCGCGCGCAGCATGCATTCCTATCAGTGTGAATGAGGGCTTTAGTTTATGAACAGCTTGTGTTAAACCCACCCAATTTCTGCTTTTCATATTTGAAGTGATTTCCTTTATCGAAATTGGAAGCGATTCTACGAAAGCGGAAAGCATATCATCGATGAATTTCGGATCGTTATTGGAAACATTTTTTAAGTAGGCTAAATCAATATTTTTTTTAGGGGAAGTTTTTTTTTCGGGAAGTAAACTATTTTTACTTAATCCTGTCCTAAAAAGAATTAGTTTGGCATACAATTCCTCTGGAGTGAAAGGCTTTGGTAGGCAATCATTCATTCCATTGGCAAGACATTGTTCAATATCCTTACGGGTGGCGTTGGCGGTCAGCGCGATGATTGGCACCTGGCTTTTCGGGCTGGCACCAGCCCGAATTATACGGGTCGCTTCAAACCCATCCATCACGGGCATTTGGATGTCCATCAGCACAATGTCATAAGTGTTGGCTTTGACCTTTTCTACCGCAATAAATCCGTTTTCAGCAATTTCTATTTTGCAATCCCATATTTTTAGAATGCTGGTCGCGTAAAGCCGATTGATATCGTTGTCCTCTACCAGTAAAATAGACAGGTCTCGAAGTGTTTTTTTAGAAAATGGAGAACTCTTTGCTAAATGCCCTTTAATGTTGTCGGAGCTTCCTAACTCGTATGGAATTGTAAAACTAAATGTTGATCCAACTTTTTCTTCACTTTTTACCCCAATTGATCCATACTGCAATTCGACCAACTGCTTTGCTATCGTTAGACCGAGGCCCGTGCCTCCATATTTTCTTGTTACGCTGGCATCTGCCTGACTAAAGCTTTCGAAAATGGTTTTGAGCTTTGCTTGCGGAATTCCGATGCCGGTATCTCGCACTTCAAACGCCAGTAAATATTTTCGTCTTTCTTTTCTCTTCACTTTGCAACTGACTAAAATTGCACCGTGCTGGGTAAATTTAATGGCATTGCTGAGCAGATTCAACAAAATCTGATTTAGCCGAACCGGGTCACCAATAAATATTTTATTGGCATCCTCCTCCAGGTTGTAATTTAAATTTAATTTTTTCTCTGTGGCTTGGAATGAAAATGTGTTTATCAATGAATTAAGCAGGTCATTTAAATTAAACCCTATTTTTTCAAATTTTAATTTACCCGATTCGATTGAGGCAAGATCCAAAATATCGTTGATAATCACCTTAAGATTGTCTGCAGCACTCTGTATGGCATGAAGGTAAGAAACTTGTTCTTGCGCACTTGGATGTTGACTTAGCAGAGAAACCATTCCAGCGATCCCGTTAATGGGTGTTCGGATTTCGTGACTAATGTTTGCTAAGAAATTTTCTTTTGCTTTCTGCGCCCGCAGCAATTCTTCAGCATCTTCCTTGCGTTGTGCAATATCGCGGCAGTCAAGGATTAAGCCTTTGATTTTCTCTTTTTGAAAAAGGTTGATTGAATTGAACTCAAGATATTTATACGATTTGTCCTTACACAAAAATTGAAATTCAACTGACTCATTGAATTTTTTTCGTGTACTTAATTGATACGCTTTTTTAAAAACGGCCAGGCTATCGGGAAGAATGAAGTCGAAAAAATTTTTTCCGACTAGCCGATTGGGGCCATACCCTAATGTTTCTTGCACCGAAGGATTATGGTAAAGGATATCCCCTCTGTAATCGACAATGAAAATAATATCCGAACCATCTTCCACCACGGCTTTGAAAAAGCCCCCTCGTTTTACATAGGTCTTTAGCGTTTTCATTAAATTCCCGCTTGCTCCATTTCTTTCAAATATCGATAAATTGACGATTTGCCAATATCAAGTTTTCGTGCCACCTCCAGAACATTGTTGTCGTTTTTGTCCAGGTAATTACGAATAATACGATACGTGTATTCTTGCAGGCTCATTTCGCGAAGGAGCAGGGCCTCTTCACCAGTAGCGCTGTGGAAGTTGATATCTCGATCTGAAATGTTGTGATCTTCTGCCATCACAGCTGAAAGTTCTACTACCGATTTCAATTCACGGATGTTGCCTGGAAAAGGGTAAGCCAATAATTTATTTTGCGCTTCGGGTGAGATCTTGAATTTGTTCAATTGGTTCTCCTTACTGAATTGATCGAGAAAATACCTGGCGAGGATAATGGTGTCTTGGCCGCGGTCACGCAGCGGAGGAAGGTGCACAGGCAAGCCCAAAAGTCGATAGTACAGGTCTTCACGAAATCTACCAACTTTAGCTTCTTCGGCTAAGTTGCGGTGGGTGGCTACAATCACTCGCACATCCAATTTAACAACCTGGTTGCTACCAATTCGGGTAATTTCTTTTTCTTGTAGAACCCGGAGCAATTTAGCTTGGAGACTAATTTCCATTTCTCCAATTTCATCGAGAAAAATAGTTCCTCCTTCGGCTTCTTCAAATTTCCCAATTCTCCGATTTGCCGCACCGGTGAAAGCTCCTTTCTCATGCCCAAACAATTCGCTTTCAACGAGGTCCCGAGGAATGGCCGCCAGATTGACAGCAATAAAAGGTTTGTCTTTTCGTTTTGAGTTGTAATGAATAGCCTTGGCCACGAGTTCTTTTCCGGTTCCCGTTTCTCCAGTGATCGAAACAGTGATTTGTGTTTTTACCGCTTTTTCTAAAAGGGCGAATACTTTTTTTATTGCTTCGCTGCTGCCGATAATGCTCTTTTCAAATTCATACTTTGCGGAAATTTCTTCTTTCAGCCGGCCGATTTCACGGATCAAAAATGATTTGTTTCTTGCATTCTTGATGCTGTTTAAAATCCGATCTTTGGCCTCTTCATCCTTAGTGATATAATCGAATGCTCCGAGCTTGAGCAGATCTACGGCAGTCCCTATTTTTTCCTGTGCCGAAATAATGATCACGCTAATATCAGGGTCAAATTCTCGGATTGCTTTCAATACCTTTTCACCAGGCATGTCAGGTAAGCTGTAATCCAGTGTGATCACGGCCGGTTTTTTGTGGAGATGACTAACGCAGTCCTTCCCATTTGAAAAAAACTCGGTTTCAAAGTCGGGATCCAGACTCAACACGTAGCGGAGGAATTTGGTGTAGGTGGGATCATCCTCGACTACGAATATTTTAATTGGCTCTTTTTCGTACATAGGTAAAAGAATAGCTAATTTGAAAGTATATTTAGAGTCTAAAGTTTTAAAATTTACGCTAATTAAATCACTTTTACAGAATATAATTTTTTAATGAAATGATTTCGGTGTTTAATAGCCTTTCACAAATTGAGCAAGAGTTGGTATATAAAGCACCTATTTTGGTGTCTATCCTTATCGCGGGCGCAGATGGTGATATTGACCGCAAGGAGATTCAAGAAGGAATTGTACAGGCAAAGAAAAGACAGAAATACGGGAATTTTGAGTTGAAGGGATTTTATGAAGAAGTAGAAACAGACTTTGAAGATAAGTTAAAGATCCTTTTGCAAAGTTATCCCAGTGAAGTCGCCAAACGCAATTTGCTAATTGAGAAAGAACTTTCTCAATTGAATAGCTTACTCCCAAAACTAAAAAACGATTTTGCCCTTCAATATTATCACAGTCTTTGTGCATTAGCGTTAAAGATCGCCCAATCCTCGGGTGGCCTTTTAGGGATGAAAACAATTGGTGATGCAGAGGCGCTTTATGTGAAGTTGCCGATGATCAAAGACCCCTCAATCAATTAAATGCCAACACGAGAAACCCAGATCTTTGGAAGTTCCGTTGTGCCCTTCCGATTGGTTTTTATTATGTGGTTTGTTTTTAGCTTCGAATTTTATTTTGGAGTTGATTTAGGATTTCTTGGAATTTACCCCCGCACCCTCCATGGTCTTCTCGGAATCTTTTTTGCGCCAATGATCCATGGCAGCCTAGGGCATTTAGTGTCCAATACCTTCCCATTGCTTTTCCTGGGAACCTTGCTGTATTTCTTTTATGACCGGATTGGCGGCATTGTTTTTTTTCGGTGTTACTTTATCACCAATATTTTGGTTTGGTTACTGAGCCCACGTTTATCCTACCACATCGGAGCGAGTGGATTAATTTATGGTCTCGCGGCCTTTTTAATTTTATTTGGTATCCTTCGTCAGGATTTTTTATCACTGACGATCTCTATCGTGATCATGTTCTTTTATGGAAGCGGGATGTTGTATGGAATATTTCCTTCAGATCCTCGTATTTCGTGGGAGGCTCATTTGTTTGGTGCCTTGACAGGCGCGGTGACCGCTTTTAATTTAGCAGGAAAAAAAATTCGCTAATGGATGCTTCAGCAAAAAAGATTTTAGACAAACTCAAAACCGGGAAATATGATCCGGTTTATCTTTTGCAAGGGGAGGAAACCTACTACATCGATTTGATTTCGGATTATATCGAACAGCATGCACTGATTGAATCCGAAAAGAGTTTCAATCAGGTGGTGGTTTACGGGAAAGATTCTCCGATGGCCTCCATACTCACCAACGCGAAACGTTTTCCGATGATGGCCGAACGCCAGGTGGTGATTGTGCGCGAAGCCCAGGACATCCCCGACTTGAACAAGGAAACTGGCGCTAAAATGTTGCTTGATTACCTCACTAATCCGGCACCCACTACCGTGCTGGTACTCTGCCATAAAAACAAAACCTTAGACAAGCGGAAAGAATTGGGCAAGAAAGCTGATAAACTTTGCGTGTCCGCTACATTTAAAAAACCCTACGACAATCAATTGGTTGATTTTGTGGTGGCGTATGTCAAGCTAAAGAAACAGGCTATTGATGAAGATGCAGCCCGTATTTTGGCTGAGTATGTGGGAAATGACCTGAACCGATTGGCTAACGAGGTGGATAAAGTTTTGATCAGCCATGATCAGAAGGCAACCATCACGATCACGGAAGTGATGACCAAGGTGGGGATCAGTCGCGAGTATAATATTTTTGAACTGCAAAAAGCACTAATCAGCAAAGACTGGTTTCAGGTCGCGAAGATTGCCACTTATTTTGAAGCGAATACCAAGAAAAATCCGGCTATCCCGATGGTCGCTTTTTTGTATTCTTTCTTTAGTAAAGTATTAGCGGCTCATGGAGTTTCCGATCGGTCTCCGCAGGGACTAACATCGGCTTTAAAGATCAGCCCCTATGCCGCCAAAGATTACGTAGCAGCCTTGCAGCGTTACCCTGCCAACAAAGCACTCGAAATAGTTTCGTTACTCAGTGCTGCTGACCTGAAACTTAAAGGTGTTAACTCTGGCAGTGAAGGGGAGGGGCAAATACTCAAAGAGCTGGTGTTTCGGATGATGGTGTAGCTTTTTGACTTTTTGCCGTATATTCGTTTCCCTTTTATTTTTTTGTACCTTTGGGTCTATGTTTTCATGCGTTATCTTTTGAAATTTTTTGCATGGATTTATTTTTTAAACTGAAGGTCATAATAAAATCAACTTCAATAAGTTTTAACGAGAAACTTTGGATGAAGAGTTTTCCGCTACTTGTTTTGTTTCTGTCCACCAGTGCGTTTGCGCAAGATGTGTTGATGCAGCAGCGGGCAGCACGTCTTTTTAAAACTGGTGAAGAGTTAATAGTTCAAAATCAATATGCGGCTGCCAGCGAAAATTTTAATGAATACCTCGCAACCTCTCCCCGGGAAGGAACGCAAAAGCAAGATGCCGAGTATTACCGCGGTATTTGCTCCTTAAACCTTTATCATACCGATGCCGAAAAGCAACTTCAGGATTTTATTGACAACAATCCATCCAGCCCAAAAGCCGCTGTTGCCTACTCAGAGCTGGCTAATTTCTTTTACACTGAAAAAAATTACAAGAAAGCTGCGGGCTACTTTGACAAGTCAGATTTTAATGCCCTGACATCTTCGCAGCGAAGTGAAGCTCATTTTCGATGGGGTTACAGTTTGTTCAGTCAAAAGATTTTAAAAGACGCGCTTGACCAATTCAACTTTATAAAAACACAAGGTGGTCAGTACGGCCCTGCCGCCAGTTATTATGCTGGGTTTGTGGAATATAGCCAGGCTGACTATACAGATGCACTGACAGACCTAAAGCGTGCGGAATCGGCCAGATCATACGCGGCTATTGTGCCATACCTTGTAGCCAACGTATATTATAAACAAAAGGATTATGATGCGCTGATCGCCTATGCCACTTCCGTGAGCACGCGCGAGGATCTTTCTAATGCGGAGGAAATTGCCTTGTTGGCAGCCGAGGCATACTACAAGAAAGGGAACTACAAAAGTGCGCTAGCCGGCTATGATCAATATTTGAAGGAGAACGAAAAGACAGCCGCCAAAAGCGTTTTGCTAAGGGCAGGCTATTCTGCTTTTGTGCTGGACGAGGATGCGAAAGCATTAGACTACCTAACAAATTCCTTTGTTAAGCCCGATTCGGTAGGATCCTTTGCATCGTATTATCTCGGTCAACTTTATTTGAAAACCAACCAGAAGCCGATGGCCCTCACCGCTTTTGACATTGCGAGGAAATACAAGGGAGATACAAAATTAGAAGAAGAGGCTTCCTTTCAATTTGACAAGATTTCCTACGACTTGGGTAAAACGGATCAGGCGATCAATGGGTTTGAAAAAATATTAAAGCTTTACCCAAACAGCATCCACGCAACAGAAATAAAGGAGCTGCTTTCACAAGCCTATGTTAATGCCAATAACTATAACAGGGCAATAGAATATATTGAATCGTTGCCTAACCGAACCCCTGCTGTTGAGCGAGCCTATCAAAAGGCGACCATGTTGAAAGGAATTGAGGTTTTCAATAACGATGATTATGCTCAAGCGATTCAGTATTTTGAAAAATCATTGCAACATGGAACAGATAAAGACTACCGCGCTGAAGCCAGCTTTTGGTGTGGTGAGGCTTACTCAGTGGATAAGCAGTACGATCTGGCGGCAAAAAAATATCTCCAAGTAGTTGAAGAAAGTAAAGATCTGCCATTGCTCTTGAAAACAAGATATGGCTTAGGATATTGTTATTTTAATTTGAAACAATACGATCGCGCCCTTTTTAGCTTTAAAGAGTTTGTTGCCAAATCCGCCAACAACCAACCCAACCTTGCTGATGGCACACTACGATTAGCCGACTGTTATTATGTAGCCAAATCGTATGAAGATGCTTTGGTTTATTATCGAAAGGCCATAGCACTTAATACGCCTGATAAGGATTATGGGCACTTTCAGTCTGGGATTATATATGGAATTTTACGCAAGTATCCTGAAGCCAGAACGGAACTTGGGTTGGTCATAAAGGATTACAGCACTTCGCGTTTTGTGGATGAGGCGAGATTCCAATTGGCACAGCAGGAGTTTGAGCAAGGCCATTATGACTTAGCGGTCAACGGATATACTTCATTAATAACGGCCAATCCCTCTTCGCGATTCACGCCCTATGCTTATGTGCGCAGGGCGGCCGCGAATTTTAACTTAAAGGAATATAATAAGACCGCACAGGATTATATTAAAGTGATTGAAAACTATGGAGACCATCCAGTGGCTAAAGATGTATTGCTGCCTCTTCAAGAGGCATTAAACCTTTCATCGAGGTCGGGAGAGTTTGATAAATACCTGGCGCTTTACAAGAATGCGAACCCTGATGCCAAAGGTATTGAAAGGGTGGAGTTGGATGCTGCCAAGAATCTTTATTTCAATCAGAACTACGCGAATGCGATCAAAAGCTTTGAGCGCTTTGTCAGTTCGTATCCAGAAAGTCCTCAACTTACCGAAGCAAAATATTATGAAGCAGAGTCCTATTATCGCTTGGGAGATTTCGCCAAAGCGTTGACGTTGTATTATGATCTATTGCCCGACCGAAATTTTGCGATGGCAAGCAAAGTAACTGGCCGGATAGCCGAATTAGAATTCAATCAAGGGAATTACAAAAAATCAATAACCTCGTTCAATTCATTAGCCACCGAAGCCACTAACAAAAAAGAACAGTACAATGCATGGAGTGGTCTGATGGAGTCGTACTATTTGCTGAATGAATATGATTCTGTCGAGAAATACGCAAAAGTAATTCTGGACAAAGGAAGTGTGAATGCAGGTGCGCAGAACAAGGCTTCACTTTTTCTTGGAAAAGCAGCGATAGGAAAAGGGGATTACGAAACCGCAAAGGATGAATTACTCAACACAATTAATGCTGCCCAAGATGACAATGGGGCTGAAGCGAAATATCGGCTGGCCGAAATATTCTATAACACAAAAGATTACAAGCAGTGCTACCAGACGTTGCTTGGCCTAAACACCGACTTTTCATCGTACACCAAGTGGGTTGGCAAATCCTACTTGCTGATGGCTGATTATTTTTTGGCGACCGATAATTCCTTTCAAGCAAAAGCTACACTGCTGTCACTCATTGATAATTTCCCATCCGCCGAAGTGAAAAGTCAAGCTTCTGAAAAGTTAAAAAAAATACAAGAGGGGGAACAGCAAAATCAACAACCTGTGAAGCGTGACACCGTGGGGAAGGATAAGAATTAAAAAAGATGCATAAAACGCTACACGATAAAAGAAATAGGGTATCAGCGATCAGATGTCGAATGGGGGTGACAGGCTTCTTCCTTGCCGCTTTCGTTTTTATCGCTTCACCGATTTTAGGGCAAGAGGAGATGAAGAAAGCAGGGGAGGGCGAAATTGAGAAAGTGGAAATAGAAATTGTAAAAAACAGAGAGGTTACTGTGCCATCGGCAGCTCGCAATTTTGAGAAGGTGCCACCGCGAGTAAGCGAGACCATCAAACCCGAAATCACTTACCAGTTTAAAAATCTTCCTATTCTGGTTTCTGATTATACACCCGTGCTTCGCCCTCTGCGGCTAAAACCTGAATCCATAGCAAAAATTTATGGTAATTACATCAGTGTTGGGCTTGGTAATTATTCCTCCCCCTACGCAGAAGCATACCTTTCCAACAAAAGGAATAAGAACAAAAGCTATGGCATGAAGTTCTTTCATCGTAGCTTTATGAATGGCCCAGTCGATGGCCATAACTCAGCAAGTGGTCATACCGAATTTCGTGTGTTTGGGAAAACGATGAATGACCATGTCGCTCTTGGCGGCTTTGCCAATGTAGAAAATACAGCGACCTATTTTTACGGCTACCAACCTGGGCTTTCGATTGATCGAAATTCTATACGCCAAGATTATAACATAATAAGCGTAGGTGGTCAATTGGAAAATGCCAAACTTTCTAATTTTAAATACGATTTAAAGGCAGGGTACAGTTACCTTACCGACCATTATGCGGCAAGGGAAAACGAGATGAACTTGAATTTTTCTAGCCAATATAAAATTGATGCTAACAGGAGAATAGTTATCAATTCAGATTATTATTTAATGGATCGAAAAGATGCCTTGGTGGCGGCTAAAGCCAGGCAGATTTTAAAAATTAAACCTGCCTATCAATTTTCTCCAATGGAGAAACTTCAATTGACGGTTGGCGTAAATGCTGTGGTAGAGAATGATACGATTGGCAAGCAAAGCGGACTTCATTTTTACCCAAATCTTGTAGCCACTTATCAACTCGCTCCTTCCATAGAAGGGTACGCAAGCCTTTCAGGTGATGTGGATAAGGTTTCGCTGCACTCCCTTTCACGCGAAAATGTCTGGGTTAACTCTAATATAAATTTATTTAACACCAATCGCACATTGGAATTTCTTGCTGGCTTGAAGGGAAAAGTAGGAGGGAAAGTTTCTTTCGGAACAGGGGTTTCTTTTGCCTCCCTAAAGAATCTTTATTATTACCAAACAGACACCGGCAAGAACCAATCGAAGTTCAATATTTTTTATGACAACGGAAGCACACAACGTACGAACCTGTTTGCTGAATTAGGCTATGCCAATGAGGTTTTGAAGTTAAATGCGCGGGGCGATTATTTTTCCTATTCTTCTGCAATCGCTGACCAAATTGCAAACCGCTATTCCCTTTTGGGTAATAATTTTGGAACTGGAGCGCTCCAACGCCCTACTTACCGGGTGGCCCTAAACTCCTCTTTTAATATTTACGACAAACTTTTACTGGGTGTTGATTTCATCGCTCAGGGAGGAATCAAAGCTCTTGATTTAGAGAGAAAAAAAATGACTCTGCTGAATCCTGCATTGGATTTGAATTTTAAAGCCAATTATTTAGTGTCGAAGCAATTTTCGCTTTTTCTTAATTTTAATAACCTATTGTCCAGCAATTACCAGCTCTATCTGAACTACCCGGTAAGAGGATTTCAAGTATTGGGTGGAGCCAGTTGGAGTTTTTAGAGTTGATTATGTTCAAGGAAATTCCGTTATTGTTGTCTTAACATTAAGTTAAAATACCCAAACTATGGCAAAAACTAATGATGATGCTGAAAAAGAACCTCATGAGGAGGATAACTTCGGCCTTCCTGAAATTGAATATAAACCCCTAGCTCAACTTGACGAGACCTCAAAATCGGTTGAAGAACCTGCCCAAGAGGAAGCGAAGCCCTTGAACGATGGGTCAGAAGAAGATTCTGATTCTGTGGATGCGGTTTATGATGACGAAGAAGAAGGCAGCTCTAAAGCACCTGTTGTTATTGGCATTATTATCGTTTTGGTTTTGCTTGTCGGTGGGTATATGATTTACCGATATGTGTACAAACCCAAGCAAGAAAAGGCAAGGCTTGAGCAGTTGGCCAAAGTGAAAGCTGAGGCTGACCGGAAGGCAGAAGAAGAACGCCAAGCAAAGCTTGCCGAAGAAGAACGATTAAAAAAGGAAGCTGAAGTAAAAGCCAAGCCAGTTGATGGAACAATTGAAACATTGACCCAGCGTACCGGTCATTATTTTGTCATTATTGCTAGCTCAATTGATGGTGACTTATCTATGGATCAGGCCAAAAAATTAAGTGCAAAAGGGATAAGCAGTAAAATTATTCCGCCTTTTGGTAAATGGAAATTTTATCGGCTTGGTATTGGCGATTTTGATTCGTTTGCGACCGCTCAATCTAGTGCCGATGCCTCAAAGGCTGAATATGGCGATGCGCTTTGGGTAATGAAATATTAATGAAAATGGAGCGCTGGGAGGATAATAAAAATAAAAGAATTGCATTCCTGGTTTCCATAGGGCTTCATGCGGGTCTGTTTTTGTCTTTTTTATTTCTCATCTCCTGGCGTGCACCTTACCCGCCTGCTCCTGAATACGGGGTGGTGTTAAATTACGGTACTGATGATCAAGGTGGTGGAGATATTCAACCCGATGTTCCTGTTGGGAATGCTCAAGTAGACAACAGCAAAGAGCAGGCTAAGGTGGAGGAGAATAATCAAGTGCAGCCCGATAAAACCGCAACACAGAAAGAGGAGATAAAAGAAGAAAAATCAGAGGCTTCGCTTTCCGATGAGAACAGTCCGGTTACCGTAAAATCAGAAAAGAAGAAATTGGAAACCAAGCCCATCGAAAAAGTTGAAAAAAAAGACGAGCCAAAAAAGGAAACAAAGAAAGCGCCAGAGAATAAGCCTGTAGTAAAAAAAGAAGCTATTTATTCTGGTGACACGGGGTCGAAGAAAGGGGATAGTAACCAAAGCCAGGGTGACGATCCTGATAAAGTGGGCGATAAAGGAAGCCCAGAAGGCAAGCTTGACGCCAATGCACTTTATGGAAAAGCCGGTGGCGGAGGAGGTGGTGACGGCTTTGGTTTGGCAATGTCGGGTTGGGAATGGGCTAGCAATCCCAAAATACCTGAGCTGCCTGATAATGAAAATGGGAGAATCGTATTTGAAATTGAGTGTGATGCAAATGGTGAAATCACCAGTATTGTCACGACCGATCGGGGGCTTAGTCTCAAGGCTGAACAGATGTTAAAATCTGAAATCATGAAAAATTCGTTGATTCGAAAGACTTCAAACGGAAAGACGCCAGAGAAGTCCAAAGGACAGGTCGTTTTCGTATTAAAAACGAAATGAGCATCTTGCCATGAATATTGTTTGTAGTGTTTAATAGGCCTATTTCCCTTTATTCTAAACTTTTCCTTTTTTTTTGCTTGGTTGTTCTGAGCCTTGAAAGTCAGGCTCAAATTAATCTGGAGAAAAAAGATTCCATCAATCGCCTTGGCAAAAAAAGAAAGCTTTTTGCCTTCCCTGCTGTTATTTATTCACCCGAGACTACCTTGGCTTTTGGGGCGGCCGGAAATTTCTATTTTAAACTCGGCAAAGACAACACCGTTCGTACTTCTTATGTGCAAGGTTTGGGACTTTACACGCTGCGTCATCAGGCCGTATTGGGCTTGGAAAGCTCTATTTTTTTTCATGATGAACGTTATATTCTAAAGACAAAAGCTTCTTCAAGTTATTTTCCTGATCGTTTTTGGGGCTTGGGAAACGATACGCCAAATGGAAACCTCGAGTATTATACGGTCGGCCAGTATTACTTTTTTTCGCAGCTTCTGCGCAAAACGTATAAGAGCCTTTTTTTGGGGCTCGCCTACGAGACGCAAAATGTTTTTTCTTTTGAATATGGTTCTGGTATTGCCCGAGGCAAAAGCATTTTTGATACTGAATCTGTCCCTGGAAGGTTCGGCAGTTTAGTTTCTGGCGTAGGTCTTGTGGCTTTCTGGGATACCAGAAATAATGCCTTCAGTCCAAGTAGGGGATTTTATTTTTCTTACTATGTCAATAATTTTTCTTCCTTTTTTGGCAGTTCGTTCGCCTACACTTCGCAGGCCATTGATGTCAGAAAATATTTCCTGCTTAGAAAAGGCCAGGTGCTTGCCTTTCAATTTGTTTTAAATACAAACGATGGTGACGTGCCCCTGCGAAGTATGTCCAACATTGGCAGTAACTCTATGCTAAGGGGATATTACGAAGGTAGATTCACGGATAAGGATCTAATTGGCATCCAGGCTGAACACCGGATACCTTTGATTGGTCGTTTTGGGATGGTCGTGTTTGCGGCTACTGGAAGGGTGGGAAGTAAAACTTCAGACCTTTTTGTATTGGAGCGCCTAAAGCCTTCGTTTGGAACGGGACTGCGCTATGCTATCGATAAAAAAGAAAAGCTTAACCTCCGTCTTGACGCGGGCTTTGGAAGGCGGTCAAACGGTTTATACTTTAATATTACGGAAGCCTTCTAAGGATTTGTTTTGTATAAACCTGCTGCTATGGTTTCAATTAGGGCTTTAGGCAAAAGATAAGTAAGCTGAACGGAAATCCAATTTGTAAAACCTGGAATGACTTCCGATTTATGATGAAACATTCCGTTGACAGCAGTTTTTGCCACTTGGTCGGCCGTCATGCTGAATTTTTCTGCGCGGTCTTTTAATATTTGCATTCCCGCTCGATCTATAAAATTAGTAGAAGTAGCGCCCGGGCTTAGGCAGGTAACGGAAATATTGGTCCCCATCAATTCTTTTCGCAAACCCCTGGTGAATAGCACCACGAACGATTTAGAGGCTGCGTAGGTTGCCAAGGTAGGCACGGCTTGATAGGCGGCCGTACTCGCCACATTTAAAATATAGGATTCAGGGTGTTTCCTTAACTCTGGAATCATCATGTGGCAAAGCTCTGTAAGCGTAATCATGTTTAACTGCATCATGTTACTTAGCTGCGCTATCGGAGTTTTCTCAACATTGCCCCAAATTCCGTAACCCGCATTATTTACAAGAATAGTCACGTCAAATCCGTTTTTCATGATCCAGTCGTGTACTAATTTGGCACTGCCGGGGACGGAGAGATCAAGACTTAAGAATTCGACCTTGACTTTGTGTTTTTCAATAATATCCTTTTTTGCTGCCGCAAGATTTTTTTCCGATCGGGCAACGAAAAGAACATCAATTTTGCGTTTCGCGAATTCGTGCGCCAGGCACAAGCCGATACCACCACTTGCACCAGTGATTAGAGCAAAAGCCATTCTTTCATTTATTTATTGGTGATGGAAATCAGGCGCTGGTAAAACAAAGGTTTACTGTTTTCATCGCGAGGAAGATGTTTCCCGGTTACGATGGGCACATACATCACCCTTCTTCTGCTTTGCTCCCCGGTGTAAGGTGATCGCGCCACACGATGCCACAAACGGCCATCATGCACGGTCAAGTCTCCGGCCTCTACATTTAAGCCCAGTTCTTTTTTATCGGGTTTGTGACTAATGAAATAAATTTTTTTGAACAGCATCGTGCCAATGCCTTTGTTGTGCGTGCCGGGAATCAACCGGAGCCCACCGTTGTCGGTGGTGGAGTTATCAAGATGAATGCCCACATTGAGCATAGGCATAATCTTTTGCCCTTGAAAAATATCGCGCAACGCGTCCGTATGCCAGCCTAGCTGACTATAATTACTTGCTACGGTGTTGATGTAATGATTAAATACTAGGCCATCTTTTTCGGATTCCCCAATTCGGCAGTCGGCAGAACCAATCAATTCAAATAATCCCTTCAACCGACTATCTTTTAGTATGTTGGCAAACATGGGGCTATGCTGGTTGATGAAAGCAAATCGCTGTACGATTTTTTTTCCATTTACGTCTGTACCATATTTTATGGGTACTCCGTTAATCGTCTTAAAATCCTTGCTTACCCATTCATCTTGAATGTTTTCGGCTTCGCGAAGTAATTCCAGTACTTTTTCTTTTGGAATGAAATTCTTGAAATGGATAAACCCATTTTTTATAAAAAATGCTTTTTGTTCTACAGATAAATTCTCCTGTAATTGAAAAACGGGGTAAGTGTTTTGTGGATGATTTTTGCCATTGCTCCCGTTGGAGATTGTCTGTTCTTCAGTTCCGCTCAAATCCATTTTTGTTTATCCTTATTAATAGAAAGTTGGCACTAAGTTAATACAATTTTAACAATACGTTGATAAGGCCAGGTAAAAGCAGTTGCCCCATTACTTTAAGCAGTTTAGGGTTGGCTGATTACCTGATTGGGTAACGATTCTTCTTTGTTGGGGGATTTTAAAGACTACCCTGGAATTGAACCAATTAAAAAATTGGAAAACCGACAAGGTAATCACTGGAGCTGCCAACAAGTCAATTGAATAATGTACTCTCTGCCAAGCAAGAAAAACGGCCACGATAATGGTTGAAGAAAACAGTATCCACTTTAACAAGTGGCGCTCTTCAAGCAGGAAAAGTAGAAATAGCAAGGAGACGTGACCAGAAAAGAACAAATCCTTTACATAGATCGGTTGGCCGTAGGCGACCTTGGTAAGAAAGGGATCATTTAATGGGATGATGCCTTCCGGGGCTTCTAGGGTAAATAAATAAAT